>CACFUH010000005.1 GCA_902569415.1 uncultured Pelagibacteraceae bacterium
TTTAAAGAAAATAATGGTGACATAAAAAAAAATATTGATTCCTTAAAATTAGTATAACTTAATGATTTTAAAAAATTCTTTGAATTTTATAAGTGAATTTTTTAATTATACCTCAAGCCAAATAAGGAAAATTTATTTAAGTTCGAAAATCTATAATAAAAAAATATCAAGAATTGATGATAAACTTTTAGAATATAAACCAAGTTCTAATTTACTCGATTGTTTAATTAAATATGAGAAAAAGAAAAATAATATTGAAAATTTTTACTTAAATTCTGTATGGGGCAACCAAGATATTAATGAAACCGATTATAAAAAACTCCATAGTTTTTTTTGGCTCTTTACAATAGATTTAAAATCATCAAAAAAAATTACTCAGTCAATAATTTTAAATTGGATAGAAAAAAATCAGAAATATAATTCTAAAAATTGGGAAATTGACACATTGTCAAAAAGAATTATAGCCTGGATATCTAATTCAAGATTAAGCTATGATGATAGTGACCAATCTTATAAGGAAAAATTTAATAATAATATTAAAAAACAAGTAAATCATTTAATCAATGAAATAACTCGATCTAAATGGGTAAATGATAAAATGATTGGTTGTGCTTCAATTATATTAACAGGTCTTTCATACAAAGATGAAAGATATTTGAATTATGGATTAAATCTTTTAAAGAAAATCATCAACTTTTCTTTTGATGTGCAGGGTTTTCCAAAATCTAGAAGCTTGGGACAGCTTGTGTTCTATTTAAA
This sequence comes from uncultured Pelagibacteraceae bacterium, assembly GCA_902569415.1. Taxonomy (GTDB): domain Bacteria; phylum Pseudomonadota; class Alphaproteobacteria; order Pelagibacterales; family Pelagibacteraceae; genus Pelagibacter. The sequence continues at coordinate 760 of CACFUH010000005.1, forward strand.
ATATTTTATTTTAATAAGAGAGTGGCTTAAAGAATCACAAAACGAAATACCAGAATATTTAAATGAAATAGTTTTTTATTTAGGGCAGAATTATAATTTTTTATGGCAAAATACTGGTCAAAACCTATTATTCAATGGAAATCATATAAGCCAAAATAATGATTTTGATAAATACTTAAGTTTTCATAACTATAAATTTAGAAGTGAGAGTAATGAATATGGTGGGTATGCCATTTTAAGAAATAAGAATTTTATTCTTTCAATTGACCTAGGATCTTCTCCTGATAGAAAATTTAGTAACGACTATCAATCAGGAGCTTTATCATTTGAAGTTTTTTTTAATAATTGCCGATTAATTTCAAACTGTGGTTACTTTCAAAATTATAAACACCAACTAAACTCAATATCAAAATCAACTGCAACACATTCTACTGTTGTAATAGATAATAGATCTTCATGTAAATTTAAAAAAGATTCAGATGGTATTTTTAAAATTGATCAAGGACTAAAAATATTAAAAAAATCAGTTATCTCAGATAAAAAATATTGGAATATTTCTGGATCCCATGATGGATACTTAAAAAAATATGGAATAATTCATGAAAGAAAAATAGAATTTTTTGTTGAAGAAAATAAATTTATAGGAACAGATAAATTAATCAAAAAGAAAAAATTTAAAAAATCAAACTTTGAAATTAGATTTCATTTTGAACCTGGAACGAAAATAACCAAAACTCAAGATGAAAAATCAATTCTTATAGAGTTAGAAAATTCAGGATGGAAATTTTTATGTGAAGATTATAAAATTGATGTTGAAACTGGTTTATATTTCGGTAAAAAAAACACTTTTGTTGAAAATCAAAATATATTTATTTCAGGATTGACTCACAATGAAGATCAAGAAATTATATGGAAAATAATTAAAATTTAATGGATAAAATAAAGACAGCTTTAATTTCAGTTTCTGATAAGAAAAATTTAAATATTATTTTAAAAACTTTATCCAAAAATAATATTAGAATAATTAGTTCAGGTGGTACTTTTAAAAAAATTAAAAAACTCGGCTATAAATGTTTAGAAGTTTCAAAATATACAGGTTCAAAAGAAATACTAAGTGGAAGAGTAAAGACACTTCATCCCAAGATTCATGCTGGTATATTAAGTATTAGAAAAAAAAAATCTCATACAAGAGATTTAAAAAAAAATAACTTTAAGGAAATAGATCTTGTAATCGTAAATTTTTATCCATTTGAGAGGATTTTAGAAAATACAAAAAATAATAATAAAATAATTGATAATATTGATATTGGCGGTCCAGCAATGGTTCGTGCTGCTGCTAAAAATTATAACTATGTAACTGTAATAACCAATCCTGAACAATACAAAGAGCTAATTGAAGAACTAAATTTAAATAAAGGTAAGACTACTTTAAGTTTTAGAAAAAAAATGTCAGAAAGTGCATTTGCTGAAACTGCCTATTATGATGGATTAATTACAAATTATTTTAATTCTAAATCAAAAAAATTATTCCCTCAAAAAAAAATCTTTTTTGGAAACTTATTTGAAGAGTTAAGATACGGCGAAAATCCACACCAAAAAGCAGCTATTTATTCTATCAACAAAAAATTGGATATTAATCAATTAAATGGAAAACCGTTAAGTTATAACAACTATAATGATATTTTTTCTGCTTTACTAATTTCAAAATCTCTTCCTAAAAATATAGGTACTGTTATTGTTAAACATTCAAATCCTTGCGGTGTATCTATAAATAAGAACAAAGTTAAAAGTTACAAATTAGCTCTTAATTGTGATCCAATCAGTGCTTTTGGAGGCGTTGTTTCATGTAATTTTAAAATTAAAAAAAATTTAGCTTTAGAAATGAAAAAAATATTTTTAGAAATAATTGTTTGTAATGGAATAGAAAATGATGCATTAAAAATATTAAAAAATAAAAAAAATTTAAGAATTATAGACTCTAGTTCCTTAAATAAAATAAATTTAAATCTGATATCTTCAAATATCAATTCTTATTTATTACAAACCTCAGATAACTTTTCTTTTTTAAAATCAAATTTTAAAGTAGTTTCCAAAATTAAGCCTAGCTATAAGACTTTAAAAAATTTATTATTCGCATTTAATATTTGTCGATTTGTTAAGTCAAACGCAATTGTTTTAGCAAATAAAGATACAACTATTGGCATAGGATCTGGTCAATCTAGTAGATTAGATAGTTGTGAAATAGCAATAAAAAAAATGAAAAAATTTTACAAAGAAAAAGAAGATGATGAAATTATTGCAGCCTCAGATGCTTTTTTTCCATTTGTTGATGGAATTGAAAAATTAATTCAGTCAGGTGTATCTGCAATTATCCAGCCTTCTGGATCAATTAGAGATAAAGAGATAATTAAATTTGCAAATAGAACAAATACAATTTTAGTTTTTTCAAAAACTAGACATTTTCGGCACTAGAAATTTGGTCAATTTTTGCAGCAAGAACAAAATCACTTTCATGCAAACCATTTATTGAATGAGTAAAAATTTTTATTTTAGCATATCCCCATCCAAACCAAATATCAGGATGATGTCCTTCCTTTTCTGCAAGGTTTCCAACTTTATTTATAAAATTCTGACTTTCTAAAAAATTATTAAATTTAAATTGTTTAATTAAATAATATGTTTTTTCATCATCAGATTTGACATCCCATCCATCAACCTTTTTTAAATACTTGTGAATTTCGGTCAGATCAAAACTCGGAATACCACCTTCACAAGGAATACATTTTTTATTTGCCAAATCAGTCATATTATCCTCCAAATATTGGAGCGGGCAATGGGACTTGAACCCACGACCTTCTCGTTGGCAACGAGACGCTCTACCACTGAGCTATGCCCGCCTGTTAAAAAGTAATTATAAATAGAGGTTTTTATAATTACAAGCAATAGTTAAAATAGAAATTAAATTTAAGTTTTAATTTAAATTAGTGTGACAATATTAAAAATATTTTATAAATTCAATATTGTATGAATATATTAACTAATAATTTACCAAAAGAAATTCCAGTTTTTCCATTATCAAACTTTATACTTTTTCCAAATACCACAGTACCATTAAACATTTTTGAGCCAAGGTATATAGAAATGATAGACGATGCTATGAAAGGAAATAGAATAATTGGCATGATACAGCCTAAGAATTCTTCTCAATCAATTCCATTACTTTATAATATTGGTTGTGCTGGTAAAATAACAAGCTTTAATGAAACGGAAGACGGAAGGTATCTAATTATTTTGGCTGGTATAAGTAGGTTTAAAATTTCAGAAGAACTAAATCATCAAAAATTGTATAGAAAATGTAAAGTAAATTTTGATGATTTTGTCAACGATTTAGATGAAAAAAAAGAAGAAATTAAATTTTCAGACTTAAAACTTATATTCAAAAACTTAAAACCATTGTTTATTAAAGAGGGTTATAACATTAATTGGAAAGAATTAGAAAAACAAAGTTTAAACCAAACAATAAATACTTTGGCTATGGCATCACCTTTTTCTTTAGAGGAAAAACAAATTTTATTAGAAACAATTAATTTAAATGAAAGAAAAAAAAAATTAGAATTAATATTATCTACCTATGGTTTTAATAATTTTAATAATAAAACTATTCAGTAATTAAATTAATCCTTTATCAGCAAAATTTATAGAATATTTTTTAAACAATGAATTATTTTCTAAAAAATTAAATATTTTATTTGAATAATTATTATTAAATTTATTATCTAATTTAAAAAATTCATAAATAAAATCGATACCACTTGCAAATAAATAATTGTAATGTTTAGTTTTACTTTCGAAATCTTTAAAAATTGATTTATCTAAACTAAGCCCTAGCTCTTTTCTTTTGTCTATTAACTCTGATAATATGCTTATATCTCTTATAGTCATATTAAGTCCTTGACCGGCAAGAGGATGAATTTTATGAATGCTGTCTCCAAAACATAAAATATTTTTGTTATAATAATTCTTTAATAAAGAGCTTTTTAAATTAAATTTTTCAATTTTTGAAAATGATTTTATCAAATATTTTTTGTTATATTTTTTTATTAGTTCTAAAATTTCATCTTCTTTAATATTTTTATCATTTTTAAGCATTGAAAAAACAATTGAAGTTTCTTTTTCAGAACATGGCAAAAATGCTACTGGGCCTAATTTTGTAAATATTTGATGAGCAATTCTATTATCACATTTCTGATGATTAATTATAGTGGTATAAGCTAGACTATTGTAATTCTTTAACTGTTTTCTAAAGAATAATTCTTTAGAAATTTTATTTTTTGACTCAAAATTTATTATTAAATCATAATTATTTTTATTATTAAGTATCGAATCGTAAAAAGTTGATTTATTTTTTTTTATATATTTAATAAATTTTTTTTTTTTAATATTTTTTTCAAGTAAATTATTAAATTTATTATATTTAATAATAGAAAAAAGTTTATCTTTAACCGGACCAAAATTAAGAATTTCTTTATCATTTTTTGAACCATTAAAAATTTTAATATTATTTATAAACCATGCATTATTTTTTAAATTTATTTTTTCATTTTTTAAAAAATTAATGTTTTTTTTTGTTATGCCTAATGTTCTTGTTTCAAACTTTTTTTTACTTTTAGCTTCATCAAATATAGATATTTTAATATTTTTGTTAAGTAAAACGTTTGCTAGTATCAAGCAAGGTATACCATGGCCAATTAAACATACATTCATAATTAAATTTTAATTTTAACAATAAATATTAAATGATACAAAGTTACAAACTAGATTCTTTAAAAAATGAATATAAAAGATTTAAGTAAAAAAACCCTTGATTTTGCTATAAAAAGAGTTGCTGAAATAATTGGAATTTTCTTTATTTGCGGTTCTATATTATTATTTTTGGCATTTATAAGCTATTCTCCTGAGGATCCAAATTTTATATTTACAGAAAATACTGAAATAAAAAATATTTTAGGTTTTAGAGGAAGTTATACATCTGATATTTTTTTTCAATCAATAGGAGTAGTTTCATATTTAATCTCAATTACAATTTTTTTTACAGGAATTAACTTAATAAAAAATAAAAATTTTTTAATTATTTTTGAAAATATATTTTATTCTATTGTATATAGTATTCTTGGTTCGCTGTTCTTTACATCATTTTATCCAGACTCATTTCAGCTTACTATAAATGGAAATGGCGGATTTATTGGAATCTTCTTACAGGATACCTTTTTATCTAATTTAATTAGCTTAAACAGCATTGTTTCATTTTATTTAATTTTACTTTTAATAATTAGTATTTTTTTAATTAGTATTAATTTTAATTTAAAATACTTTTTAAAACTTTTAAAAACTATTTTTTTAAAATTTAAAGAACTTGTATCTAAAGATAAAAAAATAAATAATATTATCCAAGATTATACTGATGAGACAATAGAAAATATTCAAAAGCCAATTCAAGAAAATTTGCCATTTAGCTCTAAAAATACTGAAAGTGTAAGTAAAAATATATTCAAATTACCCTCTATTGATTTTTTAAAAAAGCCAACAAAATCTGAAAGAGAGAAAAATTTAAGCGAAGACACTATTGACAAGAAAACTCTAGAAAAAATACTTTTAGATTTTGGTGTTGAGGGTGAAATTAAAAAAGTTAGTAGAGGACCCGTTGTTACTCTAAATGAATTTGAACCTGCGGCTGGAATTAAAGTTTCTAAAATAATAAATCTATCAGAAGACATCGCAAGAAATACAAGTTCTGAATCAGCAAGAATTTCAACAATACCAGGTAGTAGTAAAATAGGTATAGAGCTTCCAAACACCTCTAGAGAAAATGTTTATTTAAGTGAAATTATTTCAAGTCCTAACTTTTCTAAGAAAGAAATAAAGCTACCTATAGCACTTGGAAAAAGTATATCAGGAATTCCAATAGTTGGTGACTTAAGTTCTATGCCTCATTTATTAATTGCTGGAACCACTGGTTCAGGAAAATCTGTTTGTATAAATACATTGATTTTATCTCTACTTTACAAACATAAGCCAGATAAATGTAAATTTATCATGATAGATCCAAAGATGTTAGAACTATCTACCTATGAAGGTATTCCTCATCTTTTGTGCCCAGTAATAACGGAAGCTAAAAGAGCAGCTTCTGTTTTAGGTTGGGTCGTTAAAGAAATGGAAAGTAGATATAGGCTTATGACTAAAGTTGGAGTCAAAAATATTGATGGATATAATTCAAAGCATAAACTTCCAATGCCATATATTGTAGTAATGGTTGATGAAATGTCAGATCTTATGCTTGTAGCAGGCAAAGAAATCGAGAGCTATATTCAAAAATTATCTCAAATGGCTAGAGCTGCGGGAATACACATAATTATGGCTACCCAAAGACCAAGTGTTGACGTAATAACAGGAACAATTAAAGCAAATTTTCCTACTAGAATATCTTTCCAAGTTACATCAAAAATTGATAGTAGGACTATATTGGGTGAGCAAGGTGCGGAACAATTGCTTGGCAAAGGAGATATGCTTTATATGTCTTCAGCAAATAAAATAGTTAGAATTCATGCACCATTTGTTTTAGAAAATGAAATTGAGAAAATAAATGACTATTTAAGATCTCAAGCTGAGCCAGATTATGTTGATGAAATTTTAAGTTTTGCTGATGAAAAAGAAATAGGTCAAAATTCATTAAATAATGAGAATCAAGATGAATTATATAACGCGGCATTAGATTTAATTAAATCAGAAGGTAAAGCATCAACTTCATTTTTACAGCGAAAATTACAAATAGGATATAACCGTGCAGCTAGAATAATTGATATGATGGAAGCAAATGGTGAAGTGAGTAAAGCAAATCATGTGGGCAAAAGAGAAGTTTTAAAATGAAAAAAAAAATAATATTTATTTTTTTTTTATTAAATTTATTTAGTTATTCTTACGGGTCAAATAAAGTTAAAATAATAAATAATTTTAAAAAAATTGATAATATTAGTTTTGATTTTAAACAAAATATAAATGATAAAACTGAAGAAGGAAACTGCATTATCAAATATCCAAAAAAAATATATTGCAGTTATAATAATTTAAAAAAAAAGCAATTAGTATCTAATGGAAGTTCATTAGTAATTAAAAATAGAAAAGGTAAAGAATATTTTTTATATCCACTAGAACAAACTCCATTAGAATTAATTTTAAATAAAAAATTATTATTAAATAAATTAAGTAAAATGGAGGCAAAATTAATTGATGAAAAATATTATATTTTTTATTTAGAAAATAATGGCAATCAAATTAACATTTTTTTTGATAAAAATTCTTATGACTTGATTGGTTGGCAAACGGAAGATATTTATCAAAATCTTGTTATTACTTACATTTTTAATATTAAAAAAAATACTGAAATAAATGAAAAATTGTTCAGACTACCCAAACAACATTAACTAAATATTTATAGTTTCAGTTTGAAAAACTTTCATTCCTCTAGAAAGATAATTATTTAAAGCATGTTTATGATCTAAAGAACAAGTGTGTACCCATACTCTTTTTGACCCATTTTCAAAGGATTTTTTAATAGCTTCTGATAATAAATATCTGCCTATTTTTTTTCCATAATATTCTTCCAGGATACCAAAATAAGCAATCTCACACTCTAGTTTTTTTTTATGAAAATTTTTTTCAAAATAACCTATAAGTTCTTTGTCTTGTTTTAAAACATAAGTACTAACACCTGGTAAATTTAAGTAATTTATCCAAATATTATCGTCCCAAACTAGCCTGTCTGTCCATTTATGATTTTTGCCTATTTGTTTATAAAAAAACTTATTTAGTTGAAAGTCTGGTGAGCTGACTTTTTCTAAAAATAGATTATCAAATGGTTTGTTTGCTTCAACTAATTCAGTTATAGAATTAATTTCAAGATAATTTCTTTTAACCTGATTATTCACACAACCATTTTTCCAACTTTTTCACCACCAAATAGATGAAAATGAAAATGGGGAACTTCCTGTCCTCCATCCTCACTTATATTAGCTAAGGCTCTATATCCTTTACCTGTATCTACAGAAATTCCCAATTTTTTTGCAACTAAATTTATTCCTTTTAAAAAACCAACTATTTCCTCAGAAGATGCATTCTGACTAAAATCATCAAGATCAATATATTTACCTTTTGGTATTACAAGTGCATGAATTTTTTTTTGAGGATTTATATCATAAAATGATAAAACAAAATCATCTTCATAGATTTTTTTACAAGGAATTTCTCCTCTTAATATCTTTGCAAAAATATTGTTATCGTCGTAACTCATTTTTTTCTTTTATTTAATTCCCCCATTACATCTTCGATTTTAACATCATTTGCCTCTAAATACATTATCAAATGATAAAACACATCAGCAGCTTCATGGATTTTGTTTGAATTTTTTTCTACTGCTTCAATCAATTCATTAATCTCTTCTAAAATTTTCTGTTTACTTAAAGACTTGTCTTTTAAAAGTTTGTTTGTGTAAGAACCCTCAACAGGTTTATTTTTTCTATCTCTTGCAAGTTTAAATAAGCTTTCTAATGTATTAAGCATACTAAATCCTAACTGGAATTCCTTTCGAGTTTAAATATTCCTTAGCATCTTTAACAGAAAATTTACCATAGTGAAATATAGATGCGGCTAAAACTGCACTAGCTTTCCCTAGTTTTATTCCATCAACTAAATGATCTAAGTTACCCACTCCACCTGAAGCAATTACTGGAATATTTACTTTTGATGATATCTTAGACATTAAATCAATATCATAACCCACTTGCGTTCCATCTCTATCCATTGATGTAACCAATAATTCTCCTGCTCCACTTAACTCCATTTTTTTTGCAAATTCTATTGCATCAATACCTGTATTGTTTCTACCACCGTGAGTGAAAATTTCCCATTTATTTTCATTTTTTTTAGCATCTATAGCAACCACAATACATTGGGAACCAAACTTTTTTGAGCTATCCAAAACAACTTCAGGATTTTGAACTGCAGCAGTGTTTATAGAAACTTTATCTGCACCACAGTTTAATAATTTATTAATATCATCAACGCTTCTAACGCCACCACCAACAGTTAAAGGAACAAAGCATTTCTTAGATGTTTTTGCAACTACATCATAAATTATATCTCTATTTTCATTTGAAGCGGTAATATCTAAAAAACAAATTTCATCTGCACCGCCATCAGAGTAAATTTTAGCTTGTTCAACGGGATCACCCGCATCCTTTAAATCAACAAAGTTGATTCCTTTAACTATACGACCATTTTTAACATCTAAACAAGGTATTATTCTATTTTTAAGCATCTATTTCTTTTACTAATTCATCTAATTTAATGTCACCATCGTAAATAGCTTTGCCAACTATTATGCCCTCAATATTTTTTAAACTCTTTGCTTTTTTAATATCATCAATTGAAGATACACCACCAGAAATTATCACTGGACAAATAGACGTATCAGCTACTTTTTGAGTTTCCTCAAAATTTGGGCTTTGTTTGGTTCCATCACGGTTAATATCTGTATAAATCAACCTAGTGGCACCATAGCCATTTACTTCTTTCAAATAATCTAAAGTTAAAATATTGGAATTTTCCTTCCAACCAGATACTGACAAATATCCATCTTTAGCATCGAGACCTAATGCAATTTTATTAGGAAATTTTTCACAAGCTTCTTTTAAAAAATTTTTATCTTTTATAGCTGCACTTCCCAAAATTACTTTTTCAACACCAGCATCGGTATATTTTTGAATACTATCAATACTTCTAACTCCACCCCCTACTTCAATTTTTAAATCAAATTTCTTAACTATTTCTTGAATAACATCTAAATTAATTGTTTCACCAGTTAGCGCTCCATCTAAATCGACAATATGTAAATTTATAAAACCATAATCTTTATATTTACCAGCCTGTTCAACTGGGGATATTCGATATTCAGTTTTATTATCAAAATCTCCTTTGATTAACCTCACACATTTTTTATCTTTAATATCTATTGCGGGAAATATTTTCATTTTTTCTTATAAGTTTATAAAATTATTAATTATTCTAAGCCCTATTTTATCACTTTTTTCTGGGTGAAATTGAGTTCCAAAAATATTTTCTTTCTCAACTGAACAAACAATACTTGATGAATAATCAGTGGTTGCTGATACTACACTTTTATCCTCAGGAATAATTTCATAACTGTGAACAAAATACATGTGTGAATTATTTTCAATACCTTTAAAAATTTTACTTTCCTTGACAATTTTTAATTGGTTCCAACCAATATGTGGAAGTTTATATTTGCCATTTTGATTATCTATTTTTGACACCTTGCCTGATATCCAGCCTAAACCTTTTGTTTCTGTTTCCTCGTAACCAATATCTGCAAACATTTGTAAACCAACACATATTCCAAGAAGCGGTTTTTTGTTGATAATTACGAATTCATTTAAAGTATCTACTAAACCATTGATATTGCTTAAAGCGTCAACACAACTCTTAAACGAACCCTGCCCTGGTAAAACCACTTTATCACTTAATTTAATCTTATTTAAATCTGAGGTTACTTCGATATGTACTTTATCTTTGGCAACTTCCTTAAAGGAGTTTATTACAGAGCTAATATTGCCCGAATTATAGTCAACAATTGTGATGTTCATTAAACTTATAAAGAACCTTTTGTAGAAGGAATTGTATTTTTATTCCTCGGATCCATCTCCAATGCAACTCTCAATGATCTTGCCAAACCTTTAAAACAAGATTCTATAATGTGGTGGCTATTATCACCATAAATATTTTCAACATGTAAAGTAATTCCGGCTGCTTGAGAAAATGCTTGGAACCATTCTTTGAATAGCTCTGTATCCATTTCGCCAAGTTTCTCTACTTTAAGTTTAACATTCCAAATTAAATATGGTCTGTTTGAAACATCAATGGCGACACGAGTTAATGTTTCGTCCATTGGTATCATTGCATGAGCGTATCTTTTAATTCCTACAAATTTCTTTGAAGCCTTTTTTAAACACTCACCAATAGCTATACCTGTGTCCTCTGTCGTATGATGTAAATCAATATGAGTATCTCCTTTGGCTTTAATATTCATATCCATAGAAGAGTGCTTTGATAATTGCTCAAGCATATGATTTAAAAATCCTATGCCTGTGTCAACTTTATACTTACCTTTGCCATCAATGTTTAAATCAACAATGATACTGGTCTCTTTAGTTTTCCTGCTTATTTTTGCTTTCCTCTTCATAATTTAAAAAAGGTATATATCTATTATTGAATTATGGCAATAATACTAGTCCTGGGCTTGAACTATTGAATTTAGTATCCATTTATAAGGTATGACAACAATAGTATTAATAAGAAAAAACAATGAAACAGTAGTTGCTAGTGATGGACAAGTAAGTATGGGTAATACTGTTATCAAAAGTACAGCTAATAAAGTTAGAAAAATTGAGAAAAGAAACGTGATAGCAGGTTTTGCAGGTTCTACTGCAGATGCTCTAACTTTATTTGAAAGACTAGAGTCTAAATTAGAAAAACATGCAGGAAACCTTTCAAGAGCAGCAGTAGAATTGGCTAAAGATTGGAGAACTGATAAATATTTAAGAAGATTAGAAGCTCTAATGGCTGTTGGAGATAAAGAAAAAAGCTTTATAATTTCTGGAACTGGTGATGTTCTTGAGCCTGAAGGAGATGTAATAGGAATTGGTTCTGGGGGAAATTACGCATTAGCTTCAGCAAAGGTTTTAATGGATACCAAACTTTCTGCAGAAGAAGTGGCTAAGAAGGCAATTAAAGTTGCTTCGGAGATTTGTGTATTTACAAACGACAACATAAAAATTGAAAAAATATAATGGAAAACTCAAACGTCACAACTTTTAAACCTAAAGATAAATCTGATAAAAAAGAAATTCTGAACTCTTTGTCACCAAGAGAAATTGTTTCTGAATTAGATAGATTTGTAGTTGGACAAAAAAATGCAAAAAGAGCTGTAGCAATAGCCTTAAGAAATAGATGGAGAAGACAAGCTTTAACGGGTGATATGAAAGATGAAGTTTTGCCTAAAAATATTTTAATGATGGGACCAACAGGTGTTGGAAAAACAGAAATATCAAGAAGACTTTCAAAATTAGCAGAAGCTCCATTTGTCAAAGTTGAAGCAACTAGATTTACTGAAGTTGGTTATGTTGGAAGAGATGTTGAACAAATAATTAGAGATCTTTTAGAAATTGCTATTGCAATGGAAAAAGTAAAAAAAAGAAAAGAAGTACATGCAAAAGCACAAAAGTTGGCAGAGGAAAGGGTTTTAGATGCCTTAGTCGGTAATAAAGCGAGTGTTGCTACAAAAGAAAGTTTTAGAAAAAGATTAAGAAATGGAGATTTAGATAACAATGAGATTGAGGTGGATATTAACGAAACAGGACAAATGCCACAATTTGAAATTCCTGGAATGCCAGGAGCAAACGTTGGCATGATCAACATTTCGGAAATGTTAGGAAAATCAATGGGAGGAAAAGCTAAAAAGAAAAAAATGTCAGTTAAAGAATCTCATGAAATTCTAATTAATGAAGAATCAGATAAATTAATAGAACAAGATAAAATTGTAAAAGCAGCAAAAGATTCTACTGAAAATAATGGAATAGTATTTTTAGATGAAATAGATAAAATTTCAGCTAGAACTGATCGTGTTGGTGGAGATGTTTCAAGAGAAGGTGTACAGAGAGACTTACTTCCACTAATTGAGGGAACAACTGTTAGCACAAAGTATGGAACAATAAAAACAGATCATATTTTGTTTATTGCATCAGGTGCTTTTCAGTTAGCTAAACCATCAGATTTACTTCCAGAACTTCAAGGTAGATTGCCAATTAGAGTTGAGTTGGATGCATTAAACAGTGATGATTTTAAAAGAATTCTAAAAGAACCGGACAATAGTTTAATCAAACAATATAAAGCATTATTGAAAACTGAAAATGTTGATTTAGAATTTTCGGAAAACGGTATAGATATGATCGCTAACTTAGCTTACGAAGTAAATTCTAAAGTTGAAAATATTGGAGCAAGAAGACTGCACACAATCATTGAAAGAGTTTTGGATGAAATTAGTTTCACAGCAACTGACAGGGGTGGAGAAAAAATAATTATTGATAAAAATTATGTAGAAACTAATCTAGGTGATCTAGTCAAAGATACAGATTTATCAAAATTTATTCTTTAAATTTCTTCAAGTTTATAACAAAACTTCCTTTAGAAATACTTTTAATATCATCCTCATTCATTGATTTTATAACCTTTAGTAATTCTGAGTTTGAATTTATATATTCTGGTACAGAATATTTTAAAATACTCAAACTTGACGACTGATATGGATTATTTATATTTTTCGATCTAGATCCTTTTCCTGTAATTACAGTAATTTTTTCTATACCGTTTTTATAAGAACTTAAAATAAAATTATAAATTATTTTATTAGCTTGTTCTAAAGAATAACCATGCAAGTCTATAAATTTTTCTTTGAAAATTTTTTTTTCTTTTATATTTGAAATATCTTTATTTTGTATTTTTTCATTACTTTTAAGAAAATCTAGCCAATCTTTTTTGTCTTTGTCTGTAATTTTTTTAATCAATTACGCTTGTGTATCTATTAAGAGCCAATTTGGATTAAATGATTTAACATCCCTAGAAAATTTCCAAGTATCATGTACTTTTTTTATTTTTTCTGGGTCACCAGAAATAATTTTTTGATTTTTATCTTTAACACAAGAAATTATTTCACTAACAAAATCAACTGTTACTTCAAATATATTATTTTTTTGGGAATAATTTTTAATGTCAGCAGAGTTTATGCCAATAAAAGTTGTCTCGGAGATTAAGCCATCGTTTTTTCTTTCTTTTATTGAATTATTAAATTCAGTAAATATTTTTTTATCTAATATATTTTTTATGTTTTTAAGGTCTCCAGAAGAGAAACTAGTAATTATATTTTCGTAAGCGATTTTAGCACCTTTTAAAAAATCAGCCTTTGCTTTTTCATCAAAATTATCTTCATCTATCTTTTTAAGTTCTTCTTTTTTTACTGAAAAATCTTGTGGGAAAGTAGCTCCCAAATTCTCTTCATGTCCTGTTTTTTTTCCCAAAATTCCCCTTAATCTAAGAAAAATAAACCCAGCAATCATTGCTAAAAGTATTATATCGATGTATTCAAAACTATAATTCATAAGTAAATAATATTTACTATGTTGCTTAATTTCAACTGGCAAATTAGATTAAAGACAAATGAACTCAGTTTTATTAGTTATTTTATTGGTTCCAATCATAGAAATTTATCTTTTTATAAAGATAGGATCTCAAATAGGAGCTTTTAATACAATTTCTCTTATTTTTATAACAGCTATAGTTGGTCTCTATTATGCTAAATATGAAGGTTTAAATACTTTGAGATCTGCAGTTGGTCAGATTGTGAAAAATGAATTGCCAATTTATGAGATAATTTCAGGTGCAGCTCTAGCCTTCGCTGCTATTTTAATGATCTTGCCAGGATTTTTAACAGATATAATTGGTCTTCTAATAATTTTTCCATGGACAAGAAAAATGTTTTTAAAAAAAGTTTCAATAAATAAAAAAAAAAATAATAAAAACTTTATTGAAGGAGAATATGAAGATATAGATGACAAAAAATAATATACTTTTTTATGCAAGAAAAATTTAAAATATTCGCAGAATTTATAAAAGATTTATCAAGTGAAACTAAGGATTTAGAGACATATCTACATGTCAAAGAAAATTTAAAAAATTACAATTTAAATATTGAAATTTCATCAAAGCCATTAAAAAATAGGTTTATCGAAGTTAATACTAAACTTACATATAAAGATAAAAATGAATCACAAAATAAATCTTTTTTTGAAATAACATATACGTCAATAGTCAAAGTTGATGAAAAAATTGATGACAGGAAAGAAATAGAAAAAATTATTTTGTGTGATGTACAAAATAAAATTTATAAAAATTTAGAAAAAGCTTTTATTAATTTATTAAGCGACTCTGGTTATCCTGGTGTCAAAATAGAAAAAAAAATAGACTTCGAAAATTTATATAATCAAAAATTTAATTAAAAAAGTTTTTTTTTAAATTATTTTTTAAATATTCTTTATGGATTTTAATTTCTTCAAAAGTTGGTTCAACTACTTTTTTATAATAACTGTTAGTTTTAGTGATTGATTTTTCACTATAATTTTTATTGTTTGAAACAAAATTTAAAGTAGGCTCCTTTTGATCAACTAAATTAATATAAACTTTAGATAATAACTCACAGTCAATTAATGCTGAATGCTTTTTTCTTCTAGAATTATCTATTTTGTATCTTTTGCAAAGAGCATCGAGACTAATTGTTGAACCTGGAAATTTTTCTCTTGCCAACTGAAGAGTATCAATTACATTTTCCATATTAATTTCTTCTTTTCCGGCAATTTTTAGCTCATTATTTAAATGAGCTATATCAAACTCTGCATTGTGTATAATAAGTTTTTTATCTTTTATGAATAAAAGAAAATCATCTGCTAACTCAACAAACTTTTTTTTATCCGATAAAAAATTATCTGTATAACCATGAATTTCTAAAGCTTTTTCAGAAACTTTTCTATCCGGATTTAAATAACAGTGAAATTTATTTTGTGTTGGTATTAAATTATCTAATTCTAGGCACCCTATTTCTACTATTCTATGCCCTTCTTTTACTGATAATCCAGTTGTCTCAGTGTCAAGTACTACTTCTTTCATTGCTTGTTTAGAATTTTTTTTATTAATATTTTAACACGTTTTTTAAGATTTAACTTATTAAAATCATTTTTAATTAAATAATTAGACTTTTTTTTTTTAATTTCTAAAGGAAGTTGTGATTTTTTAAGTGTATTAAATATTTTCTTATTAAATCCTTTTCTTTTTTCAAGTCTTTTTTTTATATCTTTTTGTTTTGCATCAACAAAAATCAAAATATAATTTTTTTTAAAACTTTTTTTTTCTAATAATAAGGGAATATCAAAAATTAATAATCTTTTTTTCTTATTTATTTGTATAAATTTTTTTATATTTTTTTTTACTTTTGGGTGAATTATTTTTTCTATCTTTTTAATATTTTTTCTATCTTTTAATACTGCAGTTTTAAGTTGTTTTTTCTTTACAGGGAAATCAGTAATATATTTTGGTAATTTTTTTTTTAATTTATTAAAACAATTTTTATCCTTCTTATATATTTTGGTTACTTCTTTATCAGCATCAAAAACTGGATAGCCAAATTGCCTAGCAACAAAACTTTTCCCAGATCCTATATCACCAATAATTCCAATTTTAATCATTTATCCAATAAAGTTATAGTTTCATCATCTATGTCCGGAAGCATCTTGTGCCAAATAGCAAACGATTGATGTGCTTGATAAATAAACATCATTTTACCATTTTCTGTTTTGTTGCCAAAAAGCTTTGCTCTTTTTAAAAAAATTGTCTCTCTAGGATTATAAATAACATCATAAAAAAATTTACCATGACCTATTTCAGTGTAATTCAATTTAATTCCATCTTCATTATTAAGGCCTATGCTTGTAGCATTAACTACCATATCAAAATTTGGTGTCACGCCCCATTCAACAATTTCTATTTCATTAAAAATTTTTTTTAAATCTTCTGCTTTACTTTTTGTTCTGTTACTTACAATTATTTTTGAAACTTGCAGTTTTTTCAATGCTATTATTATTGAAGAAACCACTCCCCCGGCGCCCAATATTAAAACGACTTTATTTTTAATATCATATTTACAATATTTTATTCCGAGTTCGAAACCTGATATATCAGTATTATGCCCAACTACTTTTCCATTTTGTAAATAAATTGTATTAACAGATTTAGATTTATCTGCTTCAGGGGTAAGTTTGTCTAAAAACGGAATAACTGTTTTCTTGAATGGAATAGTTACATTTAGGCCATTTAATTTTTCATTTTTAATTTCAAAAATTATAGATTCAATGTCATTTTGGCTAATTTTCTTTTTATCATATTCGGCATCGATTTTTTGTTTTTTAATCCAATAATTATGAAGCTTTGGTGAAAGAGTGTGATCTATAGGATTACCAATAACTAAATATTTTCTCATTTGTAATTTTCTAGATAATCCTTAATTTTCTTAACTGGCAAGCCCATAATTGTGTCTTTATCGCCATCTATATTTGAAAATAAAGATTTGCCCTCTCCCTCAATTTGGTAAACATTATAAGCATATAGAGCATCGTCTGTAATTTTAGATAGATATTCCTTGAGCTGTTGTTCATTCATATCTTTCATTGTTAAAGCGGCTCTATCAGTATAGTTCCAAATCATTGATCCATTTTTTGAAATACAAACTGAACTTATTAAATAATGAGTTTTTCCATTTAATTTTTTTAATATTTTTAATGCTTCGTCTCTATTTTTAGGTTTAGAAACTAATTCGCCACTTAAATCTATAACACTGTCAGCACCAATAACGATTTCATTTTTTAATTTTAAGCTTATTTTGTTTGCTTTAAGTTCTGCTAAATTCTTAGATATTAACTCAGGATTAGCTTTGTTTTTAATCAAACTTTTTTTGACTGGCTCTTCATCAACATTGGACGGAAAAACTTTACATTCTACTCCGTTATTTTCTAAAATATTCTTTCTTACTTTGCTGTTAGATGCAAGAATAACTTTATACATTTTGATTTTTTATTTCATATATTTTAATTATAGATGCTGCAATTTCTTCTACTGATTTTCTAGTTACATCTATAACTGGCCACTGGTATTTTTTAAATGTTTCTTTCGCCTTTATTGTTTCTGTTTCAATTTTTTCAATATTTGTATAATCAGTTCCGTGTTCTTCTTTTAATGCTGTCATTCTATTTTTTCTTACATCAACTAATCTTCCTGGCTCAACAGTTAAACCAATTACGCATTTTAATTTTGGTTTTTTTTTTAAAAAATCTGGTATTGAATTTTCATTAATTAATGGAATATTTGAAGTTTTAAATCCTTTATTCGCTAAATATATGGATGTAGGTGTTTTACTGGTTCTACTAACACCGAGTAAAATTATATCTGATTTTTCTAAATCTTGGACCATATTTCCATCATCATGGTTCATTGTAAATTGAATTGCTTCTATTCTTTTATCATGTTCTTCTAATGTATGCTGTCCACTTTGAATATGTGAGGCCCTTTGCTTTAATAATTTAGAAAAGTTTAAAATTAAATCCCCAAGAATACTAAAACAGGGGATATTATATTTTTTACTTTTTTCTTCTAAATATTTAGCAAGTTTATCATCAACAATTGTATAAAGAATTATTGGTTTTTTTTGTTTGTTAGCCATTTCTAATATCTTTTGGATTTGATTTTCTGTTCTTGTAAATGAAAACTGATGATTACTATATTTAAAATTTAAAAATTGTGCTTTTAATGCTAAAAAAATTCTATCAATTGTCTCTCCGGTTGAATCTGAAATTAAATAAATATCGTGTTTAATATTCATGTATAAAATGTTTATAACAACTTATTAAAGAAGTTTAATATTAATAACTATTTTCATTTTTTTTTTACCTGAATAACTTTTATTTTGTTAACATAAATAAACATCTTAATAATTAATATACACAATTATTTATTTAACCTAAAACTTAATAAAAAGAGGCTATTTGTCTTAATTTTTTATTATTTTTATCTGTTAGTATTTAGTGGGTAAAATGTTAAAAATTATTTATACCTTATATTAACAGGATATAAAACAACAACTAAAGATTATATATAATTACTATATGACTCCTATCCAAGACTGCATAATTAATAAAAATACAAAATCAAAACCTTTGTGGATTATGAGACAGGCTGGAAGATATCTTCCTGAGTTTAGAGAAATTAGAGCTAAAAACTCTGATTTCATTAAATTATGTTTAAATGAAAGTTTATCGTCAGAAATAACAATACAACCAATTAAAAGATTTAATTTTGATGCTGCAATAATTTTTTCAGATATTTTAATGTTACCATATGGTTTGGGTCAAGAAGTTAAATTTGAAAAAGGTTTAGGTCCTAAATTAGGTAAATTAGATTTAGATTTAATTGAAAATGTAAGCAAAGATGAATTTAGTAAAAAATTAAATTCGGTTTATAAATCTATATCTAATGTATCTTCTAACCCCATATGTAAAAATAAAGATATAATTGGTTTTGTGGGAGCGCCTTGGACAATCTTGATTTATATGATTAATAAAATGTCACCAAAAAAAAATCTTTCCAAAGAAATCTTTAATGATAAAATATTTATAAGAAAATTATTATCTATAATTGAGAAATTTCTTAAAATTCATATTGAAAATCAAATTAAAGCAGGAGCAAGCATAATACAAATTTTTGACAGTTGGGCAGGATTATTAGAAGATAATATTTCTGAATTTATTTATGAACCAACTCTTAATCTTGTACAACACGTTAAGAAACTAGATGTACCTGTTACCTGTTTTCCTAGAGGAATAAAAGATTATAAGAATTTTTGTGAAGTTGTAAAACCTGATATGGTAAACATTGATTATAATGTTGATCCTAATAAAATAATTAATGAAATAAAAATACCAGTACAAGGTGGGCTAGATCCAAAAATACTTTTAACTGATAAAGAAAATCTGAGAATAGAAGTAATAAAATATCTTCAAATTTTTAAAGATCACCCTTATGTATTTAATCTCGGACATGGTATTTTGCCAGAAACAAAAATTGATATGGTAGAAGAATTGGTAAAAACAGTTAGGGATTTTAAATAATGGAAAAACATCCTGAAATAAAATATGGAAAAACAGGGGTTTTAATAGTTAATTTGGGAACCCCAGATTCTACAAATTGGTTAGATGTTAGAAAATATCTAAAAGAGTTTCTGTCAGATAGAAGAGTAATTGAGGTAAACCCAATAATCTGGCAAGTTATACTTAATCTTTTTATTCTTAATTTTAGGCCTTCAAAAAGTGCTAGGGCTTATAAAGAAATATGGATGAAAGAAGAAAACATGTCTCCATTACTATATTACACCAAAAAACAAGCTGAAAAACTTTCAAAATCTTTTACCAATGAAAATTTGATTATAGATTTTGCCATGAGATACGGCAATCCAAGTATTAAAAGTAAAATAAAAAAATTAAATGAAGAAGGTTGTGAAAATCTTATAATTTTACCCCTTTATCCTCAATATGCGGCAGCAACTACAGCAACTGTTTGTGACGAAGTATATAGGACTTTAATGAATATTAGATGGCAGCCATCTTTAAAAATTATTCCACACTATGAGTCAGATCCATTATATGTTGATGCTTTAGTTAACTCAATAAATCTTAAAATAAAAAATATAAATTGGGAACCAGATTTGATTTTAGCTTCTTATCATGGAATACCACAGAAGTACTTTGACAAGGGGGATCCTTATCATTGTTATTGTCACAAAACTACAAGACTAATTTCAGAAAAATTTAAATCTATTGAAATCAAAACAACTTTCCAATCTAGATTTGGCCCACAAGAGTGGCTTAAGCCATATACTGATAAAACTTTAGAAAATTTACCAAAAGAAGGAAAAAAAAATGTCCTAGCAATATGCCCGGGTTTTTCTTCTGATTGCGTTGAAACACTAGAAGAAATATTAATTCAGGGCAAAAAGAGCTTTGTGGATTCAGGGGGTGAGAATTTTGATATGATACCATGTCTAAATGATAGTGAGGATCATATAAATTTATTAAAAAATCTAATTCAAAAAAATATTTAATTAATGAATTATTATTTACTTTTTAAATCTTTACATCTAATTGCAGTTATTTCATGGATGGCAGGATTGTTATACCTACCAAGAATTTTTGTTTATCATGTTGAAAATTCAGAAAAAAAGGAAACCATCGAGATATTTGAGGTTATGGAAAAGCGTCTTTATTTTTACATTATGAGACCGGCAATGATATTAAGTTGGCTTTTTGGAATAATATTAATTTACACAAACGGGATAGACATTTTTTCACAAATTTGGATGCATATAAAACTAGGCCTAGTTGTGCTTCTTACTATTTATCACGAATATCTGGGAATATGCTTAAAATCTCTTAAATTAAAAACTAATACAAAATCTGCAAAGTTTTTTAGAATAATCAATGAAGTGCCTACAATTTTATTAATATTTATTATTTTTATTGTTATTTTTAAGCCAATCTAGGGTTGTAATTAACAAAATAATATATATATTAACTTTATCTTTTACGCCCCCCTAAAATTATGAATATACAAGATCTTAAACAAAAAAGTTCGGAACAGCTTATAGAAGAAGCTGAAAAACTAGGTATAGAAAACGCAAGCACCCTAAAAAGACAAGAAATATATTTTGCAATATTAAAGAAACTTGCTGAAAAAGGTGAAGAAATAACCGGTGGTGGAGTCTTGCAACTTTTACAGGATGGGTTCGGTTTTTTAAGAGCAATGGAGTCAAATTATTTACCTGGCCCAGATGATATATATATTAGCCCAAATCAAATCAGAAAGTTTGGTTTGAGGACAGGGGACACTGTTGAAGGTCCAATAAGAGCGCCCAAAGCAGGAGAAAGATACTTTGCCTTATTACAAGTAAATAAAATTAACTTTGAAGAACCTGAAAAATCAAAACACAAAATAGCGTTTGATAATTTAACGCCATTATATCCAAACAAACAAATAACGCTTGAAGTTGAAAGTAATAAAGTTGAAAAAAAACCTGATTTAACTGCAAGACTTATTGATTTAGTAAGCCCAATTGGTAAAGGACAAAGATCTCTAATTATTTCTCCACCTAAAGCTGGGAAAACTATGATATTACAAAGCATTGCTAACTCCATAACAGCTAACCACCCAGAGTGTTATTTAATGGTTTTGTTAATAGATGAAAGACCAGAAGAGGTTACAGATATGCAGAGAACAGTTAAGGGAGAAGTTATTAGTTCGACTTTTGATGAGCCAGCTCAAAGACACGTTGCTGTTGCTGAGATGGTTATTGAGAAGGCAAAAAGACTGACTGAACACAAAAAAGATGTTGTTATATTGTTAGATTCAATAACTAGATTAGGTAGAGCTTATAATGCTGTAGTTCCAAGTTCAGGAAAAGTATTAACAGGAGGAGTAGACGCTAACGCACTTCAAAGGCCAAAAAGATTTTTTGGAGCCGCAAGAAACATAGAAGAAGGGGGATCACTTACAATTATTGCGACTGCTTTAATTGATACAGGAAGTAGAATGGATGAAGTTATATTTGAAGAGTTTAAGGGAACTGGTAATAGTGAAACTATACTGGATAGAAAAATTTCTGAGAAAAGAATATTTCCTGCAATTGATATAACCAAATCAGGAACAAGAAGAGAAGAATTATTATTTGATAAAAATGATTTACAAAAAATGAATGTTTTAAGAAGAATAATTGCTCCTATGGGACCAATGGATGCTATAGAATTTATTAATTCCAAACTTAAAAATACCAAGAATAATGCTGAATTTTTTAATTCAATGAATAAACCAGCATAATCGTATATATTATTTCATATATTATTAAGTCATTTTAAATGAATTTAATTACCGAAACTCAAAAATTACAAAATTATCTAAAGATTCAAGATTATAAAACTGTAGTTAATGGATGTGAAAAATTAATTAAAAAGTTTCCAAACAATCCTTTTTTATTTAATTTACTAGGATTGGCTTTTCATGGCAGCGGCAAGTTTCTTATTGCAATTGACAGATATAAGAAAGCTTTAGATCTTGATTTAAACTTTCTGCCAGCCATGAATAATATTGCTAATTCATATAAAGCAATTGGTAATTTTGAAAAGGCAGAAAATTATTATAGTAAGGTTATTAAAATTAAACCTAACTATTTTCAAGCAATTAACAATTATGCAAATCTTAAAACTTTAATTTATGAATATTCAACAGCAATTGAATTGTATGAAAAGGCATTAGTAATTAAAGAAAACGATACAACTATTTTATTTTCTCTTGCTAATGCATATCATGCTATAGGAGATATTAATAAAACAAAAGAAATTATATTAAAAATTTTGTCTTTTGATCCTGAACATATATCCACACATAAATTATGGAGTTCAATTGTTAATTATTCTAAAGATAAAGCAAATTTAAATCAGATGAAAAATTTAATCTTAAAAAATAAATTATCTAACAGTCAAATAGTAGATTTGTCTTTTGCGCTTGGTAAGGCACATGAAGATTTAAAAGAATATGAAAGTTCTTTTTTCCATCTAAAAAAAGCCAATCTAATAAAAGAAAAAGAATATAATTATAATATAGAAGATGAGGAGTTACTGATTGATTCAATTAAAAACAGTTTTGAAGATTTGAATTTAAATAATGAAAAAAAAATTTTTGAGAAAAGAAAAGCAATTTTTATATGTGGAATGCCTAGATCGGGAACTACTTTAGTTGAGCAAATAATAGCATCCCACAAAGATGTTTTTGGTGCAGGAGAATTGATTTATCTACAAAGGATAGTAAATAAATATTTTATTAATGAAAAAAAATTATCAAAAAATAAATTAGCTGATGAAATAGAACTGTCCAGCAACAATATAAATCAAGACTATTTTAAGATGATCAATTATCATAAATTTAAGGAAAATAACTTTACTGATAAAGCACCTCAAAATTTTAGATGGATCGGTTTAATTAAATTATTTTTTCCAAACTCAAAAATAATTTATTGTAAAAGAAATGCCAAAGATAATTGTTTATCAATATATAAAAATTTTTTTGCTTCAGATGATATGAAATGGGCATTTAATGAAAAAAACATTGCTCAATATTATAATTTACATTTAAATTTAATGGAATATTGGAAAACTAAATTTGATCAACAAATATATGAAATTAATTATGAAAAATTAGTTTCTAATAAAGAGGATGAAATAAAAAAAATGATTAAATTTTGTGATTTAGATTGGGATCCAATTTGTCTTAATCATCATAAAAATAAAAAAACTCCAATAAAAACTGTTAGTATTTCACAAGCCAGAGAGCCAGTTTATAAAAGTTCAGTTAATTCGAATTCAAACTATGAGAATTATTTATCAAAAATGTTTGATTTACTATAAGTCATTTTTTTAATTTGTATGGATAAAATTTTAATAAAAAGTCTTAATTTATTAAGAGAAAATAATAATTTAAATGAGATAATAAAAATACTCCTTTTAGAAAAAAAAAAAAATCCTAAAGACAAAGAAATTCTTTTTCAGCTAGGAGGAGCTTATAGATCGCTGGGCAATTTTGAGGCAGCTTTAGCAAATTATGAAGATATTTTAAAATATGATGAATCATACACACCTGCTTTTAGAATGATAGGGACAATCATAAATCACAAGCAAAATGATAAATATTTAAAAAAATTAGAAATATTAAAAGAAAAAAATGAATTATTAAAAACACAGAAAATAGATTTATTTTTTGCCCTTGGAAAAGCTTATGAAGATCTAAATGAAAATGAAAAATCATCAGATTACTATATACGAGCAAATAATTTAAAAAAAAGTTTTACGAAATATAATTTTAATTCACACAAAGAACATTTTGAGCAAATTTATAAAATTTTTAAAGATATTAATTTTAATATAAAAAAAACATATAGTGCTAATACAAAAAAAATTATCTTTATTTGCGGATTGCCAAGATCAGGAAGTACACTATTTGAGAATATAATTGCTTCCCATAAAGATGTATATTCAGGTGGTGAATTGCCATATTTGCAAAGAGCAATTAAGAAGCATTTTGTTGAAAATAATAATATTAGCAAAGAAAAAATTTTCAATCATTTAGACAATAAAAATAAAGATTTTAACAATGATTATTTTAAAAGTTTAATAAATCATAATTTTTCAGAAAAAAATGTAACCGATAAGCAATTAGATAATTTTAGATGGATCGGTTTAATTAAATTATTTTTTCCAAATTCAAAAATAATTCTATGTAAAAGAAATCCTAGAAGCAATGCAATATCAATTTATAAAAATAATTTTAATACACCTACTTATAATTGGACTAATGACCCAAAAGACATTTTATGTTATTTTAAATATTATAATAAAATAATTAATATTTGGAAAAATAAGTTTCCTAATGAATTATTTGAAATCGAGTACGAGGAATTAGTAGATAAAAAAGACGATATAATAAAAAAAATTATAAATAATTGTGAATTAGATTGGGACCCAAACTGCCTTTTATTCTATAAAAATAAGTCACCCATTAAAACAGCAAGTGCTTTTCAGGCAAGGCAACCAATATATAATTCTTCAGTAAATAAAGATGCTTCTTTATTTAAAAATATCTTTTTAGATCAAGATTTTAGTAATATTTAAAATTTACATTATTCAATAAATCTAGTTATACTAATAGAGATGACAATTTACGCTCTTTCAACTGGACCAGGAATATCAGGATTAGCTGTAATAAGAATTTCAGGTTCTGAATGTAAATTAATACTAAATAAAATGACAAATGGAAGTTCTTTAGAGCCCAGAGTTGCTACCCTAAAAAAAATCAACAAAATCAACACTAATGAGTTGATAGACGAAGGTTTAATTTTGTGGTTTCCAGGCCCTGAGAGCTACACAGGTGAAGATATGTTAGAATTTCATGTGCATGGAAGCAGAGCTGTCATAGAAAGCATACATACATCGATTTCAAAGATAGAAAATTGCAGATTGGCAGAACCTGGAGAGTTTACAAAGATTGCATTTCAAAATGGCAAGATAAATCTTCTTAAAGCAGAAAGTATTTCTGATTTAATTTCTTCAGAAACTGAAATTCAAAGACAACAAGCAATTAAAATTATGTCTGGAAAAAGTTCTGAAAAATTTAATGGATGGAGAGAAAAATTATTAAAAATTTTATCGAATGTTGAAGCCAAAATAGATTTTCCAGAAGAAAATCTTCCAGACAATATTCTAAAAGATATCAAAAGTTCTTCAAAAAAAATAAAAGAAGAAATTAAAAAATTATTAAATGACCAAAAAGTTGGAGAAAGAATTAGAGAAGGGTTTAAGATTGCTATAGTTGGTCCGACTAACGCTGGTAAATCATCTTTATTAAATTACCTTTCAAAAAGAGATGTTGCAATAGTTTCAGAAATTGCCGGTACTACAAGAGATGTGATTGAAACTCACTTAAGTATAGATGGCCTGCCGGTAATAATCTCAGATACTGCTGGTATAAGAGAGTCTAAAGATGAAATAGAAAAAAAAGGTATTAAACTAGCCCTAAAAAGCGCTGAGAAAGCCGATTTAAATATTATAATAATAGAGCCTAAAAGCGTTGATTTTACTGGTTTTTTGAATGATTTGGTTAATGAAAAAGCTATTTTTGTTTTAAATAAATCTGATTTGGGAGTTCAGAATTTGAATCCAAATTTAAAAAAATTAAATCCTATTTTGATATCTTTAAAAAATGAAAAAAATATTGAAGAGTTAATTTCTGCAATTAAAATAAAATTAAAAAATAAATTTCTTACCTCAGATGACATTTTGATTACAAGAGAAAGACATAGACAGCATTTAGAACAGTGTGTTCAAAATTTAGAAAACTTTGAAAATAAAAATAACACAGAGGATTTTGATAAAGCAGCAGAAGATTTAAGGTTAGCGACTAGACATTTGGGAATAATTGTTGGAAAAGTAGATGTAGAGGAGATATTAGGTAGCATTTTCAACGATTTTTGCATAGGCAAATAAAGTACGTTTTATGGGCTTTTTTTGTAAATATTAAGCTTTTTTCATTGATAAACAATGGTTTTAAAGCATTTTATAAGTTTTTTTTTAGTTTTCTTCTCTGATCTTGTAAATATTTTATTGAGTTATAAGTTTAACTTATGAAAAATGATTTATCATTTGATGTAGTTGTTATTGGAGGTGGACACGCTGGCTGTGAAGCAGCTGCAGCATCAGCTAGATTAGGAGTTAATACAGCATTGTTTACTCACAAAATTGAAACAATAGGAGAGATGTCATGTAATCCTGCCATTGGTGGATTAGGAAAAGGACACTTAGTTAGAGAAATAGATGCATTAGATGGCGTGATGGGAGATGTAGCTGACAAATCAGGTATTCAATTTAGATTGCTTAATAGAAGTAGAGGTCCAGCGGTCAGAGGGCCTAGAACTCAAAGTGATAGATTCTTATATAAAAAATATATGCAGGAAAAACTTCTAAACTACTGTAATTTAAGAGTTTTTTCTGATCCTGTAATTGAGTTTATTTTTGAAAAAAATAGCATAAAAGGTTTTAAAACACAATCAGGAAAAAAAATTAAAACATCGAGGCTAATACTAACAACCGGCACTTTTTTAAATGGTTTGATTCATGTAGGTGAAAAACAAACACCAGCCGGTAGATATAATGAAAAACCTACGACTGGATTGAGTGAACAATTAAAAAAACTTAAATTTAAAATTGGAAGGCTTAAGACAGGCACACCTCCAAGACTTGACTCTAGATCAATTAATTTTAATAATTTGGAGGAACAGTTTGCAGATGATGATCCTTATTTTTTTTCTTTCCTAACCAAAAAAAATTTAAACAAACAAATCTCATGTCGGATTACCTATACTAATGAGGCTGTCCATAAAATTATTTCAAAGAATATTAAACGAAGCGCCATGTATTCAGGAAGCATCCAGGGAGTTGGACCAAGGTACTGTCCATCTATAGAGGATAAAGTTGTTAAGTTTGCAGAAAAGCAAAGACATCAAATTTTTTTAGAGCCTGAAGGGCTAAATGACTATACTGTTTACCCAAACGGAATATCTACATCGTTACCAGCGGAAGTTCAGCAAGAAATATGTAGCAAAATCAGTGGTTTAGAGAATGTTAAAATATTAAGGCCTGGTTATGCCATTGAGTATGATTTTGTGGACCCAAGAGAGCTATTTTTAACTCTTGAGACAAAGAAAATCAAAAATTTGTATCTAGCAGGTCAAATCAATGGAACTACTGGGTATGAAGAAGCGGCTGCACAGGGACTTGTTGCTGGAATTAACTCGGCACTCTCGCTAAAGGGTAGTGGGCCATTTATTTTAGATAGATCTGAGGCATATATAGGAGTAATGATAGATGATCTCGTTACAAAAGGTGTTGCTGAGCCATATAGGATGTTTACTTCTAGAGCCGAATATAGACTATCCTTAAGATCCGATAACGCTGATATTAGACTTACTCAAAAAGGAATAGATATAGGCCTTGTGCTTGATCAAAGAAAAGAATTATACTTAGAGAAGCACTCACAGCTTAAAAAAATTCTAAATAAAATGGATAAATTGACAATTTCTCCATCCAAAGTATTTAAATTTGGCGTAAATATTGCAAAAGATGGTGTTAACCGAAATGCTATTCAGATATTAAGCCAGAAATCAGTAGATATGTCCAAGATACGTGAAATTTGGCCTGAAATTACTTATGTTTCACGTGAAATTGATGAGCAATTAGAGATAAATTCCCATTATAGAGGTTATTTAAAGAAGCAAGATGCAGACATTTTAGCTTTTAAAAGAGATGAAAATCTTATTATTCCAGAAAATATAGACTACGATATATTTTCAGGACTATCTAATGAAGTTAAATCAAAATTTAAGAAAATAAGACCAAAAACCATGGGTCAAGCACTAAGAATCGATGGAATAACTCCTGCAGCTGTATATATTTTGTTGTCTCATCTAAAAAGAAAGTCTATTAAGCATATAGCTTGATTGATTCGAATTTTATAAAAAACTCAAAACTTAATATTCAAAACGTTTCACGTGAAACATTAGAGGAACTAAACAATTACAGTTTGTCCATTATTAAAAAGAACAAAGAGATAAATCTGATAAGCTCAAGCACAGAAAAGTCAATAAATACAAGGCATATTGCTGATAGTGCACAAACCATTGATTTTATTAATAAAAATGATGTTAAAATATGCACTGACTTAGGGTCAGGTGCAGGGTTACCTGGTATAGTATTAGCAATATTGATGAAACCAAAAAAACCAGAATTTAAGGTCATTTTATATGAAAAAAGCCATCACAAGAGCAATTTCTTAAAAGAAATTTCAAAAAAACTTAAATTAAACACTGAAATTAATCAAAAAAATATTTTCGAACAAAAAGATTTAAGAACAGACATTATAATTTCTAGAGCATTCAAACCTCTGCCTGTTATTTTTGAAATAGCTTCTACGAATTTTAAAAAATTTAAATATATAATTTTATTTTTAGGAAAAAGCGGAAAAGAAATTTTAAAGGAGGCATCAAAGAAATGGAAATTTGATTATGAAGAAAAAAAAAGTTTAACAAGTGAAGAGTCATTAGTAGTAAAGATTTCAAATTTACAAAAAAAAAATGTATAAAAAAATTATTTCAGTAATTAATCAAAAAGGTGGAGTAGGTAAAACTACAACGGTAATTAATTTAGCTGCAGGCTTGACTATGAGAGGAAAAAAAATATTAGTAATCGATCTTGATCCACAAGGTAATGCTACAACAGGGCTTGGACTATCCAATACAGAAAACTCCGAACTAACAATTTATAGTGTACTTAATGGAAATAAAAAAATTTCAGAGGTTGTTCAATCAACTAAGATCGATAATTTAAATTTGGTGACTTCAAATGTAGATCTCTCGGGTTTGGAGGTTGAGACTGCAGGAGATAGCAGAAGGGCCTTTAAATTGAAAGACGAATTAGCCGCTATTTTAAATGATTCTGGAGCATCATATGATTATATTCTCATTGATTGTCCACCATCACTAAGTCTTCTAACAATTATGGCATTAGTTGCTTCAGACGAGCTCGTAGTACCTCTGCAAACAGAATTTTTTGCATTAGAAGGTCTTACCCAATTGATGAAAACGATAGAGAGGATTAAGTCCAACTTAAATCCATCTCTAAGTATACGAGGTATCCTTCTCACAATGTATGATAAGAGAAATAAGTTATCTGGTGAAGTAGAAAATGAAGCTAGAAACTATTTTAAAGAAAAAGTTTATCAAACAGTGGTACCAAGAAATGTAAGACTGTCAGAAGCTCCATCTCATGGAGTACCAGTTCTTCTTTATGATAAATCATGCCCAGGAAGTAAATCATATTTTAATTTTACAGATGAATTTTTAAACCAAGAAAAACCTGTAGAGAGCGCTGCATGATAAATCCATTTAAATCTAAAAAAGGATTAGGGAGAGGATTGTCATCCTTAATTGGTGATACTGACGTCAAAATTTCAAATAATAAAATCTCAATCAGTTCAATTATTCCTAACAAATTTCAACCAAGAAAAAAATTTGATAAAGAGAGCTTAGAAGATTTAACAAATTCGATTAAAGAACGAGGAGTTATCCAACCACTTATAGTTAGAAAGTCTGATGATCAATCTGAAAAGTATGAATTGATAGCAGGTGAAAGAAGGTGGCAAGCCTCTCAATCTGCTGGTCTTCACGAAGTACCTGTAGTGATAATAGAAGCAGATAATTTAAAATCATTAGAATTTGCAATTGTTGAAAATGTACAACGGAAAGATTTAAATCCTATTGAAGAAGCAAACGGTTATCAAAAACTAATTGACCAGTTTGATTATGATCAAGAAAAAGTATCAAAGTTTATTGGCAAAAGTAGATCGCATGTATCAAACTGTTTAAGATTACTTACACTTCCAAATGAAGTAATTACACTTATAGAGGAGAATAAACTTTCACAAGGTCATGCTAAAGTGCTAGTTGGCCTTGAAAATGCTAACTTTTTAGCAAAAAAGATCATAGAGAATAAACTATCTGTTAGACAGTCAGAAACACTAACAAAATCAATCAAAAGTAATCAAGGAAAAATAAAAACAAGCAAAAATCCAAATATTACTAGCTTGGAGAAATCAGTTGAGGAAGTTACTGGTATTAAAGTTTTTATTAGAAATAGAAAAAATAATACTGGTCAAGTCACTTTTGATTATAAAGATCTAGATCAACTGAATAGATTAATAATGGTTATTAAAGCAAACTATTAGAGTTATTTAGCTGTATTAATAATAAAATCCGAAACTATGTTAAGAGAATTATAATAATTTTTTTTAATACTTAACTCTATTTCGTTAATCTTATAAATTAATTTTTCTGTATCGTTTAAATTCCATTTTGAGATTTGATTTCTAACAATTTCCTTATCTTTCCAAAAAATAGGAGGCTTATAGTTTAAAATAGTTTCTTCTATATTTTTATTTTTTTCATTAATTTTTTTGATTTCCAAAAGTCTTTTTGTTTTTGCAAGTAAAGTTCTTATGATCAATATACAATCATCTATTGAAAAAATATTTTCATCAAAAATTTTGTTAATTTTTTTTATATTTTTTGACAAACAATTATCAGCTAGTTCTGAGATGCTATAATTTTCAGCAAGGTTTGTTAGTTTAATTACATCATCAATATTAACTTTTTTTTTATCTAATAAAAATAAAGATATTTTATTTAGCTCATTATTCAAATTCATTCTGTCACCACTACTTCTTTCTACTATTAAATTAATTAATTCTTGAGAAACTGATATTTTGTTATTTTTAAAAAAAATATTTGCTTGTTGGAATAGTGCTCTACTATCTTCCTTGTAAAATGGTGTGCATATAAGATTTTTATTTTTTTCAAATATAGATCTCAATTTAGATTTTTTATCTAAAATACCAGCATTTATAACAATAATTACATCATTTATACCTCTATCTATTAAATCATCTATTAATTTCATAATTTTTTCACTAGCCCTTGAAATGATAATTAGTTTTGATTGTTCAAAAAAAGATTTATTTATTAAGCTTGAAATAAATTCTTCAAAATTATTTAAAACTTCATTCTCTTCAAATCTTTTAATTTCCCCTTTGAAATTATCAATAAATACTTCTTTAATTAAATAGTTTTTATATCCCTCATTTTCTCCATAAAACAAAAATATTTTTTTATTTTTTTTTTCGAACTTTTGTAAATCGTATGCTTTAACTATCATGTTAAATTTAGTTTGATACCAAGTATATAATTATTTCTTCAGAGATTTTTTCTGCAAGATTTTTTCCTGATCTATCTTCATACTTTTTTAATTCAGATTTTTTACTCTTATTATTATAATCTAAAGTTTTTGAAAAACTTTTTTCTTTTGTAATTCCCTCAGAATCACTTACTATTATTTTAGTATTTAAAACTATTCTGAAGGTTTTGGGATTTCCTTTTGAATCTTTAGATGCTACTTCTTTTTCTAAATTTGTATTAATAATTAAATTAAATTGTTTTTTTGAATTTGTATTTTTATATATACCTAATCTATTTGTAATAATTTTGTTTAACTTATCATTTCCATTTGTTTGTAAACTTATAATTGTAAAATTATAATCTTTGTTTGTATAAATTGGTGTATAGCCGCAGCCATATAATAAAAATAATAATATAAGGATTTTTATAAAATTTTTTTTTAACATTAAATTAAAATATTGATCAATCTATTTTTTACAAAAAAACTTTTTTTTATTTTTTTACTTTCCAAAATCTTTTTAGTATTTTGATTATTCTTTATTTTTTCAATTAGTTCTTCCTCTGAAATATCTTTCATACATTTAATTGTACCTTTTTTCTTTCCATTAATTTGTATTACATACTCAACAGTATCTTCTTTTATTAAATTTTTATCAATTTCTGGCCATTTTTGAAGTGGATTTAATTTTAAATCTGATAAGCATTCTGAAGCAAAATGAGGAATTATAGGTGATATTATTGACAAAAACTTAATATAATTATCTAAAAGCGTTTTTTTATCTATAGCAACATTTAACTTTTGCGAAAGGAAATTATAAGCTTCATATAGGTTTGCTACAATCACGTTATAATTAAATTTTTCGAGATTATAGTTTATTTTTTTAATCATTTGATTAATAAATACTGCAATTTCTTCATTTTTATTATTAGAATTTTCCTCAATTCTAATCTTAAATTTTTTATGAAGCATCCAAAGTTTTTGAATAAATTTATATGATGCAACCATTCCTTGCTCAGACCACTGAATATCTTTTTCTGGAGGACTGTCAGATAAAATGAATAATCTTACTGAATCAGCTCCATAATTATTGATTATTTCTTCAGGATCAATCGTATTTTTTTTTGATTTTGACATTGACTCAGAGGGTCCAACTTTTACTTTCTTGCTAGGATTTTTTTTTATATAAAAATTTTTTTTATCTTCAGTTTCGACTTCATCAGGGCTTACCCAATTATTATTTTCATCTTTGTAAGTTTCATGACAAACCATACCTTGTGTAAATAAACCTTCAAATGGTTCAGTAATTTTAAAATTTCTATTTTTATAATTTATTGCTCTCATAAAGAACCTAGAATACAATAAATGTAGTATTGCATGCTCAACACCTCCAATGTATTGATCAACAGGCATCCAATAATTTATTTCATCTAAATCATATCCATGTTTTTTATTTTTTGGAGAACAAAATCTTAAAAAATACCAAGAAGAATCTACAAATGTATCTAGTGTGTCTGTTTCTCTAATACAATCTTTTCCATTAATTTTTATATTTTTCCAATTTTCTGCCTTATCAAGAGGGTTGCCTTTTACATTTAAATCAATATTTTCAGGAAGTTTAACTGGAAGTTGATCTTCTGGAACTGTTAAAACATTGTCGTCCTTATCATATGCTATTGGTATAGGACAGCCCCAATACCTTTGTCTGGAAATTCCCCAATCCTTTAATCTAAAATTGATTTTCTTTTTTCCCAATTGTTTTTCTTCCAAAATATCAATAGTTTTATTTATTGATTGATTAGGAACTTTAAGTCCATTTAAAAAATTAGAATTTATAATTACGCCAGGGCCAGTATAGGCTTCTTTTTTTACTTTAAATGTTTCATCTTTATTTTCTGGCATAACAACAGTTTTTACTGGCAAGTTATACTTTAATGCAAAATCTAAATCTCTTTGATCATGTGCTGGACATCCAAATACTGCACCGAACCCATAGTCCATCAAAACAAAATTTGCAAAATAAACTGGAACTTTTTGTTCTGTATCAAGTGGATTTACAGCAAATAAACCAGTATTAAACCCAATTTTTTCACCCTGTGCGATTGATTCTTCCGTAGTTCCTGTTTTTGAACATTCATTCTTAAACTTTATAAATTGAGTATTTTCATTAAAGAATTTTGATATTGGATGATCAACTGATACTGCTAGAAAAGAAAATCCAAAAAGTGTATCAGGTCTTGTTGTATAACATTTAATTGCATTGATTGGTAAATTTCCTTGTATTTTAAAGTTTATTTCACAGCCAAAAGATTTTCCAATCCAATTCTTTTGCATAGTTTTTACTTTATTGGGCCAAGATTTAAGATTATCTAAACCATTTAATAATTCTTCTGAAAAATTTGAGATATTAAAAAACCATTGGCTCAATTTTTTTCTTTGAACTATTGCTCCTGATCTCCAACCCTTTCCATCAATAACTTGTTCATTTGCAAGAACTGTTTCATCAATTGGATCCCAATTTACATAATTTTCTTTTTTATAAACTAAACCCTTTTTATATAAACTAAGAAAAAAAAGTTGTTGATGTTTATAATAATCTTCAGAGCAAGT
This sequence comes from uncultured Pelagibacteraceae bacterium, assembly GCA_902569415.1. Classification (GTDB taxonomy): domain Bacteria; phylum Pseudomonadota; class Alphaproteobacteria; order Pelagibacterales; family Pelagibacteraceae; genus Pelagibacter. The sequence goes on from CACFUH010000005.1 coordinate 35,526, forward strand.
AGAAATTTCTCTATCCCAGTCAATAGATAATCCTAGTTTTTTTAATTGTGTTTTCATAACTGAAATATTTTTTTCTGTCCAAACTTTTGGATTTAAATTATTTTGTTTAGCAGCATTTTCAGCTGGCATTCCAAATGAGTCCCAACCCATAGGATGTAGAACGTTAAAGCCTTTCATTGATTTATATCGAGACAAAACATCTCCAATTGTATAATTTCTTACATGTCCCATATGTATTTTTCCAGATGGATATGGAAACATTTCAAGACAGTAAAATTTTTCTTTTGAAGTATCAACTTTTGAGATAAATGACTTATTTTTATCCCAGTATTTTTGCCATTTGTTTTCGACTAATTCAAAGTTATATCTATCCATAAATTGAATAAAAGATTTTAAGTTTTATTGAATGGTATCTATTTTATTTTTCCTAAATACTTTTTTTTATTTTTGTCTTTAAATTCTTTTTCGAAGACAGCTGCTTTTTTTAAAATACTCTTTTTTAAATCTCTAACTATTTGTCCATTACTTTCGGTTATTGAACAATCTGACTGCGTTCCACATTTCTTTGAAAATACCTTTATTTCTAAAGCATCTGCTCTTATTTCATTAGTAAGAAAACGTATCGTTATTTTAATAGATTCATTTGTACCATCTCCAGAATACCAATCAGAAATAATTATTCCCCCACTGTAATTTGCCGAAGCAAGAGGAAGAAAACTTATTGTATCCAAACTTGCTCTCCAAAGAGGATTAGAACTAGCAAAATCAAAAACTCCACCCTTTTTCTCACCCCCCATTAATCTAAAGCCTCTACCTTCTTCCATATTTTTTTTAACTCTTAATTTAGGGTCAGGAGGATATTCTTTAGCATCAACAGGTCTGTATTTAAGAGCATTGCATGAACTCAAAAATAATAGCATAGTTATTAGAGCCAAAAATTTGCTTAAAAAGTTCAATTTTATCATGAAATTAATGAAATATTTAAATATCATAAAAATACTCAATTATATCGAAAAAAAAGCCTAATTTTAGTAACAAATTATAGTGATGTAAAAATACAACACTTTATAAAAAATACCTATTTTTAAAAGAATTTTCGAATTTATTTAATCTAATTTTGATAAAACTACGCTGTTTATAATTAATTATAAAACATAAATAGGAGTAAATATGAAAAACATAACTAAACTAGGATTAACTGCTTTAGCAGGATCTCTAGTAGCTAGTTCTGCTTATGCTGGTGCAATGAGTGTAAGTGGTTCAGCGAAAATAACTCACGCTTCGAATGATGAGACAGAGGTACAAGGTAACTCTTTTTCTAACAGTAAAGGAATATCTTTTTCTGGTTCAGGCGAGTTAGATAATGGTTACACAGTAAGCACAACTTACAGCATGACAAACGCTGCGTTTTCATCTTCTCAGGTTACAATTGACATGGGAGATATGGGAACTGTAGGTCTATGGAATAATGCTGGTGGTGCTGGTTTAACTAAATACTACGATGTAGTTCCAACTGCTGGTGAGCAAGTTTGGGATGACTCAGACACTGATGATAATGGTTTAGCACTACATGATAACGACAATATGTTAGGTTACAATGGAACATTCGGAGATCTTGATATTTCTTTAGCATACGTTAATGGTGGTACTGGAACTAATGGTGGTGGATCATCTGATACTTCATGGGTTGTACAATACAATGGCCTAATGGATGGTTTAACACTTGGTGTTGGTATGGGTGAAAATGGTGATACTCAAGACCTTCAGACTATATACGCAAAATATACTCAAGGTTCTGTAACAGTTGGATACCAAATGTCAGAAGTTGATAATACTGGTGCGACAGCTGACGAAGAATCAACACACATTGGTGCTTCAATAGCTGTAAACGAGAATTTATCTATTTCAGCTGGTAGATTTGAAGTTGATATGGGTGCAGGTAAAGTTGATGAAGAATCAACAGGGGTTTCTGCTTCATACACAATGGGATCAACTACAATTGGTTTTGTTGCTAACTCAACTGACAACGTTGCTGGAACAGCTAATTCTGATGACTCTTACAGAGAAATTGCAGTATCATTTGCATTCTAAAAGAGTTTAAAGTTTAAAAATATTAAAGGCCCCTTAGTTTAAGGGGCCTTTTTTTTATCTCTCAAAATATCCTATACCAGCAAAACCGTCGATATTAAGTAAACTTATTTTTTTAAAATTATTTTTATTTATCCCACCCAAGGCTATAACTTTTTTTTTTGTATTTTTTGATAAATTTTTAAATTTGTAAAAACCCAAATAATTTTTTTCAAATTTGAATATTGAAGATATAAATATTTTACTTACATTCTGGGCCTCCTTAATTCTAATTTCCTTTAAATTATGAGCGGAACCAATTATTGAAAAATCAGGTTTTATTTTATAATTCAGATGTTTTAAGTCTTTATTAAAAGATGGAATGTAAGCACCATTTAAATTGCATTTAAGGGCTAGTTTTACATTGTTAGCTAAATAGAAGTTTCTACTTTGCTTTTTACAAAAATCCCTTATTTTAATTATTAAATTTAAATCATGAGAAGACTTATAATTTCTATATATTATAGAAATATTTTTATCTAATTTTTTGATATGATCAGGATTAAACTTGTTTATAAAGTAATATTTATTTAAATGCATCAAACTGTTCAAAATTTATTAAATATTCAGTCTCAAATTAAATCAAAAATTAATGAGTTAAAATATAATAATTATTACCCCAAGATAGTTGCAGTTTCAAAAACATTTCCCATAAGCCATATAATGCCTTTAATTGAAAGTGGTCATAATCATTTTGGTGAAAATAAAGTTCAAGAAGCTATAGAGAAATGGTCTGAAATCAAAAATGATAAAATTAAACTTCATTTGGTAGGTAAACTTCAAACTAATAAAGTAAAATTTGCTTTACAAATATTTGATTTTATTCATTCTTTAGACAACTTAAAATTAGCAAAAAAAATATCTGAGGAACAAAAAAAGTATTTAAATAAACCAAAAATATTTATCCAAATAAATATTGGAAATGAGGATCAAAAATCAGGAGTGAAAAAAGAAGATCTGAAAGAGTTTTATAAACAATGTCAAAATTTAGATTTAAATATTATAGGTACAATGTGCTTACCTCCTATAAATTTAAATCCCAGTAATTTTTTTTCAAAAATGAATAAGATAAATTTAGATTTAAATTTAAATGAACTTAGTATGGGAATGTCTAGTGATTATATAGATGCAATTAAATATAATTCTACCTATCTAAGGATTGGATCAAATATTTTTGGAAAAAGAAGTTAGCCTATAATTATTTTACTATTCTTTCTTACACTTTTGCATAGGATAAAAAAATCTTTTTTTGATAAAGCAATACATCCTGCTGTAGGTTTATAATTCTTTGTAAGATGAATAAAAATAGCACTTCCTTTATTTTTTTTTGCTTTTGGAAAATTATATTTAATCAAAATAAATAAGTCGTACTTGTAATCATGTCGATATAATTTTTCGTATTTAATTTTTTTACTTACCTTAATTTCTTTATTATAATAAGAACTATTAACATCATTACACCATCCCATATTTTTCTTAATTTTTTTACAAAACAATTTTGTTTTTGGTTTTTTTGTTCTATCAGATCTCCAATATAAAGTCCCAAGTTTAAACTTTCCTGCAGGAGTTCGTAAATCTCCTTCAATCTTATTTTTTGATATACCTTTTTTTCCTATACAGCATTTAAGTTTGAATTCAGCAATATTTAAAGTATCTTTATTTTTTAATTTAATTATCATAATTTGTATTTTTATGAATAAACAGAATATACTAATTTATAAATTACCTGAATTATTTAATATTTTAAACGAATTAAAAAACCATCTAGATTTTATAATACATTCATTTTCTGAAGAAAAAGAATTGATAAGATTTAAAAAAATAAATAGAGAAAATTATTTAATTTTAACTAATTCAGAAAACCAAATTAAGAAAGATAGATTTCAATTAATATTAACTAAGTTTCCAGATACAATTTATTCGATAATTGAAAAAATAAATGTAAATTTATTAAAATATAAGTATTTAGAGCAATCCGATATAATAATTGGTGGATATTCGATTGATGTAAATTCAAGATTAATAAAAAAGAATGATTTAACTTTGAAGTTAACAGAAAGAGAAATTGAAATTATAATATTTTTAAAAAACTCTTTTAAACCTCAAAATATAGAAAATCTTCAAAAGAAGGTTTGGGGTCATCATTCCGAGCTAGAAACTCATACTGTTGAAACTCATATTTATAGATTAAGAAAAAAGATATCTGAAAAGTTTAGCGATGGTAACTTTATTAAAAGTACAAAAACAGGTTACAAAATTTGATGAAAAAAAGAAATTTTATAGCAAAAGATCTTCTTTCAAAAAAATATAAACCAAGAATAGTTAAACCAAAAAAAGGTAAAGGAAGTTTTAAAAGAAAAAAAAAATAGGCCTTAAAGTCTCGCACCAATTTGTTGAATTACTTTAGAAGACATTTCTGTTCCTTTTTCTAAACATTCTTTTGTTGATAAATTATTTACATGACCGTGTAAAAATCCAGCTGCAAAAAGATCTCCAGCTCCTGTTAAATCAACAATTTTAAGATTTTTCTGAATACCACATTCAACAACTTGATTTCCTTTTATTGCAATTGCTCCATTTTCTCCTCTGGTAAGTACTATCAATTTACCAAGTTGTTTTGAGAAGTTTATGACATCATCAAAATTTTTAGCATCAATCAGTGAGGTAATTTCTTGTTCATTTGCAAAAGTAATATCTAATTTATTTTTTACTAAATCTAAAAAATGAGGCTTATGTCTATCAACACAAAATTGATCTGATAATGACATTGCAACTTTATTTGCACTATTAATTGCCTTATCAAATGCTTTTTTAGGTTCACCTTCATCCCAAAGATAACCTTCAAGAAATATTATTTCACTTTTTTTAATTGCATCTGAACTAACATCTTTTTCATTAATTTTTCCTGCAGTACCTAAGAATGTGCACATTGTTCTTTCAGAATCTGGTGTAACTAAAATTAAGCATGTTCCTGTTGGTAATTCCTCTTTCTTTTTAGAATAAATATATTCTACATTTTCTTTTTTTAATCCTTCTTCATATTTGCTTCCAAGATCGTCATCAGATACTTTACCTATAAAACCTACTTTGTTACCTAATTGAGATATACCTACTATTGAATTTGCTACTGATCCACCAGAAACAGTTTTTTCTATTTTAAGATTGGATAATAATTTTTTAAACTCATTTTCATCAAAAATTAATTTCATAGTACTTTTCGTCAAATCGTTTTGAGTAATAAAATTGTCATCAACTTTGCATATGACATCTACAATCGCATTTCCTATTCCTAAAATTTTCATAATTATGCTTTCTTTGTTTTTATTGGTGATTTTCTATTAGGATAGCAAGTAGTACAAATTTTACAAGTTAAACCATAGCATTCTCTAGCCTTACAGTATTCTCTTCCATAATAAATTATTTGAAGATGAAGCTTATTCCAGAACTTTTTAGGAAATAATCTTTTTAAATCTTTCTCAGTTTGGACAACATCTTTACCATTAGTTAAGCCCCACCTTTGAGCTAGTCGATGAATATGAGTATCTACAGGAAAGGCCGCATGACCAAATCCCTGTGACATTACCACACTGGCAGTTTTATGTCCTACACCCGGCAGTTTTTCAAGTTCTTCAAAGGTTTCTGGCACCTTTCCATTGTGTTTTTCAATTAGTTGTTTTGACAGGAAGTAAACACTTTTAGCCTTAACTCTAAAAATACCAATACTTTTTATTAACTTTTCAATTTTCTTCCTTCCCAATTTTACAAAATGTACTGGTTTATTATATTTTGGATAAATATTTTTAGTAACATTATTTACATTAACGTCTGTAGTTTGAGCAGATAACAATACAGAAACTAATAAAGTAAATTTATTTCTATGTTTTAAAGGAATTGGAGTTTTTGGATAAATTTTATTTAATATTTTTAATATTATTTTAGACCTTTGAGTTTCATTCATTTAAAATTCAAGACATCTCTCATTGAATAAAGTCCAGGTTTTTTATTCATTAACCACTTTGCTGCAGTGAATGCTCCTTCTGAGTAAAGCGCTCTATCAAATGCTTCATGATTTAATGTTATTATTTCTTTACCACTTGAGAAAGTTACTTCGTGCTCACCAACAACCTCACCTTTTCTAAGCGAATTAAAATTAATTTTTTTTCCATAAGGAAAAGATTTTTTATTTAAATATTTTTTTCCTATCAACTTATAAAAATTCTTATTTTTACCAACTGCTATACCATTCCCGAGCATCAAAGCAGTTCCTGATGGGTGATCTTTTTTATGTTTATGATGTATTTCAAAGACTTTACTTAAAAAATTTTTTCCCAGAGATTTTGAAGCAATTTCAGTTAAATACATTAATAAATTTATACCTAAGCTCATATTTCCAGCTCTAAGTATAGGTATTTTTTTAGAATACTTTTTAATCAAACTCTCTTCTTTTTTTGAAAATCCAGTTGTTCCAATGACTACTCTTTTCTTTAATTTAGATGCAATTTTTAAAACTTCAAATGTACATTTGGGAACTGTGAAATCTATTATTAAATTGGCTTTTTTAAAAGATTCTTCTGAATTTAAACTAGGTTTAATTCCAGCAACTTTTTTATTAACAATTCTATTTTCTGTAATAGCCGCTATCTTAAAATTTTTATCAGATCTAGCAGATTTAATAATCTGTTGACCCATTCTTCCCATACATCCAGTGATAACTAAATTAATTTTTTTCATCTCAAGATAAAGTAAGAAACTATCATAACTACTAAAACAATTATAGCCCAAATAGATAAATTTGTTAAAAACTGTTTTAATTTTGAATTAGATCTAAGAAATGCTGGAAGAATTAATATTAAAACAGCTATTAAAGATATTGCCGGGACGATTGTTTCTAGTCCCATTTTTTAATTTTTCCAAAAACTTTTAGCTTTTTGAAAGAATTTTTTAATACTTGGGTTTGATTTTTCGTTTTCAATTTCTCTAAATTTTTCAAGTAATTCTTTTTGTTCTCTATTTAAGGAAACTGGAACTTCAGTATTAACCTGTACATAAAGATCTCCAACCCCACTTCCCCTCATGTAGGGCATACCTTTACCTTTTAATCTAAATTGTTTTCCGCTTTGGGTTCCTGATGGAATTTTTATTTTAGCTTTTCCCCCATCAATTGTTGGAATTTCAATTGACGTTCCTAAAGCTGCATCTGCAATAGAAATCGGGCACTCAAAAAATAAATTTTCCTCTGATCTTTTAAATAATTCATGAGAATAGACATTTATAAACAGATATAGATCACCATTTCCTGCTCCTCTAGATCCTGCCTCACCTTTGCCAGCAAGTCTTATTCTTGTACCATCATCAACTCCTTTAGGAATAGTTACTGATATTCTTTTTGATGCCTGTTGTTTTCCTTGTCCACTACAACTACTACATGGATTTGTAATTTCTTCACCTGAACCCGAACACTGCGGACATGTTTGCTGAACTGTAAAAAATCCTTGGCTTGATCTAACTTGACCATGACCACCACACATGGAGCATGAACTTGCATCATGACCTGGTTTTGATCCTGACCCTTTGCAAGTTTCACATTTTTCAGATGTTGAAAATTTAATATCTTGTTTTTTTCCTGTATAAGATTCTTCTAAAGTAATTGATAAATCATATCTTAAATCTGATCCTCTATTATTAGATCTTCGAGAGCGACCTCCACCACCAAAACCTTCTCCAAAAAAATCTTCAAATATATCTGAAAAAGAACTAGAAAAATCAAAATTACCAAAACCACCTCTTCCACCACCGCCATTTTCAAATGCTGCGTGACCAAAGTTATCATAATTTTGCTTACGTTCAGAATTTGAAAGAACATGATAAGCTTCAGATGCTTCTTTAAATTTTTCTTCAGATGCCTTATCACCTTTATTTTTATCAGGGTGATGTTTAACAGCTAATTTTCTGTATGCTGATTTTATTTGATCGGGAGTTGCGCCTTTATTTATACCTAAGACTTCGTAATAATCTCTTTTTGCCATAACTAATTAGACAAATAGTTGTTAGCTTAGGCGCTTTTTTCTTTATTATCGTCTTTTACTTCTTCAAAGTCTGCATCAACAACGTTATCGTCTTTTTTTCCTTCTTCTTTTTCTTTTGCATCTTTTGGCGTATCACTAGGTTTAGCACTTTGCTGAGATTTATAAATTGCTTCACCTAATTTCATCGAAGCTTGGACTAAATCTTGTGTCTTTTTCTTAATATCCTCAATATCAGTTCCTTTTAATGAATTTCTTAAGTTAGCAGAGGCAGTTTCAATTGCTTTTTTATCAGCATCAGAAACTTTACTTCCATGTTCTTTTAGATTTTTCTCTGTAGAGTGTAATAAAGTATCAGCTTGATTTCTTGAATCAACTGCTTCTCTTTTTTTCTTATCAGCCTCTTTATTTGATTCCGCTTCTTTTACCATTTTATTAATTTCTTCTTCACTCAAGCCACCAGAAGCCTGAATTTGAATTTTTTGCTCTTTTCCAGTGCCTTTATCTTTTGCAGAAACATTTACAATTCCATTGGCATCAATATCAAAAGTAACTTCTATTTGAGGTATTCCTCTTGCAGCTGGTGCTATTCCAACTAATTCAAAGTTTCCAAGTAATTTATTATCTGTTGCCATTTCCCTTTCACCTTGAAGAACTCTTATTGATACAGCGGGTTGATTATCTTCTGCAGTTGAAAATACTTGGCTTTTTTTAGTTGGTATAGTTGTATTTTTATCTATAAGTTTTGTGGATACTCCTCCAAGTGTTTCAATCCCTAATGATAAAGGTGTAACGTCTAACAACAATACATCTTTAACATCGCCTTGAAGCACTCCTGCTTGAATTGCAGCACCCATAGCAACAACTTCGTCAGGGTTTACGCTTTTATTTGGTTCTTTTCCAAAGAAATTTTTTACTTCTTCAATTACTTTAGGCATTCTTGTCATTCCACCTACTAAAATTATTTCATTAATTTCACTAGCAGATAATCCAGCATCCTTAAGTGCTGTTTTACAAGGTGGAATCGTTCTTCCAATTAAATCTTCAACTAAAGCCTCTAATTTCGCTCTAGTCATTTTTAAATTAATATGTTTTGGACCTGTTTTATCTGCAGTTATAAAAGGTAGATTTATTTCTGTTTGTGCAGCAGAAGATAATTCAATTTTTGCTTTTTCTGCAGCCTCCTTTAATCTTTGTAATGCAAGTTTATCTGATTTTAAATCAATTCCATTTTCTTTTTTAAATTCACTTAATAAATAATCTACAATTGTGTTGTCAAAATCTTCACCACCTAAGAAAGTATCACCGTTGGTAGATTTAACTTCAAAAACTCCATCTCCAAGTTCTAAAATTGAAACATCAAAAGTTCCTCCACCTAAATCATAAACAGCTATTTTTTTATTTTGTTTTTTATCTAAACCATAAGCTAAAGAAGCAGCCGTTGGTTCATTAATTATTCTTAAAACTTCTAGTCCAGCAATTTTTCCAGCATCTTTTGTGGCTTGTCTTTGTGCATCGTTAAAATAAGCAGGAACAGTTATTACTGCTTTAGTTACTTCTTGACCAAGATATTTTTCAGCAGTTTCTTTCATTTTTTGTAAAACAAAAGCTGAAATTTGGGAAGGAGAATATTTTTTACCTTGAGACTCAATCCACGCATCGCCACTTTCTGAATTTATAATTTTAAATGGAGATGTTTCTATGTCCTTTTTAACTGTTGGGTCTTCAAAGTTTCTGCCGATCAATCTTTTAACTGCAAAAATGGTATTTTCAGGGTTTGTAACAGCCTGTCTTTTTGCAGGTTGACCAACTAATTTTTCTTCACCCTCAGTAAATGCAACGACAGAAGGAGTTGTTCTTGCTCCTTCAGCATTTTCTAAAACTTTTGGCTGTGTTCCTTCCATTATAGAAACACAAGAGTTTGTTGTCCCTAAATCTATTCCTATTACTTTGCTCATAATTAACTTTCATTCCTCATATATGTGTTATTTTTTAATCTACAAGTTACTTTAAAAACTAATTTTCTTTAGATTTTGATTGATTTTCCTCACTTTTTTGATTTTTTTTTGAATTTTCTTCTTTATTAATTGTTTTTTTTGAAACTGCTACTAGCGCTGGCCTTAAAAGTCTTTCTTTCATCATAAAACCTTTTTGAATTTCCTGAACTACTGTTCCAGTTTCTTTATTATCATCTTCTATTTCCAACATTGCCTGATGTAAATTTGGGTCTAATTTTTGATCGACTGATTTTATTTCTTCTATATTATTTTTCTTTAATATAGATAGCATATCCTTTTGTATTATATCTAAATGTTCAATTATTTTTTTTAGTCCTTCAGTACTTTTTAATTTTTCATCATTTTCTAGTGCAATTTTTGATCTTTCTAAATTATCAATCAAGTTCAAAGTTTCTTTTGCAAGTGCAAAACCACCATAATCAAATGCATCATCTTTTTCTTTTTCAAATCTTCTTCTTTGATTTTCAATTTCCGCATAAGCTCTTGCCAGCCTATCCTCCAATTCTTTTATTTTATCTTCAGGATTTATATTTTCATCTGTTTTAGATGTATCTTCTGTATTTTTATTGTCTCTAATCTCTTCTTGATTATTAGAATTATCGTGCTGGTTTTCTTCTTTTTCCATAAGCTTCTATATGGTAAGAAAAATGAGAATTTCCAGATGAAAAAAGAAAAAATATTCAATTTATTCGTTGGGTCCAATAACCAAGGTAAAATAAAGGAAATAAGAGATTTATTGCCTAAAAAGGTAGAGATTCTGTCACCTAAAGATTTATTCATAAAAAGTCCAAATGAAACTGGTAAAACCTTTGAAGAAAATTCTTTTTTAAAAGCTAAATTTTTCTCTAAAAAAACTAAAATGATTTGTCTTGCAGATGACTCTGGGCTTGAAATTGATAGTTTAAATAAACTTCCAGGGATTTATTCAGCAAGATGGGGAGGAAAAAAAAATAATTTTAATTTAGCTATAAAAAAGGTCTATAAAGAATTAAAAAAAAATAACAAAAGTTGGTTTAAGATTAAACAATCTGCCAGATTCATATGTTCATTAACAATTTATTGGCCCAATAATAAATTTGTCATTGTTAAGGGAAAAGTTGAAGGAACTATTTCTAAATTCAAAAAAGGCAAAAATGGTTTTGGATATGATCCAATATTTATACCTTTAAATAAAAAACTTACTTTTGGTCAAATGAATCCAAAAGAAAAATATAAAATTGATCACAGGATGAAAGCTTTCAAAAAAATTAAAAAATTTTTTTAAAGTTATTATTTTCAGCAACGTAAAAATTTAATATATGGCTTATTTTATTTTTATTAATTTCGAAAATACCAATTTTTCCTTTAAATTTATTTTTTTTGTAAAAAATTTTATTGTTAATAACAAAATCGTTTTTGTATATTAAAAAGTATACTAAACCTACCAAGTCATAGCTTAAAAAAGATATTTGATTAGGGTACTCATTATAAATATTAAAATATTGTGATACAAAATCATCATAATTTTCTTTATTTATAGATGGAAAATATATTGGTTGTAGATTTTCTTCCTTGAGTATTGATTTATCAAACCACTGATTAAGGGTTATATAATTTACTCTTTTTGAAGAAATATCAGTATACAATAATGATGTTGCAACACTTTTTAAACTTTCATCAAAATCAGCAATAATTACAGAATCAAAATTTATTCCACCTAATGTGTCTCTTTTTTCTAAGTTAGAAATTTTTTTTTCTTTATTAGCTTCATTTGAATTTTTTATTCTTTTTATTTCATCTTTTAAATTTTGTTTTCTTTGAGGATATCTTGTCAATTTCTCGATTTGAGATGTTAGGATAGTTGGGTCAGAATCATAAATAAATTTATCTTTTAATTTTATTCTGGTTTTAATAACCGCATCCTCAATTTCATCTTTAAAATTTGAATTTGGAACTAATAAAATACTTCTTTCTAATTTAGAAAGTTCTTGAAATTTTTTTATTGCTTTTATTTGAGAAATTGCATTTATGCCTCCACTAATAACATTTTTAGGATTATTTATATTTGTATTTGATAATGATAAAAAAGTTACTTCTTCTAATTCTTCCAAATAAATAAGATTTTTGTTAAAAACAGGTCCAATAATTATTGTTACACCTTGTTCATAAAGTTCTTTAGAAACTTTTAATGTAGTTTCAGGATTAAATTTACTATCTCTAGGAATAATTTCTATCCTATTATTATCGATTTTATTTATTGCTAGAAGTGTAGATTTTAATATTGAATGACCAATATTCTTATATTCACCAGTTAAAGGAACAACTAAACCTATTTTAATTTTATTTTCAGCAGAACTTTGAAAAATACTAAGTATTAAACCTAAAAATATAAAAATAATAAATTGAGTAATTTTTTTCATTTTAATGTTAATATTATAATCAATTAAAATAATGAATCTACAAACTGACTCACTAAATATTAATTTAAAATATGGCTTATATATAGTTTCTACACCTATTGGAAATTTAGAAGATATTACATTAAGAGCTTTAAAAGTATTAAAGAATTCGGAATATATTTTATGTGAAGACACTAGAGTTTCAAAGAAATTATTATCAAAGTATAAGATTAAATCTAACTTAATTTCCTATCATAAATTTAATGAGAAAAAAAACCTACAAAAAATAATTGATATTTTAAAATCAAATAAAGTTGTCTCTTTAATATCTGATGCTGGAACTCCTACTATTTCTGATCCTGGCAATATACTTATTAAAGAATGTATAAGAAATGAAATAAATTTAATACCTATCCCTGGGCCATCTGCACCTACTGCATCTCTTTCTATCAGTGGTTTTTTAGACAAATATTATTTTTATGGATTTTTCCCTGAAAGTAATTCAGAAATAAATAAAAATTTTTCAAATTTATCTCAATTAAATGGTTCAATTGTATTTTTTATATCTGCAAAAAAATTTAATAGATCGCTTAACATAATTAAAAAATATTTTTCTGATCGAGAAATTTTAATTTGTAAAGAAATTACTAAATATTTTGAAGAATATTTTAGATTTAATATTAATGAGATAGATCAAAAAAAAATTAGTTTAAAAGGTGAAATTACACTAGTAATTTCTGAAAAAAAACTTGTAAATAAAACCTCAGACAATTTAAGCGAATCTGATAAAACAAAAATTAGAAAGCTAATTAAAAAATTAAGTATTAAAGAAATTGTAGATTTGATTAAAGAAGGGAAAAGTATACAAAAAAAAGAAATTTACAATTATTGTTTAAAAATGAAAAATGAAAAATAAATTTATTAATATTATATTAGTTTTGGTTTTATTAAATGGTTGTGTAGGAGCCTCATCAAAAGGAATATTTGGAACCGGCGTTACAGTTGCTCTAGACCCAAGAACTGTAGGTACTCAAATTGATGACGGAATTATGGATAAAAATCTAGATGCAAAACTATTGTTAATGAATAAAAATTATTTATTAAGTATAAGTACGCAAGTATTAGATGGTAGAATATTCATTACTGGAAAAGTAAATGATCCAGAGGAAAAATTAAAAATCACTAAATTAGCTTGGGAGATAGAAGGAGCAAGGTCGGTCAAAAACGATTTAAAAATTAAGGAAGAGTTTAATTTTAAACAATCTGCGAAAGATTTATTAATAACTTCTCAATTAAGATCAGCTTTAATTTTTAATAAACAAATAAAGTCTGCCAACTATAGCATAGATACTTATAAGAAAAAAATTTATATTTATGGAATAGCAGAGACGAAGGAAGAAAAATCTTTAGTAATAGAAGAAGCGAAACAAATACTTGATGTTGAAGATGTAATTTCTAGCATTCTTTTGGTTGAAGATTTAAGAATTCAAAAAAATTAATTTTCTTTATTATAATCAATTATACCTGCTGAGTATGCAGCAACAGAAGCAAGGTTTAAAATATCTGAAGTCGAAGATCTTAAAGGTGCAATTTCTATTGCTTCTCCAAGTCCAATTAACAAAGGTCCAATAACTTTAGCATCTCCTAAAGTTTTTATCATTTTATAAGAAATGGCTGCACTATGTTGTCCTGGCATAATTAGTACATTAGCATTTCCAACTACATTAGATAAAGGATAGAGTTCTTTATACTCCTCATTTAAAGCTACGTCCGGCTGCATATCTCCATCAAATTCAAAATCTACTTTTTTTTTTTTAAGTATATCTACCGCATCTCTTATATGTTTTGTTCTACTGGTAATAGGTTGTCCAAAAGTTGAATGTGATAAGAAAGCAACCTTAGGATTAAATCCAAATAGTCTAACTACTCTAGAAGCAGATATGGCAATTTCTGCCATTTGTGCTGAAGAAGGATATTCATGAACCGAAGTATCTCCGATAAAGATAGTTTTACCTTTACTTACTATCATATTTAGACCAAACATAATTTCCCCAGGTCTCGAATCGACAACTTTCAGAACTTTATCTAAAGATTGACCATATCTTCTAGTATTCCCGGTAACCATAGCATCTGCATCACCACATGAAACCATACATGACCCCCATGCCACTCTATCATTTCTTATCATTTTGTCACAATCCCTCAAATATAATTCATAAACATCTGGATCAAGTTTCCCCTTCTCTCCATGTAGTTTTTTAAAAATATATTTTAAGTACTTCTTCCTTTTTTCTTTTGATGTTGAGTTTACGA
>CACFUH010000006.1 GCA_902569415.1 uncultured Pelagibacteraceae bacterium
GATGAATTGATTAAAAAAAATAGACTAGAACTTTTACAAATGTTGTGTAAAACCTTCGATAATTATTTAAATTTTTCTAAAGTAGAAAGCCTATAGTGAAAAAATTAGTTTTTAATTTTAAATCAAAAGATACAAAAAAAATAAAATTTCCAAAAAATATCTTGGGTGGTAAAGGAGCAAATCTGGCTGAAATTGGAAGACTTGGGTATCCTGTTCCTTCAGGATTTACTATTTCCACCGAAGTGTGTGATTTATTTTACAAAAATAACAAAAAAATTGATCAAAAAACTTTAAAAAATATAAAAGCTGAAATAAAAAATATCGAAAAGGATTCAGGTAAAAAATTTGGTGATTTAAAAAATCCTTTGCTAGTTTCAGTAAGATCTGGTGCAAGAATTTCAATGCCTGGAATGATGGATACAATATTAAACTTAGGTCTAAATGATAAAACAGTTCTAGCACTTGCTAAAAAAACATCAAACGAAAGATTTGCTAAAGACAGCTATAGAAGATTTATTCAAATGTACGCTAATGTTGTATTAGGAGTTGAAAGCTATAGTTTTGAAGAGCTAATTGAAAATTATAAATTAACAAAAGGAGTTTTGTTAGATACTGATTTAGACGAAAAAGATTGGGATGGTTTAATTAAAGATTTTAAAAATGTTGTAAAACAAAAAACAAAAAAAGAATTTCCACAAGATGTTAATGAACAATTAATAGGTGCAATAAAAGCAGTATTTTTATCTTGGCAAAGCAATAGAGCAAAAGTTTATAGAAAAATTAATCAAATACCTTCTAATTGGGGGACAGCAGTCAATGTTCAATTAATGGTATTTGGAAATATGGGTCATGACTGTGCTACTGGAGTAGTTTTTACAAGAAATCCATCAACAGGCAAAAATGAAATTTATGGAGAATATTTAATTAATGCACAAGGAGAAGATGTTGTTGCGGGTACAAGAACTCCACAATACATAACAAAAAAAGCTAGAATTGAAGCTAAGACAACAAAAAGCTCAATGGAAGAGTCAATGCCCATTGTTTTTAAACAATTATATAAAATTTTAAAGAATTTAGAAAAACATTATAAAGACATGCAAGATGTTGAGTTTACAGTCGAGAAAAATAAGCTTTGGATATTACAAACAAGATCTGGAAAAAGAACAGCCAAATCCTCTGTTAAGATTGCAGTTGAGATGGTAAAAGAAAAATTAATTTCAAAAAAAATTGCTGTCACAAGAATAGACCCACATTCTCTAGATACACTTTTGCACCCTACTTTAGATGAAAAAAGCAAAATAAATGTTATTGCAAAAGGTTTACCAGCCTCCCCTGGCGCAGCAAGTGGAAAAGTAGTCTTTTCATCTGATGAGGCAGAGAGACTTAATGAAATGATGCAAGATTCAATTTTAGTTAGAGTAGAAACTTCACCAGAAGATATACATGGAATGCACGCAGCAAAAGGAATACTGACTTCGAGAGGTGGAATGACAAGCCACGCAGCGGTAGTTGCAAGAGGAATGGGAAGACCATGTGTTTCTGGCTCAAGTGAAATTGATATTAACTATGATAAAAGAATTTTTAAAACCAGTTCTATAGAGATAAAAGAAGGTGATTTAATTACAATAGACGGATCCACAGGAAGGATTATTCAAGGAGAAGTTCCAAAAATAAAACCTGAAATTTCAGGAGATTTTTCAAAGTTAATGAGCTGGGCAGATAGTTTTAGAAAATTAAAAGTAAGAACAAATTCTGAAACTTCATTAGATACCAAGACTGCAAGAGAAATGATACTTTCAAAAACTACAGAGGATAGAAATAAAGCATTAGAGAAACTTTTACCACATCAAAAGAATGATTTTATTGAAATATTTAAAATTATGAGCGGTCTACCTGTTACAGTTAGATTATTAGATCCTCCATTACACGAATTTCTTCCAAGAACTGAAAAAGAAATTATTGAAGTATCAAATAAATTAAAATTACCTATTAAAGAAGTTGAGACAAGAATTAACGAACTACATGAACAAAATCCAATGTTGGGACACAGAGGCTGCAGGTTAGGAATTTCTTTTCCTGAAATTTATGAAATGCAATGTAGAGCGATATTTGAAGCATTAACAGATTTAAAATCAAAAAAAATTAAATCTGCTTTCCCAGAGATTATGATACCTTTAGTTTCAACTGAAGCTGAAATAAAAATTATGAAAGATCTTGTAATAAGAACGGCAAAAAAAGTTCAAGATGAAAATAAAATAAAGATTAAATTTTTAGTTGGAACTATGATTGAATTACCTAGGGCAGCAATAAAGGCAAAAGATATAGCAAAACACGCAGAATTTTTTAGTTTTGGTACAAATGATTTAACACAAACTGCATTTGGTATTAGTAGAGATGATAGTGGTAAGTTTTTAAATGACTATATTGAAAATAAAATTTTTGACATTGATCCTTTTATTTCAATAGATGAAGGAGTAGGTGATTTAATCAAAATTGCTTCTGAAAGAGGAAGAAAACAAAATAAAAATATAAAACTAGGGATATGTGGAGAACATGGTGGAGATCCAAAAAGTATATATTTTTGTTCAGATGCTGGATTAGATTATGTTTCTTGTTCACCATATAGAGTGCCAGTAGCAAGACTTGCTGCTGCACAAGCTCAATTAAAAAAATAGAGTGACGGGGCGGCAGGATTCGAACCTACGACCCCCTCTTAATAATTTAGAATTCTAACTCCCAGTTGTGATATCTAAAAAGAATTCTAACTTCCGGTTGTGATATCTAAAAAGAATTCTAAGATTATTTCTTTAAGAAGTTGAAATTATCGTAATTAGTGTAACAATAATTACTTATGGTTGATTTTTTATTCAATCTAAGATTTTATAAATCTTAAATTGTACACTCATGAATTTTATTTTATGAATTCAAAAAAAAAATTATACATCTTTATCCCCAGCTAACATTTTTATTTTTTTTAATACATTCTCATTGTAATAAAAATTTAAGTTCCTAAATGTAGTTCTAATTTATAATTTACAAAGGAGTTAAAATGAAAATTATACCTAAAGAAAATAATCCAGAATTTTTATCAAATGGTTTTGATAATTATGAGGAAAAAAAAAAAGATGATCGAAATGCAGATTTAATTTGGTTGCAGCAAGAAGCAGCAAAAGAACCTGTCAGAGATGCTTTTAAAATATATGATAATACCGACTCATGGTACAATGGCAAATTTGGAATAAAAGTTATTGCTAGCATGAGAAAAAGAAAAAAGAAAAAGTTAGTAATAGAACAAGAGTGGAGTTCTAAAATCGTAAAAATAAAAGGTGACTATATTGATTATATTCCGTCTGTACCTTTAATTGATCAGTACCCATTTCAAAAGTGTGAAAATGATACTCTATATATAATCCCAGAAGGCTCTACTAGTGATGAGAGACCTCACGATTTTATAATATGGATAGGAAAAGCTAGAAAATGTCTAGCAATAGAAATACAAGATTTTACTTTTCATTCTAGACCAATTCAAAAAATAAAAGATTATGCTAAAGCTCAATTTATCACTTTTAACCCACCTCAAAAAAAACAATTCATACCAATTTCAATAGCAGCAGATCAGATTAAGCATGAGGCATATCCAACTGTAATCGAGCAAATGCTAGATTGGTTTTTTGAAGAGGGTGGTTGTGAAGTTTTTTCTTGTGATAAAGATGAAGAAATTCCTTTTTAAATTTCTAATTTTAAATCTACAGCTGGAGCACTATGAGTAATACTACCGACAGAAATTCTATCAACACCAGTTGTTGCAACTGACTTTACAGTTTTTATAGTAATATTTCCGGAAGCCTCTGTTTCATAATATTTTTTTGAAAGTTTGACACCTTTTCTTAGGTTCTTAATGTTCATATTATCAAATAAAACTCTATCAAATTTTAAGCCAATTATTTTTCTTAGCTGGTTAAGATTATCAATCTCTACAGTAATTTTTTTACCTTTCTTAGATTTAATTGCTTGTTTGATTATTTCTCTAATATTTTTATTTGCAGCTATATGATTATCTTTAATTAAAAACTCATCACTTAAATTAAATCTGTGGTTTTCTCCTCCACCAAGTTTAACAGCATATTTCTGAATAACCCTTAAATTTGGAATAGTTTTTCTAGTACAGCAGATTTTTGATTTTTTATTTACTTTTTTTACGAAACTGTTTGTTTTAGTAGCGATACCAGAAATATGAGATAAAAAATTTAGAGCAACTCTTTCACCAATTAATATATTTTTTATATTACCTTCAATAATTGCTATTAAACTTCCTTTTTTTATTTGAGACCCTTCTTTTTTTTTAATTTTAACTTTAATTTTTTTATCAATTAATTTAAAAGTCTGTTTTGCAAATTCTAATCCACCTATTATTCCTGCCTGATTTGATAACAAATTAGCTTTTATTTTAGTATTATTTTTTAATAGATTAGAAGTAATATCTCCCGTAGGATACAAGTCTTCATTTAGTGCTAGCTTGCAAACATTGTTAATAAAATTTCTGCTTAATTTTATTTTTGGCACAGATTTTATCTGCCTATCTCAGCCATTCTTTCTACAGACTTTCTTGCTTTTTCTATAGTTTCGTTATCCATTATTAATTCGTTAGTTTCGTTTTCCAAACAATCTAACACTTTAGGCAATGTTATTTTTTTCATATGAGGACATAAATTGCAAGGACGAATAAATTTAACATTTGGATTATCAATTTGAACATTATCACTCATAGAACATTCAGTAACCATCATTACTTTTTCTGGTTGTTTATCTTTAACATATTTTATCATACCACTTGTTGATCCAGCAAAATCACTGGCTTCAATAACATCAGGAGGACATTCTGGATGAGCTATTATTTTAATACCTGGGTTATTTTTTCTAATTTCATTTATTTCCTTATCATTAAATTGTTCGTGAACCTCACATGTACCTTTCCAGGAAATAATTTCGACATCTGTTTGAGAAGCAACATATTTTGCTAAAAAATCATCTGGTAAAAATATAACTTTTTTAACTCCAAGTGACTCAACAATTTTAACAGCATTAGCAGATGTACAGCATATATCAGTTTCTGCTTTTACTTCTGCAGATGTATTCACGTATGAAACTACTGGAACTCCAGGATATTTTTTTTTTAAATTTCTTACATCATTACCAGTAATAGACGACGACAATGAGCAACCAGCATTCATATCTGGAAGAAGAACTTTTTTTTCTGGACTCATAAGTTTTGCTGTTTCGGCCATAAAATGAACTCCACACATAACTATAATATCAGCTTTAGTTTTTGCAGCCTCAACAGCAAGCGCAAGTGAGTCCGCTGAAAAGTCTGAAATACCATGATATATTTCTGGTGTTTGATAATTGTGTGCAAGAATTACAGCATTTTTTTCTTTTTTAAGTTTATTAATTTTGTAAATGTAAGGAGCATGAATTGCCCACTCTATTTCTGGTATAGTTTTTGAGACTTTCTGATAAATTGCATCAGTTGCTTTTTTTATCTCTATATTAACTTCCATATAAAAACTTACCAACTTGAAATTGAATTGTCATTAATTTATTCTGACGCATAAATGCGGTCATGCTGAAATTGGTAGACAGGCACGGTTGAGGGCCGTGTGGGCTTAGCCTATGAGAGTTCAAATCTCTCTGACCGCACCAGATAATTAGATAAATCAAATTTTTAGGGGCGTTCTGTTGCCAGGTGCCCCAAACCCCGTAACTTAATTAATAAATTAATTAAGCTGCAATTGCGTAACTTTCGTTAGCATTTATAATTTAGCCCTTTACGGCGGAACAATACCGAACGAAAGAATAACTTTTAGACACTCGTCGATTCTGGTTCACCCCCATAAGTTGAAATTGGTGGAGGTGGTGGGTACTGCCCCCACGTCCGCAATGCTTATTACGAAATTCGTTTATCGTCGTAGTTGGAAAACCAACATTATTAATATAAAAGTAAAATAAATAGATTCAATATTTTATTCATGAAATTAACTAAAGAACAAGAACAAGAGATTAAAGATCAACAAAATCAAGAAACTAGTACAAAAAGAGTTGCTGCGCCTGAGCTTGAAAAAATTCTTTATGAGGCAATACCCATTCTGGATCATGGTTTTATAAGAGTTGTTGATTATATGGGCAACGATACTTCTATAGTTCAAGCTGCAAGAGTTTCTTATGGAAAAGGTACCAAAAAAGTTTCAACCGACTCAGGTTTAATTAAATATTTAATGAGACATTGGCATAGCACTCCATTTGAAATGTGTGAAATAAAATATCATGTAAAACTTCCTATATTTATTGCAAGACAGTGGATTAGACATAGAACTGCAAACGTTAATGAATACTCAGCCAGATATTCAATTTTAGATAAAGAATTTTATTTGCCTAATATAGAAAATTTAGCAGCTCAATCCCAAAGTAATAGACAAGGAAGAGGAGACACACTTCAAGGAGAGCAAGCTCAGAAAGTTTTGAGTCTTTTAAAAAAGGATGCCGAACAAACTTATGATAATTACGAGATGATGCTTAATGAACGTTATGATGGTTCCGTAATTAATGAAAATGCTGTTGGTCTTGCAAGAGAGCTTGCTAGAATGAATTTAACTTTAAATACTTATACCCAATGGTATTGGAAAACTGACTTACTTAATCTAATGAACTTTTTAAGACTAAGAGCAGATCATCATGCACAATATGAAATTAGAACGTATGCAGAAGCAATGTTGAATACATTAAAAAAATGGGTCCCTATCACATATGAAGCGTTTATGGATTATAGAGTTGGTGGTACAGAAGTATCAGCAAAAGGAAAAATTATTTTACAAAAATTAATTAAAGGTGAAGAAGTTAATGTAGATCAGTCAGGTTTATCAAAAAGGGAATGGAATGAATTAATGATTGCCTTTGGTCTTAAAGATAAGTTGATTTAATTTTCTCAGCTAAATTAAGATAAATTTTTGAAATTTCATGATCTGGTTTGCTTTCAACAATTGGAGTTCCTTGATCTCCTAACTTGCCAACCTCAGGATTAATTGGTATTTCCCCTAAAAATTCTTTTTTAAATTCGTCAGCTGTTCTTTTTACTCCACCCTCTCCAAAAATCGGATATTTTTTTCCATCATCGCCTATAAAATGACTCATATTATCAATTAAACCAATAATTTTTACTCCAAGTTTATCAAACATGCTGATTCCACGCTTTACATCTTGTAGTGCAATTTCTTGAGGTGTAGAGATAATAATTACTCCATCCATTTTTATTTCTTGTGAAAATGTAAGCTGAGTATCACCAGTTCCTGGTGGCATGTCCACAATTATAAAATCTAAATCTTTCCAAGAAACTTTTTGTGTGAAAGTTTTTATTGCACTCGTTACCATTGGTCCTCTCCAAATCATTGGAGTTTGTTCTTCGGTTAAAAAACCAATAGACATACACTGAATGTCATATTTCAAAATAGGATTTAAAGTTTTCCCATCGCTCTTAGGTTTTTCATTTATTGAAAATAGCTTCGGTAATGACGGACCATAAATATCTGCGTCTAATAATCCAACTTTGCATCCTGCTTTTTTTAATGCAATTGCAATATTTGTTGCAAATGTAGATTTTCCAACACCTCCTTTTGCACTTGAAACTGCTATTGTGAATTTTGTTCCATTAATAGGGTTTTTTTCAAAGGATTTTTGTCGCGGTTTTGTATCCATCAATTCAACTTACCTTGTTTTTCTTGATAAAGACACTATATACATTGTCATATGAGCGATTTCAAAAATCAAAGTCCATGGGGATCGCCCCCAGGAGGTGGAAATGGTGACGGTTTTAGAAGAGGACCAACACCACCTGACATCGATGAAATTGTAAAAAATATACAAGACAAAATAAAAAGATTTATTCCCGGTGGAAGTACATCTGGTGGAAAACCAATAGTTTTTGGTTTGATAATATTATTAGTAATTTGGGCTTTAAGTGGCCTTTATAGAGTGTTACCTGATGAACAAGGGGTAGTTTTAAGATTTGGTAAATTTGTTAAAACAACCCAGCCAGGCTTAAATTATCATATACCTTTTCCAGTTGAAAGCGTTCTTACTCCAAAAGTTACAAAAGTAAATAGAATGGATATTGGCTTTAGATCAGAAAGGGATAGTGGATTTGGATCTAGCGGTGTAGCAGATGTTCCAGAGGAAAGTTTAATGCTAACAGGAGATGAAAATATTGTGAATATAGACTTTTCTGTATTTTGGGTAATTAAAGATGCTGGAAATTTTTTATTCAAAATTCAAGACCCAGAGGGAACAGTTAAAGCTGCTGCAGAAACAGCCATGAGAGAAGTTATTGCTCGATCAAATATTCAGCCAATTTTAACTGAAGGAAGATCAAAGATAGAGATAGATACTCAAGAAATTATTCAAAGTATTTTAGATGAATACACTTCTGGAATACAGATTACACAAGTTCAAACACAAAAAGCTGACCCACCAGATCAAGTTATTGATGCATTTAGAGATGTTCAAGCTGCAAGAGCAGATATGGAGAGATCTAAAAACGAAGCTGAAGCTTATGCTAATGATGTAATTCCAAGGGCTCGAGGAGAAGCTGCAAAAATTTTACAAGCTGCAGAAGCGTACAAAAAAGAAGTTGTTGCAAGAGCAGAAGGTGAGGCAAGTAGATTTGTATCAATTTATAATGAATATGCTAAAGCAAAGGAAGTAACTCAGGAGAGAATGTATCTTGAAACTATGGAAAAAGTTTTGGCTGATATTGATAAGGTTATAATCGATAAGAACGCAGGATCAGGAGTAGTTCCATATCTACCTCTACCGGAATTGAAAAAGGTAAATTAAATGAAAAAAATTTTATTACCAATCATTATAGTATTAGCAGTGACAGCTTTCTTTTCTATTTTTATTGTTAAAGAAATTAATCAAGCAATAGTTCTTCAATTTGGAGATCCAAAAAGAATTATTTCTACCCCAGGAATTAATTTTAAAATTCCTTTTATTCAAAATGTGGTTTTCTTAGATAAAAGAATATTAAATTTGGATGCCCCACCCGAAGAAGTAATTGCGTCAGACCAAAAAAGATTAATTGTTGATGCGTTTGCAAGATTTCAAATAGTTGATCCTTTAAAATTTTATATTTCTGTTGGAAATGAAAGAGTAGCTAGATCACGTTTATCAACAATTATAAACTCGAGAATTAGAAGTGTTTTAGGAACACAGAGATTACAAACATTATTGTCTGCAGACAGAACAAATCAGATGGCGTTAATACAAGACGGAGTAAATAATGAGGCAGAAAAATTTGGTATTAAAATTGTGGATGTAAGAATTAAAAGGGCAGACCTCCCACCAGCAAACAGTGAAGCAATCTATAGAAGAATGCAAACAGAAAGAAATAGAGAAGCTAAAGAATTTAGAGCAAAAGGTGCGGAAATGGCAATAACTATTACTTCTACTGCAGATAAAGAAGTTACAGTAATATTGGCTGAAGCTGAAAAACAATCTCAGATTATGAAAGGAGAAGGTGACGGTCAAAGAAATAAAATATTTGCAGATGCCTTCGGAAAAGATCCTGAGTTTTTTGCATTTTACAGAGCAATGCAAGCTTATGAAAAAGCTTTAATAGGTGGAGAAACATCTTTGATATTGTCTCCAGACAGTGAATTCTTTAAATTCTTTGGGAATATAAAAGCAAAATTAGATTAATATTTTTAAATGAGGGAACTGATCATAGCACTTGGTCTCTTCTTATTTATAGAGGGAATTTTATACGCCTTATTTCCATCAAAAATGAAAAGTATTTTACTTAAAGCAAAAGATGTAAAAGCGAGCCAATTAAGAACAGGAGGACTAATTTTTGCATTAATTGGTTTTATTATAATTTGGTATATGAAAAAAAATGGCATTTAAAAACAAAAAATTCTTTTCATTTCTTATTTTTTTTTACTTCTTTTTTAACATAGAAGGAAATGCAAAAGATGCACCTAGTTCTTTTGCAGATTTAGCTGAGAGGTTAATGCCTTCGGTTGTCAATATTTCAACTAGTCAAACTGTAGTTACAAAAAGCAACCCATTTCCAGGATTTGAATTTCCTCCTGGTTCACCATTTGAAGATATGTTTAAAGATTTTGGAACCCCACAAAAAAGGAAAGCATATGCACTTGGCTCAGGATTTATAATTGATGAAAAAGGAATAGTAATTACAAATAACCATGTTATTCAAGGAGCTGATGATATTTTGGTTAGAGTTAATGGAGACAAAGAATTTGAAGCAGATATAATTGGAACAGATCCTTTGTCAGATATAGCGGTACTCCAAATTAAATCTAAAGATAAATTTTTGCCAGTAAAATTTGGTGACTCAGATAAAGCAAGAATTGGAGACTGGGTAATTGCAATAGGCAATCCCTTTGGTTTAGGCGGAACAGTTACAGCAGGAATCATTTCTGCAAGAAATAGAAACATCGGTATGACTAGATATGAAGATTTTATTCAAACAGATGCATCAATTAACCAGGGAAATTCAGGTGGACCTTTGTTCAATATGTATGGAGATGTAATTGGAATTAATACTGCGATACTTGGACAATCAGGATCTATAGGTATTGGATTTTCAATTCCCTCAAACAATGCAAAAATAGTTATTGATCAATTAATTAAATACGGTGAAACAAAAAGAGGTTGGTTGGGAGTAAGAATTCAATACGTAACCAAGGAAATTGCAGATACTGAAAAATTAAATAAACCAAGAGGAGCTTTTGTTCAAAGCGTAGCAGAAGGAAGCCCGTCAGACAAGGGCGGTATAAAAGCTGGAGATATAATTTTAGAGTTTGATGGCAAATTAATAAATGAAATGAAAGAATTACCATTAATCGTTGCACAAACAGAAGTTGGAAAAACTGTAGACGTAAAAGTTTGGAGAAATCAAAGAGAAGTAATAAAAAAAGTTAAGCTTGGAAGATTGGAAACATCTGAAGATTTTAACATAAAAAAAGCTGAAGGACCCAAGACAACAGTTATTGAAGGTCTAAAAATAACAGTTAGAGCTTTAACGGATCAAGATATTGAAGCTAGAAACCTTCCAAAAGAAACGACAGGAGCGGTAATTACTAAAATTGAAAATGATAGTCCAATTAACTATCTAAATGTAAACAACATAATTGTAGAGGCACAAAAAAAGAAAATTAAAACGGTTGGCGATCTTAAAAATATTGTTAATTCGGCTTTAAGGAGTTCAGATAAAACAATTATGATAGCTATTTATAATAATCAAAGCCAAAGAAGATATATTGGTGTTAAGCTAGATTAATTAATGGACCTTAAGTCCAAAATTATTTTAATTGCAGGCCCAACAGCAAGTGGAAAATCAAATTTCTCATTAAAATTAGCAAAAAAAATTAATGGCGAAGTCATAAACGCAGATAGTATGCAGGTCTATAAACAACTTCAAATTTTAACAGCAAGACCCAACAAAAAAGATATAAAAAAAATTAAGCATCATCTTTATGGTTTCTGTGATGTAAAAAAAAATTTTTCAACAGGAGAGTGGCTAAAGCTTTCTATAAAAAAAATAAAGGAAATTCGGAAAAAAAATAAAGTCCCAATAATCGTAGGTGGAACAGGATTATATTTTAAAGCCCTAACTGATGGTTTAGTAAAAATACCCAATATTCCAATTAGATTAAGAAACAAAACTAGATTAATGCAAAACAAATTAGGCCAAAAAAAATTTTATAAAAAATTATTAAGGCTTGATCCTTTAATAAAATATAAAATTGAAAAAAATGATGTTCAGAGATCTATAAGAGCATATGAAATTAAATATCATACAAAAAAATCAATTATAAATTGGTATAAAAAAACGAAAAAATATATTTCCCCAGATCAATTTATTAAACTTTTTATTGATTACCCTCGAGAAAAGCTATTAAGAAGAATTAATTTGAGAGTAGAAGAAATGTTTGTAAATGGAGCCATTCAAGAAGTTAGGAGATTTAATAAGCTCAAAGTAAAAAAAGAAAATAGTTCAAATAAAGTTATTGGAATTAAAGAAATTTCAAATTTATTGGATAAACAGTGCAATCTTCAACAAGCTAAGGAGTTAATTGCTATTAAAACAAGGCAATATGCTAAAAGACAAGTCACGTGGGCGAGAGGACAAATGCAGTCTTGGCAAAAGATAGATCCAAAAAATTTAAGTTTAGCTTTAAAAAATTTAAAATAATTGCCTCTTAAACTTGACCTATTAGCACAACTTCAGCTAGATTGGCTGAATGTCAAAATTGTATTCAGGAGCTGAAATAGTATTTAAATGCTTGGAAGACCAAAATGTAGAATTTATTTTTGGTTATCCCGGTGGTGCAGTTCTTCCAATCTATGATGAATTAAAAAATTTTAATTCAGTAAAGCATATATTAGTTCGTCATGAACAAGGCGCAGGTCATGCTGCCGAAGGGTACGCAAGATCAAGTGGAAAACCAGGTGTACTTTTAGTTACATCGGGTCCTGGCGCCACAAATGCAGTGACTGCTTTGACAGATGCTTATATGGACTCTGTTCCATTGGTATGTATTTCTGGACAAGTTCCCACTCACCTAATAGGTACAGATGCATTTCAAGAATGTGACACCACAGGAATAACAAGACCTTGCACTAAACATAATTGGCTAGTTAAAGACGTAAAGGATTTAGAAAAAATAATTCACAAAGCTTTTGAAGTTGCAACAACGGGAAGACCAGGCCCTGTATTAGTTGATATTCCAAAAGATGTTCAGTTTCAGAAAACAAGTTATACTAAATTCAAAAAGCAAAAGAGTTTAAATGGTAAAGTTAATAATAAATTTTCTCAAAAAGATATTGATGAGTTAATTAAATTAATGAGCAAGGCATCAAAACCAATTTTTTATACTGGTGGAGGTGTAATAAACTCTGGACCAAAAGCAAGCGAACTTTTAAGAGAATTAGTTAACACAACTGGTTTTCCAATAACATCTACTCTGCAAGGATTAGGCAGTTATCCTGGTGAAGATAGTCAATTTTTAGGCATGTTAGGTATGCATGGTTCATATGAAGCTAATAATGCAATGCATGATTGTGATTTGATGATAAACATTGGAGCTAGGTTCGATGATCGAATAACAGGAAAGATAGATGAATTCTCTCCTAAATCAAAAAAAGTTCATATCGATATTGATCCATCTTCAATTAATAAAAATGTTAAAGTTGATTTGCCTATTGTAGGTGATGTTAGTGAAGTTATTACCTCAACAATTAAAACTATAAAAAAAGTAAAACCTAATTTTGCAAAATCAAATAAACAACAGATTTCTAAA
This sequence comes from uncultured Pelagibacteraceae bacterium, assembly GCA_902569415.1. Classification (GTDB taxonomy): domain Bacteria; phylum Pseudomonadota; class Alphaproteobacteria; order Pelagibacterales; family Pelagibacteraceae; genus Pelagibacter. The sequence goes on from CACFUH010000006.1 coordinate 13,374, forward strand.
TGGTGGCAACAAATCCAAAAATGGAGATCTATTAATTCATTTGATTTTGTTAATAGTACTGAAACTATAAAACCACAATACGCAGTTCAAAGACTTTATGAACTAACTAAAAATAAAGATACCTATATAACAACTGAAGTAGGACAACATCAAATGTGGGCAGCTCAACATTACAAATTTGATAAACCTAATCGTTGGATGACTTCAGGTGGACTTGGCACAATGGGATATGGATTGCCGGCAGCAGTTGGAGTTCAAGTTGCTCATCCAAATAAGTTGGTAATTGATATTGCAGGAGAAGCGTCAGTTTTGATGACCATGCAAGAAATGTCTACTGCAGTTCAATATAGTTTACCTATTAAAATATTTATTTTAAATAATGAATACATGGGAATGGTTAGACAATGGCAGGAATTATTGCATGATAAAAATTATTCAGAAAGTTATACTGCCGCTCTGCCCGACTTTGTAAAACTTGCAGAAGCGTATGGATGTGTAGGTATCAGAGCTGAAACACCAGGAGAATTAGACGACAAAATTATAGAAATGATTAATACCGATAGACCAGTAATATTTGATTGTAGAGTAGATAAACAAGAAAATTGTTTTCCAATGATACCATCAGGAAAACCACATAATCAGATGCTTTTAGGACCAAAAGACCAAAAAGAAAATAAAATTACAGGGAAAGGCAAGACTTTAGTTTAATGGTAAAAGCAAAATCAGCATATAGCATTCCAGGCAAACAAGGAAAACTTGATACTCATATTATTGTTGTTTGGGTAGACAACGAAGCGGGAGTATTGGCAAGGGTTGTTGGTTTATTTTCAGGGAGAGGGTACAACATTGAGTCTTTAGCTGTCGCTGAAATTGATCCAAAATTAAACATATCTAGAATTACAATTGTCACAACTGGAACACCACAAGTTATAGAGCAAATCAAACTACAATTAAAAAAATTGGTCCCAGTTCATAAAGTTGCTGATTTTAAAAGGGAAGATAAAAAAGTTATATTTAAAGAGATGGCTTTATTTAAAATAGTTGGAAACCAATCAAAGAAAGACAAGGCTTTAAAAGCTTGCAAAAAGTATAATGCTATAATATTGGACAAATCAAATAAATCTTATGTTATACAAATAACAGCTTTAAGAAGAGAAATAGATTTAATGTCAAAAAATTTAAAAAAATTTGGTCTGGTAAGTGTTTCAAGAACCGGAGCTGTTGCTATGACTAGAGGTGCTGAGATATTTAAATAAATTTAAAGGAGAAAAATATGAAAATGTTTTATGAAAAAGATACCGACGTAAATTTGATTAAAGATAAAAAGATCGCAATTTTTGGATATGGAAGTCAAGGACACGCGCATGCTCTTAACCTAAAGGATAGCGGAGTAAAAGAAGTAGTGGTTGCTTTAAGAGAGGGTTCAGCTAGCAAAACCAAAGCAGAATCAAAAGGATTAAAGGTTATGAATTTATCCGATGCAGCTGAATGGGCTGATGTAGTTATGGTTTTAACTCCTGATGAACTTCAAGCAACGATTTACAAAAATCACATAGAGCAAAGAGTAAGAGAAGGAACATCTATCGCATTCGCGCATGGTTTAAATATCCACTATGATTTAATTAAAGCAAGAAAAGATTTAGATGTATTTATGGTAGCACCAAAAGGACCTGGGCATTTAGTACGAAGTGAATATGAGAAAGGTGGAGGAGTTCCTTGCTTATTTGCTGTCCACCAAAATGGATCAGGTAAGGCAAGAGAATTAGCAATGTCGTATGCTTCAGCAGTTGGTGGTGGAAGATCAGGAATTATTGAAACCACATTTAAAGATGAAGTAGAAACAGATTTATTTGGTGAACAGACTGTTCTTTGTGGAGGTTTAGTAGAATTAATAAAAAATGGATATGAAACTTTAGTTGAAGCTGGATACGAACCAGAAATGGCTTATTTTGAAACAGTTCACGAAGTAAAATTAATTGTTGATTTAATTTATGAAGGTGGGATTGCTAATATGAATTATTCAATTTCAAATACTGCTGAATATGGCGAGTATGTAACTGGACCAAAAATTATTAATAAAGAAGAAACAAAGAAAAGAATGAAAGAGGTTTTGGCAGATATTCAATCAGGTAAATTTACTAAAGATTGGATGGACGAATGTAAAAATGGTCAAAAGAACTTCTTAAAAACTAGAGAAAAATTAGCAGAGCATCCAGTTGAAAAAGTTGGTGCAGGACTAAGAGCTCTTATGCCTTGGATAGCCAAGAAGAAGTTAATAGATAGTGACAAAAGCTAATTATTAATTAAAATATAATCAATTTATTTTGCAATCTGGGCGAGAGAATGTATTATGCCTAGGCTTTAAAATAATAAAATGACCGATAAAAATAGAGTATACATTTTTGATACTACGATGCGAGATGGTGAACAGTCACCTGGGGCATCTATGAGTTTGGAAGAAAAAATACAAATTGCAAGGGTATTTGATGAGCTTGGAGTAGATATAATTGAAGCTGGATTTCCAATTGCATCTCCAGGAGATTTTGAGGCAGTTACAGAGGTAAGTAAAGTTTTAAAAAATTCTATTCCCGCGGGTCTTTCTAGACATTCTAAAAAAGATATAGATAGATGCTACGAAGCATTGAAGCATGCTAAAAGATTTAGGATTCATACATTCATATCAACTAGTCCGCTACACATGAAGCACAAGCTAAACAAATCCCCTGAACAGGTTTATGAGTCAATTAAAGAACATGTTACCTATGCTAGAAAATTTACTGACGATGTTGAGTGGTCATGTGAAGATGGAACAAGAACTGATATGGATTATATGTGCAAAACTGTTGAGCTAGCAATTCAATGTGGAGCAAAAACTATAAATATTCCTGATACAGTCGGCTATACAGTGCCATCAGAATTTACAAAAATTATCGAAACTTTAAAAAATAAAGTTCCAAATATAGATAAAGCAATTTTATCAACCCATTGTCATAATGATTTAGGCTTAGCCGTTGCAAATTCATTAGCAGGTGTTCAAGCAGGTGCAAGACAAATAGAATGTACTATTAACGGAATAGGGGAGAGGGCTGGCAATGCTGCTTTAGAAGAAGTAGTTATGGCCATGAAAACAAGACCTGATTTAATGCCATATGAAACTGGAATTAATACAACTCTATTGAGTAAAGCTTCAAAAATTGTTTCAAATGCAACTGGATTTCCAGTTCAGTATAATAAAGCAATAGTTGGAAAAAATGCTTTTGCACACGAGTCAGGAATTCATCAAGATGGAATGTTAAAAAATAGACAAACTTATGAAATTATGACTCCTGAGAGTGTTGGAGTTAAACAAACATCTTTAGTAATGGGTAAACACTCTGGAAGACATGCTTTTAAAGATAAATTAAATAGCTTAGGTTATGTAGATGTTACAGACGATGTAATAGAAAATGCATTTGGCAAATTTAAAATTTTAGCAGACAAAAAAAAACATGTTTATGATGAAGATATAATTGCTCTGGTTGATGATAGCTTGATAATTGATAATAAAGTTAATGCAATTAATTTAAAATCATTAAAAGTATTTGCTGGAACAGGAGAGCCACAAAGAGCAGAAATGACACTAGATGTTTTTGGTGAAGTCAAAAAAGCATCGGAGACCGGAGATGGGCCTGTAGATGCAATATTTAAATGTATAAAGAAACTTTATCCTCATGATGTAAACTTACAATTATATCAAGTTCATGCTGTGACAGAAGGAACTGATGCTCAAGCAACAGTTAGCGTTCGAATTGAGGAAAATGGAAAAACAACTGTTGGTCAAGCAGCAGATACTGATACATTAGTTGCATCAGCCAATGCATACATAAATGCATTAAATAAGATGATTATTAAAAGAGACAAAACAGCACCCGGATATTCTCCGGAGCAAAAAAAAGAAGAAAAGGTGAAAGGAATATAAATGGGATTATTTAACAGAGTATCAAAAATTTGGTCACAAGATATGGCAATCGACCTAGGAACTGCAAACACACTTGTAGTATTAAAAGGACAAGGGGTAGTTTTAAATGAACCTTCAGTTGTAGCGGTTGTTGATAGTAAAGGAAAAAAATCAGTACTAGCGGTTGGAGATGAAGCAAAAACGATGCTTGGAAGAACTCCTGGAAATATACAGGCAATACGTCCATTAAGAGATGGTGTTATTGCAGATTTTATTGTTACAGAGGAAATGATCAAACATTTTATAAAAAAAGTTCACAAAAGAAGTACTTTTGCAAATCCAAGAATTTTAATTTGTGTTCCAACCGGATCAACACCAGTTGAAAGAAAAGCTATTCAAGATAGTGCGCTTGCAGCTGGAGCAAGAAGAGTTCAGTTAATTGAAGAACCTATTGCAGCTGCTATTGGAGCTGGACTTCCTATTTCAGAAGCAACAGGATCCATGGTAGTTGACATAGGTGGTGGAACAACGGAAATAGCCGTTATGTCATTAGGTGGAGTTGTTTATTCAAATTCATTAAGAGTTGCGGGAGATGCTATGGACCATGCATTGCAAAACTTTATGAGAAAAGAGTACAATCTATTAATTGGAGATAGTACATCTGAAAAAATAAAAAAAGAAATTGGTACCGCAATACCTACAAATAATAACAAGTATCCAGTTAAAGGTAGAGATATCCGCTCAGGAACTCCTAAAGAAGTAAATATAACAGAAGAAGATACATCGGAAGCTTTGAATCCTATATTAAAAGAAATGATTAATGGAATTAAAGATGCGTTAGAAAACACACCCCCAGAATTGTCAGCAGATTTGGTTGATATGGGTCTTACGTTAACTGGTGGTGGAGCTTTATTAAAAAATATTGATAAAAGATTTTCTAAAGAAACAGGGCTACCCGTTCACATAGCTGACGATCCACTAGCATGTGTTGCAATTGGAACTGGTAAAGCTTTAGATCAAGAGGAGATTTTTTCGAGCATATTATCAGAGTATTAAAAATTTATGGCAGCGAGTAGAGATGACTTTATAATTGCTATTCGTTCAGCTTTTATTAAAAAAGGTAATAAACAAAGATTTTCTTTAATTGGACTAATTTTTTTTTCGATAGGCTTATTAATTTTAAGTAAAATTAATCTACCTGTTACTAATTATCTTAAAATCACTTTAAACGAAATAGTTTATAGAAGCTCATTTATTATATCTGTACCTGAAAAAAAAATTCAAGATTTTTCCAATAAAGTTATAGATCACTATAATGTTTATAATGATTACCTCTTAGTTAAAGAAAAAATAAAAACACTTCAATCAAAAAAATATGAAACCCAGTTTCTTGAGGAGGAAAATAAAAGACTAAAAAAAACAATAAATGAATATATTTATAACTCTGAAGAATTAGTTGCTAAAGTTTTGATTGATAAAAATAGCCCTTTTTTAAAATCAATAATTGTGAACAAAGGTTCAAAAGACAATGTTAAGCTTGGAATGGCAGTATTAGATGGAACATATCTGGTAGGGAAAATTGTTGAAGTTAACTATTCTACTTCTAGAGCACTGCTTGTTTCAGATTTAAACAGTAAAATTCCAGTTGGTATAGAACCTGGCAATATTCAATCTATTCTATCTGGCACTGGTAAACTCAACGGAAAAATAGAGTATATAGAGAGCGAAATATTTATTGGGAATGAAAGTATCGTCTATACTTCTGGATCTGGAGGGTTGTTTAAGCCAGGAATTCCAATTGGTATTTATAATAAAAAAGATACAGAAGAAGAAACAGTTACATTTTTTTCTAAATTATCACAATTAACTTTTGTTAAATTAGTATCTTTTGAGGGAAGTGACAATTAATGAGCTCAAAACTTAAAAATACTATTATAAATACAATTCTTTTGTACTTACCCCTTTTGCTTTTATTTATATCTGTATTTAATGAATTTGATTTTAACTATTTAAATTATAAATATTTCTCATTTAATTTTCCATTTATATTAATTTTTTATTGGAGCTTAAAAAGAATAGAAACACTTGGTTATGGATATATTTTTATTGCAGGTATGTTTAACGATTCAGTTTTAGGATTTCCAATTGGAATTAGCAGTTTAACATATCTAATTATCTGTGGATTTGCAGGTTATCTTAGAAATATTACATTACGACCAAGCTTAACAAAAGATTGGTTATATTTTTTATTTACAATTTCGGTTGCAAATTCTATTAATTATTTTTTACTAATTTTATTTTTTTCAATTGAAGTTAATTATTATGAAATACTAGGTAATATTATATTTACATTTTTATTTTATTACATTTTTGCAAGTATTTTTGACATTTATCGTAAAATTCTTTTAAGGATAAAAATATGATTGGCAGTGGAGAAGACTCGGGTTTTAAAAAATCAAATACTATTAACAGACGCATGTTTATATTTGCTGCCGCAAAAGCTGTTGTATTCTTTGGAATAGTTGGAAGATTATTTTCTCTTCAAATCAGTGAAAATAAAAAATATTTGACTTTATCAGATAAAAATAGATTAAGAGAAGCAAGACTTCCTCCGGTAAGGGGAGAATTTGTAGATTATTTTGGAAAAAGAATAGCAAAGAATCTTACGGTATATCAATTGCATGTTGTACCAGAGCAAGTAGAAGATTTTAAAACTTTAATTGTCAGATTAAAAGATATTTTAAATTTAAGCAATAATCATTTACAAGAATTAATTAAAAAAAAAAATAATCAAAAGCCATGGGAAACATTAATTGTATCTGAAAATTTGACGTGGGATGAATTTTCAAAAATTAATTTTTATCTACACGAACTATCTGGAGCAAGGCCCGTTTTAACAGTTGGTAGAAACTATCCATATAATGAAACTTATACACATGTTTTAGGATATGTTTCTGAAGCAAGCGTTGAGGATCTGGTTACTAATGAAACAATCAAAGAAAGAAATGTGCCAGGATTAAGAGTTGGCAAAACTGGATTGGAAAAGGCATTAGAAAAAGAATTAATAGGAACAAATGGAGTTCAAAGATTTGAAGTGAACGCTTATGGAAAAAGAATTAATCAAATTGATTTTAAGGAAGGTGAACAAGGAAAAACAATAAAACTTACAATTGATACAGAAATTCAAAAATATACCCAGGAACTTCTAAACGGAAGGGCAGGATCAATTTCTATTATGGATATTTATACTGGAGAAATAATTGCTATGAATTCCTCACCATCTTTTGATCCAAATTTATTTTTATATGGGATTGAAAAAGATAAGTGGAAACAAATTAAAAAAGATCCATTAAAACCTTTATTAAATAAAACTGTTTCTGGTTTATATTCTCCAGGCTCTACAATTAAGCCCTTAGTAGCACTTTCTGCTCTTGAAAATGATGTTATTACAACAAACTTAAAAGTTAACTGTAGAGGTCACAAACATCCTTTAGAATTGTATGGCATGAAATACCATTGTTGGAAAAAACAAGGACATGGATATATGTCACTTCAAAATGCAATTAAACAATCTTGTGATACTTATTTTTATGAAGCAGCAAGGCTATTAGGCGTAGACAGATTATACAAAACAGCAAAAAAATTTGGCTTGGGAAATGTCGTGTTAGGAGAATATTTTAATGAAAAAAAAGGTGTCGTTCCTTCAACAAAATGGAAAAAAGAAGCCATTGGTCAAAATTGGTATCTAGGAGAAACTTTAATAAATGGTATTGGACAAGGCTATATTCAAACAACACCTTTGCAATTGTGTTTAATGACAGCTCAACTTGCAAATGGTGGTCATAAAATTTACCCAAAAATAATTTATGATAACAATCAAGAAACTATTGAAACTATTAAACAAAAAATGAAATTTGCTGAAGAAAATAAATTAAAAGACTCAAACCTGCTCTCAGCAACAGAAAAATTATTTAAAAAAGATGAAAAAACTTATGACGCATTATATAGAAATAAGGAAAATGTAAAATTTGTTCTAGATGCGATGTTTAGATCTACAAATGAAATTTATGGAACTTCTTTTTCTTCTAAAATTGAAGATCCAAAATACCAGTTTGCAGGAAAAACTGGAACAGCCCAAGTAAAAAGAATTACTGAAGAAGAAAGAGAGCTTGATTTAAAGACAAACCAAATTCCCTATAAAGAAAGAGATCACGCATGGTACGTAGCTTTTGGACCATATAAAAATCCAAGATACGCTGTTAGTATTTTAGTCGAACATGGAGGATCTGGAAGTTCTACAGCAGCACCTATTGCAAAAAAATTATTTAAATTTGTTATTGATAGACACGAATTAAGAGAAAAAGAAAAAAAAAAAAATTTAGCTACTACTGATATATAATGTTTATTCAAAGCTCCTTATCTGATAAATCAACTTTTTTTCAAAAGTTAAGATCTCTAGATTATATAATGCTATTTACTATTTTAATTATAGGAATAATTAGTTCATTTGCGATGTACTCAACAGATGGAGGTGAACTAAGGTATCACTCTGAAAGTCATATAATAAGATTTGTAGTTTTTTTTACTATGATGATTTTTATATCATTTATAAATATTAAAACATGGCATACTTTAGGTTATTTATTTTACATAATAGTATTAGGACTTTTAGTATGGGCATCATTATTTGGTATAACTGCCCAAGGATCTCAAAGATGGATTGATTTATATTTTATAAACCTACAACCATCTGAACTAATGAAAATTGCAATTATTATTTGTTTTGCGAAATATTATCATAGAATTCAAGTTGCAAATGTAAACAGAGTAAGAAATATAATTATACCTATATTAATTTTAATCATACCCATCTCTCTTGTAATAAGTCAACCTGATCTTGGAACATCTATTTTAATCGCATTAAGTGGTATAATTGTTTTATGGTTAGCAGGCGTTAATATTAAATATTTTTTTTACTCGTCTTTAGTTTTTATTATTTCAGCACCATTTGTAATTTCTTTTTTAAAACCCTATCAAAAATTAAGAATTTTAACTTTTTTTGACCCCGATAAAGACCCGTTAGGTGCAGGTTATCAAATTATACAATCAAAAATTGCTGTTGGATCTGGAGGTCTTACTGGCAAGGGTTTTTTAAAAGGAACTCAAGGATATTTAGAATTTTTACCAGAAAAACATACAGATTTTATATTTACACTTTTTTCTGAAGAATTTGGTTTTGTAGGTTCAATTTTATTACTTATTCTATATGCAATTTTAATATTTAGAATTTTGAGAATTGGATCTTTATCAAGAAATTTTTTCGGCAAGTTTTTTTGTTTTGGTTTTGGTTCTGCAATATTTGTTTATATCGCTGTTAATATGTCAATGGTTTTGGGCTTACTACCTATAGTTGGATCGCCCTTGCCGATCATGTCTTATGGTGGTTCATCAATGTTAGCAACAATGATTGGGCTAGGAATAGTTATGAGCACTAAAATCTATAGTCGACAGCTAATATCATAAATTAAATCAAGTATAATTTGTCACTTTAAATAATTTAAAATAAATATGTATTATAAAAACAATGACAAATAAATTTAAAATTGGGATTGTGGGAGCTGGAATACAAGGTGTATGTAATGCACTTTTTTTACAAAAAAAAGGTTTTCAGGTAACCTTATTTGACAGGGAAGAGCCAGGGAACCAAGCAGCCTCATATGGCAATGCAGGACACTTTTCACCTTATGCTTCAGTGCCAGTAAATAGACCAGATATTTTAACTGATGTTCCTGCTATGCTTTTAAGTTCTACTGGACCATTAGCATTAAAATGGAATTATGTTCCAAAAATGCTTCCTTGGTTTATAAAATTTATTAAAAATTGTAGTAAAAAAAATATGATGCATACAGCAAAATATATGCATCAAATATTAGACTTAGCTTTACCAGCTTATGATGAACTATTTGAGGAAATTGATCTGTCTGGATTGGTGGAAAACAAAGGTATTATGTATATATGGAATGATCAAAATCTTAAAAGTAGAGAATTAGAAATAAAAATAAGAAATGAAATAGGAGCTGAACAACAATTATTAAGTAAAAGTGAGATCCATGATCTAGAACCTAATATTAAAAATATTTATCATGCTGGGGTTTTTTATAAAAAAGCAAGACATGCAAGAAACCCAGGAAAAATTTGGGTCAAATTATTTGAAAGTTTTGTGAAAAAAGGTGGAAAATTTTTAAAATTAAATATTAAAAAAGTAGACTTTGATGAAAATAATCCTGTAGTAAGATCAGAAACACAAAGATTTATATTTGATAAACTAGTTATTTGTTGTGGAGCATTTTCAAAAAAGTTAACAGATAATTTACATGAAAATATTCCGCTAGACACTGAAAGAGGCTATCACATTCATTTTAAAGGTTTTGATAATTTGATTTCACGTCCTGTTGTTTTTCAGAATAGGGGCTTTGGTATGACACCTATGGAGCAAGGACTAAGAGTTGTTGGAACTGTTGAGTTTGGAGGTTTAAATAATCCACTTTCAAAATCAAGAATAAAAAATTTAGTCAATAATGCTAAGTTTTTATTAGACGGTCTTCCAGATCATCATGATGATGAATGGTTAGGATTTAGACCAACATTACCAGATTACCTTCCTGTTATTGGATCTTCTAAAAATTATAATAATGTTTTCTATTCTTTTGGTCACCATCATTTAGGGTGGACTTTAGCAGCTATATCTGGAAAGATAATTTCTAAAATGATTTCAAATGAGAATACTAATTTAGATTTAGAACCATACAGTTCTTTAAGGTTTTCTTAAATCGTGAAAAACAATAACCAAATAGCCTATTTAATTTTAATATTAACTACTATATTTTGGTCAGGAAATTTCATTGTTGGTAAAGCTGCAAGCATGTTTCAAATACCACCATTTTCTCTAAACTTTTATAGGTGGTTTTTTGCTGGGCTAATCTTATTTCCATTTACTTATAAGGAAATAATGAACAATAAAAAATATATTTTAGATAATCTAGGTTTTTTTATAATATTGGGAATAACTAGCATAACGATATTTAATTCTATTGTTTATTATTCACTTTATTATACTCAGGTCATTAGTGGAATTTTAATGATTTCAACTATTCCAGTATGGATAATTTTTATTTCTTCCATCTTAAAAATTGAAAAAACAAACATCTTTCAAATTATTGGAGTTATTTTATCTCTAACTGGAGTAATATTTATTATTACAAAGGCTGATTTAAATTTAATAAAAAATTTAAATTTTAATAAAGGAGATTTATCAATGGTTGTTGCCATGTTTTCTTGGGCAATTTATTCCGCTCTTTTAAAAAGTAAAAAATATAAAATTTCACAAATGTCCTTATTAGAAGTTGTAATTATTTGTGGATTAGTTTTTTTAATACCAATTTATGTTATTGAAATGAATATGGGAAATCCAATCATTTTAGGAAAACCATTTTATTTAATTTTAGCATACGTAGTGATTTTTCCTGGACTAGCGGCATTTTTTTTCTGGATAAAAGGAATTTCAATTATTGGAGCAAATAGAGCTGGAATATTTTTGCATTTGATGCCAATTATGGGAGCAATAATGGCAATGTTAATTTTTGATGAAAAATTTATGTCTTACCATATTCTTGGAGCAATATTTATAGTTGCTGGCATAACACTTTCAAACAAAAAAAAACTAAATGAATAATACAAAATCTAAATTTTTAAACATTTCAAAAAAGTATACTTATTTGAAGAAATTTTATTACTTTTATAATATTTATATTAGAAATTATAAATTTTTGAAAAACGGTTCTCAATTTGGGGAAGATAAGTTTATTTTAAATAAATTTGGAAAAAATTACAAAGGAAAGTTTCTAGATATTGGCTGCTATCATCCTACTAAGCATAATAATACTTATCTATTATATAAGAATGGGTGGTCAGGTATTAATATTGATTTAAATCCATTGACAATTGAATTGTTTAATTTTGCAAGACAAAGAGATAAAAATTTAAATATTGCAATATCAGATGAAGAGAGCACACAAAAACTATATTTTCTTGATGAGCTTAATACACAAAACACTTTAGATAATAATCATCTTTCATTTTTAAAGGATCATCACAATATTGAAAATAGTGAAATAACTGAGAAAAAAATAAAAACAAAAAAAATTGATCAAATTCTTAATGATTTTGACTTTAATAATATTGATTTTATGAATATAGATATCGAAGGACATGAGATTAATGTGCTTAAAAAATTAAATTTTGAAAAATTTTTTATTAAACTTTTATGTGTTGAAATGATTAATCATAATGAAAAATCAAAACAAAATAATAAAGAAATTGACGATTTGTTAAAAAAAAGTAATTATAAATTAATAAAAAAATTTGACTTTAATTACATTTATGAAAAAAATAAATAAAGAATTATCTGAAGAGCAAAAACTAATTTTATTTAAAGAAGGAACAGAAGCTCCTGGATCAAGTGAATTAAATTACGAAAAAAAAGAAGGAAGCTATCATTGTATTAATTGTGGAGTAAAATTATTTGAATCTAATACTAAATATGAGAGTGGTTCTGGATGGCCTTCATTTTTTAAATCTCTACCAGATGTTTTTGAGACAAAAACTGATAATTTACTAGGCTATCCTCGAACAGAATACCACTGTAAGAATTGCGGAGGACATCACGGCCATATTTTTGATGATGGTCCAAGGCCAACAGGAAAAAGATATTGCAATAACGGAATTTGTCTATTCTTTAAGGAGAAATAGTTTATATTAGAACATTAATAAATATATTTATTTTAAAAGTTCAAATAATTTTTCTTTTTTTTCTAAGTCTCTTAACTCTACGTATCCACCAACATGGTGATCATCAAAAAATATTTGTGGAATAGTCCTTTTTCCATTTGCTTTTTTAATCATTTCATCCCTAAGCCCTTCTTTTGATGAAATGTCTATTTCTTGATATTTTAGATTATTCCTTGAAAATAGTCTTTTTGCTGCTTCACAAAAATTACACATTGGGCCTGAATACATAGTAATATTTTTCATGGTTTATATATATTTATAATGCAAATTTAGTACAGTGTGTTATAATTACCTTAGATAGTCCTATCTAGCCATCTTTAGCTCCCGGTTTTTTAGGGCTATCCAAAAATTCGTAAAATTTAATATTTAATAGATTCGAAAAAATCTTCTTAATAAATGTTCAGCAAAATAAATAATATTGTACAACCCAAAGATGTTAAAATAAGTCAATAAAATAGAGGTTTTTTTGTTGTAAATTTACAACAATGAGAATTAATGTATAAAATCAGATATAAGTTATGTGTTATTAAGAGGATTAAAATGATATCAAAACACATATTTTTTATAAAAAATTAAATAAATAAGGACATAATATTATGAAAACTTTAAAAGCAATTACACTGTCTTTAGTAATGATGTTTGGTCTTTCTAGTGCTGCATATTCTATTGAAGGATTAGGCATTGGTGTATCAGGTAATTACAATGGTTTCTACGCGGTTGGTGAAGAAATACCTAGTAACAACGTAGGTAACAAAGATAGAAAAGAAGCCGGTGCATTTTTAGAGACAACAATGTCTGTATTCATTGAATACGATGCAGGCCCTGTTTCTATTGGTGTTGACTACTTCCCGGGCGATATATCTACACCTGAGAACACAAACATTCAGCATACGTCAGACTCAGATTCGACTAACTTAACAAACACAGTTCAAGCAGATTTTAAAGACTTGATCTCTCTTTATGCAATTCTACCTCTACCTATAGAGGCGCTTGAAGGAGCATATTTAAAAGCTGGACTTAGAGAAGCAACTGTTGAAACTAATGAGAATTTAGGAACAGGTGGTTCTTACGGTGATGTTGAAGTTCAAGGATGGACTGCTGGACTAGGTTATCAAGTTGATGGTGAAAATGGAATGTCATTTAGACTTGAAGCAACTGCAACTCAATGGGACGATGTAACATCGACAAACGATGCAGACACTTCAACAAAAGTAAAAATTACAGACATGATGTCAGCTAGTGCTACAGTGTCTATACTAAAAACTTTTTAAGTAAAGTTTACATTTATTAAAAAGACCAGCAATTTATTGCTGGTCTTTTTTTTTGTCTAATTAAATATGGTTATTTGTTATATTAAAGAATATTGTAACCAAATATGAATTTAGGATTTATAGGAACTGGAAAAATAACTTCATCTGTAGTTACGGGAATATGTAGATCTAAAATATCTTTTAATAAGATAGTATTATCACCAAGGAATAGAAATGTAGCAAAGAAACTCAAAAGACAATTCAGAAAAGTTTCTATTGCAAAAAATAATCAGGAAATAGTTAATTCATGTAATTGGGTTTTTTTAGCTGTTACACCCACTGTAGGTGAAAAAATAATTAAAAATTTAAAATTTAAATCAAGCCAAACAATTGTTAGTTTTATTTCAACGATGACTTTGCCTCAACTTAAAAAAGCTATCAAAGTAAAAGCGACAATTGCAAGAGCAGTGCCGCTTCCTCCAATTTCATTAAAAAAAGGCCCAGTTCCATTGTTTCCTCCAAATAAAAAAATTAAAAACTTTTTTGATAAAATTGGAACAACAATTGAAATTAATAATGAAAAATTGTCTAAAAACTTTTGGTCTACTTCAGGAATGATGGCACCATTTTATGAGTTATTAAGCACAATGTCTAATTGGCTAGTTAAACGTGGTGTTAAAAGAGATAAAGCACAGAAGTATATTACTTCACTTTTTGTTGCATTATCCGAAGATGCTGTTGTTAATTCTAATAAAGATTTGAAATATTTAGTAAAAGAGTCTCAAACTCCAAGAGGACTTAATGAACAAGGTGTTAAAGAACTAAGAAAATCTGGATTCTATAGATCAACAGAAAAAACATTAAATAGTATTCTTAAAAGATTAAACAAAGTATAATTGTCTATGCAGCCTGATCAAAATATTCTGCAGATTAATAATATTTCAAAATATTTTGGTGGTTTAGCAGCAGTATCAAATTGTTCTTTAAACATTAAAAAAGGATCTATCACCGGAGTTATTGGTCCAAATGGATCTGGCAAAACTACATTATTTAATTTGATTGCGGGAAATTTAAAACCTAACTCAGGACATGTAAAGTTTAATAACGAAGAAATAACTTCAATCCCTTCATATGAATTGTTTTCAAAAGGATTGTTGAGAACCTTTCAAATAGCACATGAGTTTACAAATTTAACTGTGTTGGAGAATTTAATGATGGTTCCTGGCAATCAATCTGGAGAAAAATTGATGACAGCATTGCTAAAGCCAAAATTAGTTAAAAAAGAGGAAGAAATCGTAAAACAAAAAGCTTATGAGGTTATTGATTTTTTAAATTTAAAGCATTTATCAAACGAATTAGCCGGAAATCTATCAGGTGGTCAAAAAAAATTACTTGAGCTTGGAAGAACTATGATGGTTGATGCAAAAATAGTTTTACTTGATGAAGTTGGAGCTGGAGTTAACAGAACCTTACTAAAAGATATTGGAACTGCTATTCAAAGATTAAATAAAGAAAAAGGTTATACATTCTGTATGATTGAACATGATATGGATTTTATAAAAAGAATGTGCGACCCAGTAATTGTTATGGCGGAAGGATCTGTATTATTTGAAGGTACACCAGACGAAGTGATGAAAAATGAAAAAGTAATAGATAGCTATTTAGGCCGAGCAAAAACAAAATAGGAGAAAATAATTAATGACTTTTTTTGAAGGAAGTAAAATGACAGCTGGATATGGAAATGGTCCAGATATTATTAGCTCATGTTCAATTAATGCAAACAGAGGAGAGATAGTTGCAATACTTGGTCCCAATGGTGCTGGAAAGTCTACAGCAATGAAAGCAATGTTAGGACTTCTTAATTTGAAATCAGGTTCTGTTTCAATGGATGGAAAAGATATTTCTAATTTATCTCCTCAAAATAGGGTTAAGGCTGGCATATCATTCGTTCCACAAACTAGAAATGTATTTGCCGATTTAACTGTGAAAGAAAATTTAGAGGTTGGAGCTTTTTTACGTGAAGATGATGTTAGTAAAGTTATCGAGGAAATTTATGAATTATTTCCTATTTTAAATGAAAAGAAATCTCAAAAAGTAGGTGAATTATCAGGAGGACAAAGACAACAAGTGGCTCTTGGAAGAGCATTAATGATAAGGCCTTCTGTTTTAATGTTAGATGAGCCAACTGCAGGAGTTTCCCCAATAGTAATGGACGAATTATTTGAGCATATAATTAAAGTCAAAGAAACAAATGTAGCAATTATAATGGTCGAACAAAATGCAAAACAAGCATTGAGTATTTCTGATAGAGGATACGTATTAGTAACAGGTGAAAATAAATTTGAAGGATCTGGAAAAGAATTACTTGATGATCCCGAAGTTAGAAGGTCTTTCCTAGGAGCTTAAATGGACTTTATAAATGCAATATTGGTATTATTAAATTATACGATAATACCTGCTTTAACATACGGATCACAGTTAGCACTTGGAGCAATTTTTGTAACTTTGATTTATGGAATATTAAGATTTGCAAACTTTGCAACTGGAGACATGATGTCATTTGGAACTATGTTTGCGGTTCTTCTTACATATTATTTTCAATCTTTAGGTATAAATCTAGGAATATTTCCAACAGCTTTAATAACAATTCCTTTTGCAACTTTTATGATGATTTTATACATGTTATCCATAGACAAATTTGTATTTGAATATTATCGAATTAAAAAAAGCCCACCAGTTCAGCTAGCAATGGTAAGTGTTGGGGTAATGTTTGTTACTCAAGCAATAATAAGGATAATAATCGGACCTGCAGATAGAACTTTTCTTGATGGAGAAAAATTTATTTTAAAAGCTTCAGAATTTAAAGAAATGACAGGATTAAACGAGGGTTTAACCATTAAGTCAACACAGGCGATAACAATAGTTATTACAATGATTGTAGTTTCTATAATGTTTTGGTTTTTAAATAGAACTAAAACCGGAACAAGTATGAGAGCTTATTCTGATAATGAGGATTTAGCTTTACTATCAGGAATAGATCCAAAAAAAGTTGTATTAATTACTTGGATTATTGCTGGAATATTGGCAACAATTGGTGGAATTTTGTATGGACTAGATAAAAGCTATAGACCATTTGTATATTTTAATAATATGTTGCCAATATTTGCAGCAGCAATTGTTGGTGGAATAGGAAATCCTTTTGGTGCTTTTTTAGGGGGATACGTTATTGCATTTGCTGAAATATTTTTAACATACGCTTATAAAAAGTTTTTTACATATATACTCCCAGAAGCATTAGAACCAAATTCTATGATGCAAATATTATCAACTGATTATAAGTTTGCAGTTTCATTTTCAATTTTAGTAATTGTCTTATTATTTAGACCTTCGGGAATATTTAAAGGAAAAACACTATGAGACAATATACAAATGTAATTACAGCTTACTTAATAATGTTTACCTTAATTATTTTGGTCGGAATATTCCAATCCTGGTCAATTGCTTTAACAATTTTAAACTACTGTTTAATTTCAGCAGTTATGACTATAGGTGCAAATATCCAATGGGGATATGCCGGGTTAATTAACTTTGGAATAATGGGTTACACCGCTTTAGGCGGATTAGCTGTTGTACTTATATCGGTGGCACCTGTTGGAGAAGCTTGGCGTGTAGGCGGTTTAAATATGATGATTTGCCTCGGAGTTATTGTTGGAATGGTCTTTTCAATTCGTCTTACTTTAAAAAAAATTGCAAAATCCAAAAATAGAAATTATTTAGTAGCTGCTATAATTATAATTGGAATATTATTACTAAGATTAATTTCCGAACCAGCTATTGAAAGTATTGAAGCAGTAGAACCAGCTAAAACAGGTTTTTTAGGCGGACTTGGTCTACCAGTTTTATTTTCGTGGATAGCAGGCGCTTTTCTTGCAGGTGGATTAGCTTTTGTTGTAGGAAAAGTAGCATTAGGTCTAAGAGCTGATTACCTGGCAATTGCAACTCTATTAATTGCAGAAATAGTTGTATCAATAATCAAACATGAAGATTGGTTAGCGAGAGGAGTTAAAAATGTAATTGGTCTTAAAAGACCAGCACCATATGAAATTAATCTTCAGCAATCACCGTGGTTTATAGATTTAGTTGAAAAATTTCACTCAGGAAAACTAGCATTAATTAATTCTGTTTCAGAAAAACAAGAAGTTTTAAAACAGTTAGTTATTGATGCTTCATCGGTGTATGTAAAACTTTGTTTTACAGGGTTATTTTTAACCGTCGTTATAATTTTATTAATTGTTACTCAAAAAGCTCTTTATTCTCCATGGGGAAGAATGATGCGAGCAATAAGGGATAACGAAGAAGCTGCAGGAGCTATGGGAAAAAATGTCGTTAAACAACATTTGTTAATATTTATTTTAGGTTCTGCAATAGTTGGTATAGCAGGGGCCATGATGGTAACCAACGATGGATTATTTACACCAGGAAGTTACAGACCAATGAGATATACATTTGTTATTTGGGTAATGGTTATTGTTGGAGGAACAGGAAATAATTTTGGAGCAATTTTAGGTGGTTTTGTTGTTTGGTTTTTATGGGTTGAAGCAGCACCAATAGCATTATTTTTTATTAATCTTTTCACGGCACATTTACCAGAAACCAATGAAATTAGAGTGCATTTAATAAATAGTGCTCCTTATTTTAGATTTTTAGTGATCGGAACAGCACTATTGGTTATAATGAGATTTAGACCACAAGGAATTTTACCGGAGAAAATAATTAAAAATTAAATGAAATATTTACTTTTAGGAATGGCATTAGCTTTTTTGATGTATTTATCTGATAAATATATTTTTTAGAATAAAAAAAACCCCAGCGAATTTCTTCGCTGAGGTTTTAAAGAATTAAGTATTATCTTTGTTTTTTAGTTTTAAATTTACCGCCTTTAACTTCTTTTTCTAAGAAGGAACCAAATGCTTCACCTACATCAGTAAATTCAACACCTGTTGCACCTTCATAGTTAACGGCTTTTCCTTTAGCTAATAAATCTAAAGCTTTTCCTAATTCACCTGGGTAGATTTTTTTACCAGGTGCATTTGCTACAGCCATAACATTTGCTTGAACAGTAGCTCTGTCAGCTTTTCCACCTGCTTGCATAGCAAGAGTGATTAAAGCAGCAGCATCATATGACTCACCTGTGTAAGGACCTGAAGAATCAATACCAGCAGCTTTTGCTACATCAGCAAAAACTCCAGCACCTTTTCCAGTTGATCCTGGTAGAGAACCAAATGATTTGTTTAAAGCTTTACCAAATTTATCAGTTAATGAGTCTCCGATCATACCATCAGATAAAATAAATCTATCAAATGATCCTGCGTCTAGAGAACCCTGAATAATTTGTGCTCCAGCTTGGTCAAGATAACCAAGAACAGCAACAGCATCACCACCAGCAGACGCTAGCGTTGCTACTTCAGCTGAGTAGTCACCTTTACCTTCTTCGTGAGCAAGAACAGTAGTTACTTTAATACCATGAGCTTTAACAGCTGCTTCATAAACATCTGATAAACCTTTACCATAGTCATTATTTGTATAAGTAATCGCTACACTTTTAACTTTTCTGTCTTTAGTAATGTCAGCCAAGATTGCACCACCTCTTGCATCTGATGGAGCAGTTCTAAAGAAAAATCCATTGTCAGCTAAAGTAGTTAATCCTGGAGAAGTTGCAGATGGAGAAATCATTACTACTCCATTTGGCACAGCAACATTAGTTGCAATTGCACCTGTAACTCCAGAACAGTCAGCTCCCATAATAGCGACAACACCTCCGTCCACTAATCCTTGAGCAGCAGTTGTAGCAGCAGCAGAGTCAACGCAAGTTGAGTCAGCTCTTTCTACTGATATTTTCTTTCCACCAAGTAATGATCCTGAGTCTGAAGCTTCTTTAAATGCAAGCTCAGCAGACGCAGCCATAGCTGGTGTAAGAGATTCAATTGGACCAGTGAAACCTAAAATGATACCCATTTTAATTCCATGTCCATCTGCAAAAGTATTTGTTGTCATTGTAGAAACAAATAAGAATGCAGCTAAAATTAATTTTCTCATAATTTTCCCTTTAATTGTTAACAATTTATAAAAGACGATTAGATTATGATTAAATTAATATTTCAATGATTAATTATCTAATTTTTTGAAGCATAAACACTGATAGTACAACGATAATTCCACCAGTGACCATTATGAGCGTTGGAATTTCTCCAAAAATTAAAAAAGTTAGTATTAATCCAAAAACAGGAAATAAAGCATAAAAAGGTAAAACCATTCCTACTGGATAAAATTTATACAAATAGAACATCATCATGTGACCAAATATTGAAATTATAGCTCCAGCATAAAATACTGCTAACCATCCATTTGTTTCAATATTAGATATTTGACGAAATACATTTCCTTCAAACAAATGGGAAATAATAATTAATATAATAAAACCAACTAAACCCATAAAAGCATTAGTAAATTTTACATCAAGATCTTTAAGATATCTTGAAAATACTTGTGACAAACCATAAAAAAATGCCATAGCAAAAATTAACAATGTTGCTAAGATTTCTTCTGAAATTTTTGGATCAAATGCTATTAAAACAATTCCAAAAAATGATGCAAATATTAAAATCCATTTTTTAAAACTAATACTTTCACTAAGAAACAGAGAACTCAAAATAATTGCTAAAGGAATTGAAAGTTGAGCGCCAATTGTAATTGGAGCCAAGATTGAAGCAGCTTCTAATGACAAATATAAAAACATATTTACCCCTGCACCCATACATATCGAAAATCCTAAAAGAGGCAGATAATATTTTTTTTGAGGAATTTTTATTTTACAGAAAGGTATTAGGCACAAAAAAACTATAACCATTCTTAAAGCCCCAAACATAATTGGATTAATAGAAGCATTTAAACCAAATTTACCTAAAGGATATGCACTTCCCAAAAAGAACATTACTAGGACAATTATTACTGTATGCTTAAAAGACAATTTTATCTCATTGAAAATGGATCAAGAGTTGGTTTATCCGAAGTATAATACCAAGTTGTTTTTACTCTTGTGTAATCTTTTATAGATTCAATACCTGCTTCTTTACCATAGCCACTATCTTTCATTCCTCCAAATGGAGCAGATGGAGATATTAGCCTATAAGTATTTACAAATGTGATTCCAGCCCTGATTGCTTTTGAAACTCTCATGCCTCTTGAGAAGTCACTAGTATAAACTCCAGATGATAAACCGTATTGGTTATCATTCATTTTATTTATTACTTCTTCTTCATTTTCAAATTTCATTACAGATAACACTGGACCAAAAAGTTCATTTTCTGCAGTGGGAAGATTATGATTATCACACTCAATTATTGTTGGAGGAAAATAGTATCCTTCATTTGAAAATGGATGTCTTTTACCTCCACATTTAATTTTTCCACCTTGTTCTACAGTTAATTTAATATTTTTTTCTATTATTTCTAATTGTTTAAAATTACCAATTGGACCCATTTCGCTTTCAGGATCCATAGGTGCACCAATTTTTATTTTTTCTGCTCTTGCAGCAAGCTTATCTAGAAATTCATTATAAATTCCTTTTTGTAAATAAAGTCTTGAACCAGCAATACAACTTTGGCCACTTGCACCAAAAATTCCTGCGGTAATCCCATTTATTGCATTTTCTTGATGAGCATCTTCAAATACTGCTACAGGACTTTTTCCTCCAAGTTCCAGGCTTACTTCAGATAAATTTTCAGCTGAATTTCTAATTATATGTCTTGCAGTTTCAGGACCTCCTGTAAAAGCAATTTTTTCAACTAAATTATGTGTTGTTAGAGCTTTTCCACATGGGTCACCATAACCTGTAATAACATTTACAACTCCTTTTGGTATTCCTGTTTCTTCAACTAATTTTGCAAACTCAAATAAAACTGCAGGTGCTAACTCAGATGATTTTATAACAACAGTATTTCCCATTGCTAAAGCAGGCGCTAGTTTAGTTACTGTTAACAGCATCTGTGAATTCCAAGGAATAATTGCTGCTATAACACCTATTGGTACTCTCGTAGTTATTGCTTGAATATTTGGTTTATCTATTGGCAAAACTGTTCCTTCAACTTTATCTGCCATACCAGCATAATAGTCATAATATTCTGCAATATAGTTTGCTTGTTTTTTTGTTTCTCTAAATAATTTTCCAGTATCAATAGTTTCAATTTCTCCAAGTAACTCAGCATTCTTTCTAAGTTTATCCGCTATTGCTCTTAAATATTTTCCTCTTTCTCGTGGAAGTAACTTTGGCCATTCTCCTTCAAATGCTTTCTGTGCTGCTTTCACTGCTTTATCAACATCATTTGCACTTGCTTCAGGAACTACAGCCCATGACTTATTATTTTCTGGATTTAAAGTTTCAAAAGTTTTTTTAGTATCTGAGTCTACCCATTCTCCATCGATAAACATTTTATATTGCTTAAGTTTAGTCATTTTTTATATGTTCCTTAATAGCGTTATTTACATCATCTGCACACTCAATACTACAGAGATGTTTTCCATTGCTTATTATTTTAACTTTAGAATTAGCGATTTTTTTACTTAAATTTTGGGACATTTCCGGTGTTGATCCAATATCATTTTCTCCAGTCATAACTAATGTTTTAGTTTTTATATTTTCAAATATTTCATTATCTTGGTGCTTAACAAAAAGTTCATAAACTTTTAGGAAATTTTCCATATTATTTTCTTCAAGCATAGAACAAATTTTTTCATAAATATTTGGATTTTTATTTATATAATCATCTGTGAACCATCTCTTAAGAGCTTGTTTTGATAAAGATCTACTTTTTTTTGATAATTCAAATCTATCATTTACTATTTGTTGCTGCTCATTACTTCTTTGAAAAACTGAGCAAAGCAAAGTTAAAGACTCTAATCTATTATTATATTTGGAGGCAAAATTCCTTGCTATTAATGAACCAATCGAAAAACCAACTAAATGCATTTTTTCAAACTTTAGTTCATCAATCAAATTTAATAATTGTAATGAAAAATCATCAAAACTTATTTGTGGTTTTTTTAAGGGTGTGTTTCCATGTCCCAAGATATCATATGCCAAGACAGTATTATTAAATGAATTAATCTGAGGTTCCCAAATTTTATGATTAAGTCCTACACCATGAATTAAAACTAATGGGGTGTTCTCTTTTTTATTTAGAATATAGAAAGTATCATTAGAGTCTTTAGCATTGATCATTTAATTATTTAGGTTCAATGCCCATTTCTTTCATATCTTGATATCTATCACCAGTTCTTGCGTGTGCTCTTCCACTAGAAGCTCCACCAATAGCAATTACTATTTCATTATCAAATGGAGCATCATGAATAGTAAATTCATGTGTTAGATAATATGGTCTTAAACCTGAATCTGTTTTATGCATCATTGGTATAGAAATTTTCGATCCAGCTGGTCCTCTTGTATTTGTAAAACTTAAATAAGATGTTCCACCCACTGCATCTCTAAATTTATTTCCAAATCTTAACGTATGAATAAAAGCAGATGCGTGCTCGATCTCTCCATTTAAACCGACAATTCCTGCTTTACCATAAGCTATAATTTTATCTGGAGAACCAATTTCTTTTATTAATTCTGGAACTAAAATATCACCAAGCTTTGGAGCTAAATCTAAAATTACAGGTTTGAGATCTTCAACAAATCCTTGACCATCCCAAGGATTTTTAAAAACTGCTGCAACAGAAACTAGCAAGACTGGTACTTTTGCTTCTTTTCCACCTTCAATAAATGTCTTATCAACAAATTTTGTAAACTTTCTTAATTCTAATTTCATTTTTTTGATCTATGTTTAAAACTATCTCTTCTAAAACTGTATAGTGCTTTTGGGTCTACATCAACATCAATGACTACAGGTTTGTTTATTTTTAAAGCTTCTCTAAGTGCTTGGTTTATTTCTGAAACTTTTTTAACCTTAAAACCTTTAGCGCCATATAGCTCAGCAACTTTATCAAAAGGTGGACTACTAATATCAGCTCCCAAGTATCTTTTCCCATAAAAATCTTTTTGATAAGCCTTTTCAGCCCCCCAACTTTTATTGTTCATTACTATAGTTATTGTATTAATCTTATATTCAACAGCTGTGCTTAATTCTGAAATTGTCATTCCAAAACCTCCATCTCCCATAAGGCTAATTACTTTTTTACTAGGTTTTGCAATCTTTACACCCAAACCACATGCAAAAGAAAAACCAACTAAACCAAAGTCTAAAGGGGTAAATAAAGATGGAGGGTCATAATATTCAAGAGCATCTGTCGCTTGCAAACAAAGCGTACCTGCATCTAGAGTAATTGCAGAGTTTTTAGGAAGTACTTGTCTTAATTGTTTAAACAAACTATTGGGCTGAATAGGAAAATTTTTATGTTTAAATTTATCTCTGTTAAGCAAAAAATTTTTTCTTTCATTTAGATAGTTATTGGTCCATTTTTTTATATCAAGAGTAATATTTTGCCTCTTAATTTCTTTATATAATTGCTCAGCTATTGTGGCAGCGTCTCCATAAATTCCTAATGCAACAGGAAAGTATCTTCCTATCATTCTTTTTTCTAATTCAACTTGTATGATCTTTGCTTTTTTATTTATATTTTCGTAAGAATAAAAAGTTGAATTAAATCCCAGTCTTGTTCCAAGAGCAATTATAACGCTCGCTTCTTTAACTAGTTTAGATGCAACTGGATTACCTCTTGGACCCATTTGTCCAGCATTTAGTTTATGATTAAATGGTATAGCATCTCCATGACCAGCTGCAGTTACTATTGGGACGTTTAACAATTCTGCCAATTTAACTACATTTTTATATTTTGATGTATATTTAATTCCACCTCCAGCAATAATAACAGTTTTGTTTGAATTACTAATAATCTTTACAGCTTTTTTTATATAATTAGATTTTACTTTAGTTGAGTTTTGATTATCAAAAGATTGATTTTTATCGTTGATTTTAAAATTTCCTTTATCTGCCAAAATATTTCTTGGTAAATTAATACACACAGGACCTCTTCTTGGTGACATTGCTAATTTAAAAGCATCACTAAAAGTTTTTGGAATTTTTTTAGTATTTTTTACTGTCCAGGTTTTTTTTGTTACTGGTTTAAATAAAGATTGTTGGTCAAGACCTTGAAAAGCATCTTCCATTTTATCTTTAGTAGAATATGACCCAGCAATAGAAACAACAGGAGAAAAGGCTGCTTTTGCTTGAGCAAGCCCGGTAACTAGATTTGTTGCACCAGGACCATTTTGTCCAGCAAGTATAATACCTGGTTGATTAGATGCTCTTGCATATCCATCCGCCATATGTGTTCCGGTTCTTTCATCACGAACACCAATAAATTTTATATTTTTTTCATGATAAAGCGCATCAAACATTTCCATAGTAGCTGAGCCAATTAAACCAAAAACATGTTTAACTTTTTCTTTTTTTAAGGATTTAATTGCAGCTTGGCCGCCAGTTAGGCTCTTTCCTTTGATCACGAAACTTTTTTTACTTCAGTATTTAAATCATCTTTGAAGTTAGGCATTACTTTTTCGGTAAACAACTTAATACTTTTCATGCAATCTTCATGTTTTACCCCAGGAAAATTGGACCATACTTGTAAATTTTGCAAATTTAATTCTGATTTAAGTTCATGAATTTTCTCTATTACATACTCAGGCGTTCCAAATAACATATTTCGTTTATGAAGAAAATCATAGCTTAGTAAATCTAGTTTTCCTTTAGTTACAGGTAATTCTTCATCTGGATCCATATGGTTACCAAGCCCTCTCCAATGACATACCCATCTCATATAATTTACCATATGTTCTCCTGCTTTTTCTCTAGCCTCTTCCATTGTATCAGCCACAAACATATCTCTTACTAGAGATACACCTTCACCCATAGGAACATTTCTTTTTTCTGCTTCAGATCTTGCATTTTTATAAGCTTCAAATTTTATTTTTAGAGCTTTAACTGTAGGTATCCACATAATAACATTTATTCCATTTTGTGCTGCCCACTCGATAGATCTAACACCATCCACAACTTGGTGAATTGGAGGATGTGGTTTTTGATAAGGTTTAGGAACAACACTAATTTTTTTTATAGTATTATCATCCATGTTCATAAATTCTTCACTTGGAGGACTCATATCGTGCTGCCATACATGATCAGGATGTGGGTATGTATAAAATTCACCCTTATGACTAAAAAACTTTTCTGACCATGCTTTTTTTAAAACTTCTAAAGTTTCAGCAAAAAGTCTAAAATTTTTTGCTTGGTCTTTCATATCAGCTTCAATATTTAAATTTATTGCTTCTCTTCCATAAATTCCTCTAGCAACACCAACTTCAACTCTTCCTTTAGAAAGTTGGTCCAGTGTAGCAATGTCTTCAGCAAGTCTAATTGGATTATGAAAAGTAATAACGTTTGCTGCTTGTCCTATTCTAATTTTTTTTGTTCTTGCAGCCGCGTCAGTTCCAAGCATTAGAGGATTTGTACAAGATTCCATTCCCTCATGATTAAAATGATGCTCAGTAAACCATATTGAATTCCAATTATTTTTATCACAATATTCTGTAATTTCTTTAGTTTCGTCTAAAATTTTATCGTAGGGTTTGTGTGTCCAGTTAGTAGTGTTACAGAAGTAACCAAATTTCATTAAAGCCTCCTTTAAAAATTAATTTAAAGACGACCGATCCCACTTTCGTACTTAAGATATTACGACGAGTTATGTATCGCTTTATGAAATGATACTATCTTCTTCTGTTAAATTTTCAACGTATTTTAAGATATTAATTTAGCAACTCTTTAATGTTTTTATCTAGTTGCTTTTCAAAATTTTTGTCATTTCCTGGGTTGGCAGCACAGTGGCCGTATGGAGAATCTACAGGTTTTAAAGATGAACGAGATATAAACTTTTTTTCAAATTTATTATCTTCAGTTCTAAAGTATAAATCTTGATTACATGGCATTAATATTGTTTTTGCTTTTATTGATTTAAGAGCTTTTATATAATTATTTTTATACATAGGTCCTTTGCTAATATCATTTAGTTGCCAAGTTTTAAGCTTAGACAATAGATTGTTAGCGTCCCAGTTTTTTGCATGATCATTTGCCCAGTCTTTAAGTAAATCTTCAGCATTTTTAAAACCAAATTTTTTATAAAGTTTTTCTCTATAAAAATCCTGGGAGAAAGCCCAACCAGCATATACTCTTCCAAACGCTTTTAAGCCTTCAATCGGTTGCTTTTTATAATTCCCTTTATTAAATTTTTTATCAGCAGTAAGCGCCGCTTTAACACCTTCTAAGAAAACATGATTGTGTATCGAAGTTTTTGAAGAGGCACAAAAAGGAAGGATTGCTTTAACCATATTAGGGTACTGCGCTGCCCATTGATAAGATTGGCAACCCGCCATAGACCATCCAGTAACTAGAGCAATTTTTTTAATTTTCAGTTTTTCAGTAATAAGTTTGTGCTGACAATAAATATTATCCCACAGCGTTATTGTTGGAAATTTTGAACCAGATTGAGATTTAATAGCTTTAGTTGGAGAAGAAGATAAACCATTTCCGAACATATTAATGGATACAATAAAATATTTATTTGGATTAATTGCTCTATTTTTACCTATAAAGCCTTCATTTCTAATATGACTACCTGTATAAAATGTAGGAAGAATTATTACATTTGAATGATCTTTATTTAATTTGCCGTATGTTTTGTAAATTAATTGTGCTGATTTTAAAATTTTTCCAGATAAAAGTTTAATATTTCCTAAATTAAACTTTTCATATTTTTTCATTAATTAGTAAAGTCTTAGATATTCTTTTACTTCCCAATCAGTAACTGCTTGGTGATAACGCTCCCACTCATCATTTTTATAAGATAAAAAAGATTTTTTCATTACAGACCCCATAACCTCATCAGATAATTTATTTACTCTCAAAGCTTCTATTGCTTGCATTAAATTTTTAGGAAGTCTTTTAATTCCCAATTTTTTAAACTCTGCATCAGTCATTTGGTATAAATCTTGATCAGTTGGTTTACCAGGATCAATTTTATTTTTAATACCATCCATTGCTGAAGAAATAGTCATAGCTAAAGCCAAATAAACATTCATTGTCATATCTGCTGCTCTATTTTCAATACAATATCTGTTTTGTGGTAAGCGAAACTGTGCAGATCTATTATTGTGACCATATGTAATATTAGTTGGCGCCCAAGTTACTGTTCCTCCTTCAAAACCTCCAACTCTAGGAACTAAACCATTGTATGAGTTAACCGTTGAACATGTGATTGCTGTTAATGCTTCAGAGTTTTTCATAAGTCCACCCACTGCATGTTTTGATTGTTTTGACCAACCTTTTCCATCAGTAAAAATATTTTTTCCAGGTTTATTTACATCTTCCATTGAAAAATTAATATGTGCTCCCGATCTCCAGTCTCCTATTGTAGGTTTTGGCATAAAAGTAATGAACATATTATTTTTTTTAGCAATTTCTTTTAAAAGAATTCTTAAGAAAACTAATCTATCTGCCATTTCTAATAAATTTGTATAATGAAAATCTAATTCAAATTGTGAATAAGCTCCTTCAGCAACCACATCATGTAAATTCCATCCTAGTTCTTCAAGAATATCAATCAATTCTTTTAAAAAATGCATAGAGTCTAATGAATATTCAACATCATAACCAAATGCCTGTCGTCTTGGTCTTATTCCATTTATTGGATCGCTATCAATAGCTTTAACTGGTTTTCCATCTTCTCCATATTTCATTGCAATAAATTCAGGTTCAATACCACACATTCCTTTGTAGCCTGCATCGTGTGCTTTTTGCACTGCGCGTTTTAGAGCTTGTCTTGGACAAACATTATAAGGTTTATCTTCCCAATAAAGATCTGCAAAAATTATAGCCATTGTTTTGTCCCAAGGACAAATATAAACGCTATCTAAATCTGGCAACATTATTTGGTCAGAGTCAGCAGGAGTTAATTCGGGTACAAAAGATATTGAGTGTACTGCAAACTGAGGTCCCTTACCTAAACATAGTTGCTCAAAATCACTCATCGGCACAGGTTTAGTTTTTGGAATACCATGTAAATCTATCCAGCTCGACATTACATATTGTACGCCAGCAGCTTTAAGTTTTTTGTGAACTGCAGGAATTTTTTTCCTGTTTCTCTCAATAGCGTCTTTAAAATTTTCGTAATATATTTTATTTTTCATTAGGTAAATTATTTTGGCATATCTTCTGGGTCAATTCCAGGAACAAATGTTATACCAGCTTTTTGCTTCCAATCATGAGGATAAGCAGCATAAAATATTACACATTTTTCATCACATTCGTAGGCTATATGATTATCCTTTGGAATATAAAGTACATCTCCAGGGTTACAAACGTAAGATTTACCATCGCAAGTTAGTCTAAACGTTCCTTCCATGCAGTAAATAATTTCATCACAAGTTAAATCCCAGGGAACAGAAACTTTGTTTAAAAAGTTTAATCCTCCACACATAGTGTTACTTACTTTACTTGTAACAAATGGTTTTATGTAAGATTTTCCTGGTTCTAATGTATGAAGTCTATTTTCAATATCTTTAAATTTATAGAGTTGTGGTTCTTTAGACATTAATATTCCTTTCGATTTTATATTTTAATTGGTTCGTTTAATTCTACTTTGTAACCATCTGGATCTTCACAAAAAGCAATTACTCTTGTTCCATGTTTCATTGGACCTGGCTTACGAGTAATATTAACCCCAAGCTTTGTAAGATCTTCGCAAGCTTTATATACATCTGGAGTTTCTATACAAATATGACCCCATCCATTTCCTTTGTCGTAATCTTCTTTTTGATCCCAATTATGAGTTAGTTCAAGACACGGAGATTCATTTTCAAGTCCATAACCAATGAATGCATTAGTAAATTTTCCATCAGGATAATCAGTTTTTCTTAAAACTTTCATTCCCAGAGTTTTGCAATAAAAGTTAAAAGAAGTTTCTAAATCTTTTACTCTTATCATTGTATGAGCCAATCTATATCCTTCATTAACATTTTTAGACATTTTTTTTACCTTTCATTATTTTTTTTGATTTCATAGTTGCTTGAATTATTAATTTTTGAAATTTTTGAACTCCTTTTTCCCAGTGTGGAGATAATAACCCACCATCATTTGAAGCTGGTGACGATCTTCCTTCTTGTAATCTTTCGCACATTTCATGATCTTCTTTATGTACACTCCACCATATCTTCTTTGTAATATCAATCTCTTCTTTAGACATAGATTTTCCCTCTGTTGAGTATATTATTCTTTTTTGGCTTGTAATACCTGGTCCAATAGGAATGTTTAAGTATACACCTATTTGATTAGGATAATAAGTTCCAATTATAAAGTTTGGAAACAAAGAAAGATATTTTGAAGATACCGATAAAGCACTACTATTTTTATTATCTTCTTTATCAACATTAACTCCACTTCCATAACAAATCCCATCCACAATTGTATAATGATCTTTCAGCGGCTGATTTGTTGTTGTTTTGTGAACAAATTGAACGTGATATGGTTCAATAAAATTTTCAATAAGGAACTTCCAATTTGTATTAATTTTTCCAAAATCTAAAGTTGCCGCATATTTTATTTTAGTTAAGTCTAAATCTTTAAATTTTGAAATTAAAGGCTTTGCGTATTCATTAAATTTTTTTGCTTTTCCATTAATATTTACAAATATCCAATCATGCCAAATATGAATTCTTATTGGTTTTAGACCATGATTTTTAAAATTAAATCCTTTTGGTTTATGTACATTTGTGCCTCCAATGTGTGGAGCAGCTTTTAAATTTCCCTGAAGGTCATATGTCCAAGAATGATAAGGACATCGAATTAACTTACCAATATTTTTTTTTTCATCTACTAATTTTAAACATCGGTGACTACAAACATTATGAAAGGCGGTAATTTTATTATCATCATTTTTAATTAGTAGGATAGGTTTTCCAGCAATATAAACCGGAACAACATCTCCTACTTTTTTAAATTCGTGAGCAAAAGCTATAAATAGCCAACCATCAGCTAATGCAGTTTTACATTCTTTATCCCAAAATTCGTTATCGGTATATGATTTTGCAGGAAGCCCAAAAATTGTATTTGTATTTTTAGGGCTTTTAATTTTAACTGAAGTTTTACTTTCAGACATTTATAGGTTCCTTCTTAATAAATGAAATCTATTTGTGATTTGCTAATATTACAATAAAATATATCATAGTTAATTATTGTATTTTAAGGAGGTCAATTGGTTAACTCGAACAGTAATATCTATAAAGGCTATAATCAAGCGAAACCAGATGGTTATGATAAAGAAATTTCCCACACAAATTTTGGGACTCCTGGTGGAGAGTATCTTAGAAGGTATTGGCATCCTGTTGCCTTAACTTCTGAAGTAAGCACAACTCCTTTACAAATAAAAATTCTTGGAGAAGATTTAGTTATTTTTAAAACCACAAAAAACAAAATAGGATTAGTTCATAAAAATTGTCCTCACAGAAGAGCATCATTAGTTTATGGAAAATGTGAAACAAACGGTATTAGATGTTGTTATCATGGATGGTTATTTTCTCCAGACGGAGAGATTTTAGAAACTCCAGGTGAAGATCCAGATTCAAAACAGGCAGAACAAGTAAGAAAAAAATTTAAATTAGGAGCTTATCCAATAAAAGAATTTAACGGAATTGTGTTCGCTTATATGGGTCCCCCAGAAAAAATTCCTTCATTCCCTCATTATGATGCGTATGACATTTCAGATATTGTAAGAAGACCATATAAGATTAATTATAATTGTAATTGGATACAAGTTCTTGATGCAATTATGGATCCAGTTCATACATCATTTTTACACGGTCAAAGTTCAGGAATACAATTTTCTGAAGGTTTTGCAGAACTTGGAGAAATAGAATTTTTCGAAAGAGGAATGCAATATCTTGGAGCAAACACGAGAAGAGTTGACGATAATATTTGGGTTAGAGTAAATGAATTAATACTTCCTAACTTCACACAGGCTGGATCAGCTTTTGCTGCAGACGGTACCAAAACTCGATACTTCGGCAGAAGTTCTTTTACTAGATGGGTAGTACCTATAGATGACGAGCATTGTGTAGCTATAGCTTGGGGTAATTTTGGAGATAGAGCAGATCCAATTGAATATAACAACAAAGAAGGCTGTGAAAGAATTGAAGCAGGTGAAATTATAGATCGAACTTGGGAAGAAAAACAAAAAAGTCCAGGAGATGCTGAAGCGGTTGAAGGAATGGGATTTATAAGTCAACACAAAGGTGAACATTTAATGCCAACTGATCATGGAATAATGTCTTACAGAAGACATATCAGAAAATCAATAAAAGCATTGCAAGAAGGAACAGAGCCTAAACAATTTAAAAATAATGGAGATGCTATCAAAACATATGGTCAAGATACAGTTTTAAGAGTTCCAAAAAGAAATGTAGATGATCGAAAATTTATAAAATCAGTTGGTGCCGCAGTATTGAAATTACAGTTTGATTCAGAAAAAATGCCAAATAAAGACCGCGACTCTTTTATAATAAAAGAATTATCTAATATGGAAAAGAATGGAGCATTTTGACAAATAAAAAAATTAAAATTCATGTTAAAAACAATCATTGGGCCCCAGGTTCTTTTCCTACTGACGCAGAAGGAGAAAAAAATTTTACAATAACTAAAGAGCGTTTTGACAATGTTCTTAATAAATTTCCAGAAATTAAAGAAAAAATAGAAGTTTTTTTTGACTGGGATGAAGAGAATTTTAAAAAATCAATTTTAAATTCTGATATTTTGCTAGCTTGGAACTTTCCTACAAAGAATCTTAAAGAACAAGCTCCAAATCTTAAATGGATACATGTTATATCAGCTGGAGTAGAGCATTTGCTTCCTTTAGATTGGATGAACGATGATTTAGTTTTAACTAATAGCAGTGGAGCTCATGCTAAAAAAGCTGGTGAGTTTGGTTTAATGAGTATTTTAATGTTGCAAAATCATATGACCAGATTAATTACTCACCAGAAAAATAAAGAATTTGTTTCATTATTTAGCAATCCAGTTCATGGAAAAACAGTAGTTGTAGTTGGTACAGGATCACTAGGAGGATCGATGGTAAAACATGTATCAAAATTAGGTGCAAACATTATCGGAGTTAATAAAAGAGGAAAAAAAACTGAAGGCTGTTCAAAAACTATCACAATAGACAAAATTGATAGTGTTTTGCCTGAAGCTGACTTTTTATATTTGGCACTTCCTGAAACTCCTGAAACCAAAAATCTAATTAATAAAAAAAGACTCGATATGTTAAAAACTACATGTGGAATTGTAAATATAGGAAGACAATCAGCAATGGATTATGATGCATTAAGTGAGAAACTTAAAAAAAATGAAATAGCTGGAGCAATACTTGATGTATTTTCTCATGAACCATTAGATAAAAGCTCAAAACTTTGGGATACTCCTAATTTAGTTATTACACCGCATGTATCCTCAGATGATGATGGAAATTATGTCGAATTAACACTTGGCATATTCTTTAATAATTTAAAACTTTTTATTGAGAATAAAGAATTATCAAATCAAGTTGATAAAAAACTTGGTTATTAAAAGTTATATTGAATCTATTGAATTTAAAACTTTTACCTCTCTAGGCTTTTCCAACAAATCTTCTATTTTAGATCTATAATCTTTATAATGTACTGTTTCTCTGTGAAAATCTAAGGCAGCAGAATCTTTATAAATTTCAAATAGGTGGAAAGATATAATTTTATTATCATTATTTTTTTCTTCATAAAAATTATAAAGTTCATTACCTTCCTCTGATCTTGTAGGTTTTATCATAGACAATATAACTTCTTTAACTTCGTTAACTTTATCTTTTTTTGGATAAAAACTTGCCAGAACTATTATTTTAGACATTACTAATTTCCTTTAATTCTTAAGAATAATTTATTTTAAATGTACTCTTATATTTCTATTTAGTATCATAATTATATAAAAAATGATCAAAGATATTATTAAAAATTTAAAACCATCGTCTACACTTCTTATCAATGAAAAATCAAATAAATTAGAAAGAGAAGGCAAAAAAATATTTAAATTTGGGTTTGGTCAATCCCCGTTCAAAGTGCCTCAAGATATTGTTAATGAACTTAAAGGTAATGCACATCAAAACAAATATCTTCCAATGCAAGGTCTAGAAGATTTAAGAGTTTCTATTGCAGACTATATTTCTAAAAAAAAAGATTATAAATATTCAAGCTCTAATATAATTATTGGTCCAGGATCAAAAGAGTTAATGTTTTTATTACAAATTTTATTTGAAGGAGAAATAATACTTCCTGCTCCCAGCTGGGTTTCTTATGCGCCTCAAGCAATAATTGGAAGGAATAAAATTAAATGGATTCAAACAAAAAGTGAAAATAATTGGTTTCCAACAGCTAAAGAAATAGAAGATGTA
>CACFUH010000007.1 GCA_902569415.1 uncultured Pelagibacteraceae bacterium
CATATTGAATGACTTAGATTTAGATTCAATTAGAAACAAGATTTTATTAAAAGTTCTTCCTTTAAAAATATAAAATTTATAATAAAATTAATTTATGACTATTAGAAAAATACTCACAGAACCAGATCCAATATTAAAAAAAATATCTGGTCCAGTTGAATCTGTTGGAGCAGAAGAACAAAAACTTATGGATGATATGCTAGAGACCATGTACGATGCAAAAGGTATTGGTTTGGCAGCAATTCAAATAGGTGTACCAAAAAGAATTATTGTTATGGATTTATCAAAGGAAGGAGAAAAAAATGATCCCATGTATTTTGTTAATCCAGTAATTAAAAATAAAAATCAAGCTTTATCTAAGTATGAAGAGGGCTGTTTAAGTGTTCCAAATCAATTTATAGAAGTAAGTCGACCAAGCATGTGTGAAGTTGAATACTTAGATTATAATGGAGAAAAAAAAAATCTTAAATGTGATAATTTATTAGCAACATGTATACAGCATGAAATTGATCATCTAGAAGGAATTACAATTTTGACATATGTTTCAAAGCTAAAAAGATCAATGATTGAAAAAAAACTATCTAAAACAAAAGCCAATGAAGACAGAGTTGTGCTTTAGTTATGAAAAAAAAAATTGTTTTTATGGGTACATCAAATTTTGCTGTTCCTATTTTAAAATCACTTTATCAAAATGGATATCCAATCCCTGTTGTTTACACACAACCACCTAAAAAGTCTAATAGAGGTCAAAAGTTTAATAAATCTCCAATTAATTTATTCTCTGAAAATATAAGTCTAGATGTAAGAACTCCTCAATCTTTAAAAAATAATAATGAGGAAGAAACATATCTGAAAGAATTAAAACCAGATATAATATTAGTAGTTTCGTACGGACAGATTATTCCTAAAAATCTTTTAAATATTCCTAAATATGGGTTTTTAAATGTTCATGCTTCTCTACTTCCAAAATGGAGAGGAGCCGCGCCAATACAACGATCAATAATGAATCTTGATAAAGAATCAGGAATTAGCATAATGAAAATAAATGAAGATTTAGATGAGGGACCAGTTTGTAATCAATACTCATTAAATATTCCAGAAAAAATGAATGCAGAAGAATTGTCTGAAAAATTATCACTAATAGCATCGGAAAAAATTTTAGATATTTTAGATAATATTTATGATGGCAATGTAGAATTTAAAGATCAAGATCATTCAAAAGCGACCTATGCAAGAAAAATTCAAAAACTAGAAGGGAAAATTGATTGGAATGAAAACGCAGAAAAGATAATCGGAAAAATAAATGGACTTTACCCATATCCAGGTGCTTTTTTCTTATTTAATGGAGAAAGGTATAAAATATTAAAAGCAAAAAAATCAAGCACGACAGGAAAACCAGGAGATATTGTAAGTGAAAATTTTGAGGTGTGTTGTGGAGAAGGATCAATAAAGGTATTAAGTATTCAGAGAGAAGGAAAAAGAGTTCAACAAATAAATGAATTTTTACTTGGTACTCAAATAAAAAAAGGCTTCAATATTGCTTAATGTATAGATATCAAATTTTGATTGAATATGTCGGAACACCTTTCATAGGTTGGCAAATACAAAAAAAAGGAAAGTCTGTTCAAAAAATAATTCAATCAACCTTATCAAAATTATTGAAGCAAAAAATTATTTTGTTTTCTGCAGGGCGAACAGATCGTGAAGTACACGCAAACGGACAATCAGCTCATTTTGATGTTGAAAATAAAATTCAAAATATAGATAAAATGATTAAATCTCTAAATTTTTTTCTAAATCCAAAAAAAATTTCTATAATTAATATTATTAAAAGAAATAAAAATTTTCATGCAAGGTATTCTGCTAAAGAAAGAGTATACAAATATTTTATTATTAACCGTTTAGCTACACCTGTTATAGAAAATGAAAGAGCATGGCATATAAGAAAGAAACTAGATATAAAATTATTAAAAGAAGGTGCTAAAAAATTTGAAGGCACGCATGACTTTAGCACCATGAGGGCAACAAATTGTTACGCTAAAAGTCCTATAAAAAAAATTAATAAGATAACTATAAAGGAGATCAATAAAAAAATTGAAATTGAATTTAGATCAAAATCTTTTTTAAGAAATCAAGTTAGATCAATGGTTGGATGTTTAAAATATTTAGCAGAAAAGAAATGGGATATTAAAAAATTTGAAAATGTTTTTAAATCAAAAAAAAGGAAAAATTGTGCTCCTCCTGCGCCAGCTTGTGGGCTGTATCTTGAAAAAATTATCTACTGATTCTTGTACTTTTTTTGAATTTTTTATTAATTCTCCAACGACTTTCTGTTCTAACGATATAACCACAACAATTAATAGACTTACATTCACAAGGAAATTGCCTAAAGTCGGAGTCAAATCCGAAGCCGTAGTCACAGGTTAGTTCCTCACCTTTTTTAATTTCTTTACTTGAAACAACCCAAATTTTTAAGCCAGTTCCATCATATTCACAGTTATTTGAGCATGAATGATTTATCAAGCGTGCAGTATTCCATGATACATCTCCATCTAAATCATATCTTTTATTTAAATTAAACAAGTAAATTGGTTTTGAATTATCAAATTTATCTGAATCTTCAGTTTGTTTTTTTGTTATAATATTTCCTACGTATTCAATAATTTTAGTTCCAGCTTTAATATTCTTTGTAGCGTAAAGACCACGTCCATTTTTATCAATATTAGATTTTTTAATTTTATAAAGCTTCATGAGAGTTTGTTTAACCAAAGATTTATGGTTTTCAATTAAATTCTAATAGTGCGTTAACATGCTCGTTCGCACTTTCAGCCAAGGCATTAAGATCATAACCACCTTCTAAAATAGAAACAACTTTTCCATTACAAAACTCCTTTGTTGTCTCCAAAGCTCTTCTGGTTATCTCATAATAGTCTTTAGACTCTAAATTTAGCTGACATAATGGATCAAGACGATGAGCATCATAGCCCGCTGACATTAATATAAACTCAGGTCTAAATTCTTTTAATCTTTTAAGCATATGCTCATAAGCATCAAAATATTGTCTAGAGTTAGTGCCTGCTGGTAGTGGGATGTTTAAAGCATTGTTATACTCACCTTTTTCATCCTCTGTTCCACCTCCCGGGTAGTATGGATATTGATGTAAGCTTGAAAAAAAAACATTCTTGTTAGACTTAAGAATATCATAAGTTCCATTCCCAAAGTGACAATCCCAGTCCAAAACTGCAACTCTTTTATATTTATACTTAGAAATTAAATAATTTGCAGCAACACCAATATTATTTATTACACAAAAACCCATTGCTTTACTTTTTTCAGCGTGATGTCCCGGAGGTCTTGTAACACAATGAGCTGCTCCAAATTCTTTATTTTCAACTCCATCAATTGCAGCGATTATAGAACCAACCGCATCAAAAGTTGCATCTTTACTTCCTGGTGAAACAACTGTATCGCCATCTAAAAATACTAAACCTTTTTCCGGAAAAGCGTTTTCAACTGTATCAAAATAACTAGAAGAATGTGCTTGTTTAATAATATCTTTATCAAAACTAGCTGGATTTTTCCAAATTAATTTTTTATTTTTTTTTAATTTTTCAAGTATCGAAGTAACTCTTGCTATGCTTTCAGGATGTCCAGAACCAGTATTATGATTTAAAGATGATTTTGATGTAACTATTGCTGTTTTCATTAAAAATAATTTTCTAAAATATTATAATATATTTTAGTCAATTTTTTCAAATCTGAAATTGGTGACCTCTCATCCACCATGTGAATAGTGGAGTTTCTTAATCCTAATTCTAATCTTGGGATTGAACCTAAAAATCTACTATCACTTGTACCACCTCTACAATTTAATTTTGCGGAATTACCTGTAACTTTTTTAACAATTTTTTTAACCATATAAATATCTTTATTAGGTTTAGTGTAAAAAGCTTCACCACTAACCCTATATTCTATTTTAGTTTTACATTTTTCTTTTTTTGCAACTGCATTTATTATTTTACTTAGTTTTTTCTTTAGAGAAGAAGATTTATGTTTGGAGTTAAATCTAACATTAAATTTTGCACTAGCAGATTGAGGCACTACATTTTCAGATAAATTATCTACGTTCATTTTTGTAAACTCTAAGTTAGATGGGGGCATGAATTTTGTACCATTATCTAAAGTTGAACTTTTTAATTTTGCTATTATTTTAGCTAAGGCTGTACATGGATTGATATAAGAACCAGCAAACGCTGAGTGACCACTTTTACCATATACAGTTAAAATTGCATTCATAGAACCACGTCTTCCAATTCTTATTTCATCTCCAACTGATTTATTTGAAGATGGCTCTCCTACTACAGAAAAATCTATTTTCTCACCTTTTTTTCTTAGATAGTTCATAACTGCTGGACATCCAAAACCAGTTGTTTCTTCATCTGCTGAAATAATAATTGAAATAGATCCTTTAAATTTTTTATTTTTAATAAAATTACTAACTGCACTTATCCAACAAGCTACACCACCTTTCATATCTTGAGAACCTCTGCCGTTTAGGTATCCATTTTTAACAACTGCTTTAAATGGTGAAATTTCCCAATTATTAAGATTGGCAACTACATCTGTGTGTCCTAAAAAGTTTATGTGAGGTTTTGATTTGCCATATCTTGCATATAAATTTAAAGCTGATTTTGGTCCAGTCCCTTTTGATTTAATTATTTTACATTTAAAACCGATAGAATTAAGTTTCTTGGATAAGAATTTCATTATACCCTTATCTTCAGTTTTAATTGTTGGAAATCTTATTAGCTCTTGAGCTAACTTTATTTCATTAAAAATTTTCATTATTAATCTCTTAATAGGTCATTAATAGATGTTTTAGACCTTGTTTTTTCATCAACCTGTTTAATAATAACTGCACAATATAGAGAGGGTGCTGAAGGATTATTTTTGTCAGGCAAAGATCCAGGTACCACAACTGAATATGGAGGTATTTTTCCATACGTAATCTCACCTGTTTTTCTATTTACAATTTTTGTTGATTGACCAATATACATTCCCATACTTATTACAGATCCTTCTCCTACAATTACACCTTCTACAACTTCTGACATTGCTCCTAAAAAAACATTATCTTCAATAATTGTAGGCAATGCTTGTGCTGGCTCTAATACTCCTCCAACTCCACTTGCAGCAGATATATGACAATTTTTTCCAATTTGGCTACAACTGCCTGCTCTAGCAAAAGTATCAATCATTGTTCCTTCATCAATGTATGCACCGATATTAACATAGCAAGGCATTAGGACTGCATTTTTGCCAACAAAAGATCCTTTTCTTACAGGCGAGTTTGGAACCATCCTAAAGCCTGCTTTTTCATGATCTTCTTTTGTCCATCCTGCTGTTTTACCTTTAAGTAAGTGAGCTTTATCATACCAGCTACTATAAGGACCATTTAAATTCTCCATTGGATAAATTCTAAAACTTAACATGATTGCTTTTTTAAGATGTTGATGGGTTACCCATTCTCCATTAATCTTTTCTGCAACTCTAACTTTTCCACTGTCTAAATCTGAAATGATTTGATTAATAGTATCTTTAATCTTTTTATCAGAATTAGGGTTTATTTTATCTTTATTTTCCCAAGCATCATTTATAATTTTTTCTATATCACTCATAATATTATTCCTCTTTTAATAACCTTATTTTTTTTAAAAATAAAGCAAGATTATCAATTTTATAATCAATCACATATTTATATTTTTGTATGTCATTAATTGGTTGATCATTAATAAACCAAACTTTTGTCATGTCTTTTGCTGTATCTGATGAGAGATTTTTAGCAATATCTTCTATATAAACAGTTTCTTCATTAGTAGGGATTTTAAACTTGTCGCACATTAATTTAAGTGATTCAGGGTTAGGCTTTGGTTTAAATTGAAAATCAACAATATCCATGATTTTTCCTTCAAATAAATCATCAATACCTATTTTTTTCATACAATTAATTGCATGTTCTTTGCTGCCATTAGTTGCGCAATACATTTTTACATCTAATTTTAATAGCTCTTCTCTTAATTCCATATCTTTTTCAAGACAATCGTAATTGATATTGTGCACATACTTAAGGAACTCTTTAGCATCTATTAAATCTGGATAATTTTTCATTAATCCATTTAAAGAAGTATCGTATTTATAAAAATAATCTGCTTGAATTTCTTTTGCCTTAATTTTATCTATATCAAGTTTAATTGAGATAAATTCTGTCATTCTGGTTGATACTTGACCAAATAAAGTTTTTAAATATTTTGGATGATATACACATCCATCCATATCTAAAATTAAATATTTTATTTTTTTTAAATCCTTCATTTTCTGATTAAAGTTCCAGCACCTTTATCAGAAAATAACTCAAATAATATTGAATGAGGTTTTCTTCCGTCAACTATAACTACACCCTTTACTCCATTATTTACAGCATCGAGGCAGGTATTGATTTTTGGAATCATTCCACCAGAAATATCACCATCCTTAAGCATTTTTTCTGCAATAGAAGAATTGATCTCTGATATTAGTTTTTTATTTTTATCAAGGACACCCTCAACATCAGTCATCAACAATAATCTTCTTGAGCTAAGTTTTTTAGCAACCGAACCAGCAGCAATATCAGCATTTATATTATAGATTTTTTTATCATCACTAGCACCCATAGGTACCACTATTGGAATTTTTTTTTCTTTTATTATTTTTAAAATAGCTTTAGAATCTATTTCTTTTGGTGAACCAACAAAACCAAGTTCTTTTTTTTCTGGTTTAATTTTAATTATATTTTTGTTGTGAGGTGCTACAGACTCTCCAATTGTTTGAAGATTTTTTAAATTATTTATAATTTCAAAATTTAATTCTAAAAGTGCTTCTTCAACAACTTTAATAGTTATTTCATCAGTAACTCTTAAACCATCAATAAATTTTGATTCTATATTTAACTTATCAAGTTTTTTTTTTATATTTTTTCCACCACCATGAATAACTATTAATGATAACCCTAACTTATATATTACCGAAATGTCTTCAATAAATTGTTTAAATAAATTTTTATCAAGTAGTACTGATCCACCACATTTAATTACAATTATCTCTTCTAAATACTTTTTAATATATTTTTTAACTTCATTGATAGATGGACCATTAGCGGGTAAAATTTTTTCTAAATCCATCTATTGTACTGTTTTAACAGCTGTTCTTTTTATAATAACATACTGTTGTGCCATTGTTAAAACGTTGTTGACTGTCCAATAAATCACAAGACCTGATGGGAAAGGTGCCAATATTACAGTTAAAAAAAGTGGAAAGAACATAAATATTTTTGCCTGTATTGGATCTGGAGGAGTAGGGTTTAGCTTTTGTTGTAAATACATTGAAACTCCCATTAAACAAGGCCAAGCACCGATCAACAAAAATGATGGTGGATCCCATGGTATTATTCCAAATAAATTAAAAATTGAAGTAGGGTCTCTCTCTGATAAATCTTTTATCCATCCAAAAAAAGGCTGATGTCTCATTTCTATAGTTACAAACAACATCTTATAGATTGCAAAGAAGAACGGTATTTGAATTAAGATTGGCAAACAACCAGAAAGA
Organism: uncultured Pelagibacteraceae bacterium; assembly: GCA_902569415.1. Taxonomy (GTDB): domain Bacteria; phylum Pseudomonadota; class Alphaproteobacteria; order Pelagibacterales; family Pelagibacteraceae; genus Pelagibacter. The sequence continues at coordinate 7,642 of CACFUH010000007.1, forward strand.
GGATTAATTTTTTCTTTTTTATATAATGCCATCATTTCTTGTTGTAACTTTACTTTATCTTCCTTGTGAAGTTCCTTTAACCTTGTCATTTCAGGTTGAAGGACTTTCATTTTAGCCATTGATCTAAATGAATAGTTTGAAAGTGGAAAAAATGCCAATCTGATACAAAATGTAATTAAAACAATTGCTATTCCAAAATTACCTGAAATTTTAAAAAAATAATCAATTGCAAAGAATAATGGTTTAACTATGAAATAAAACCAACCCCAATCTATAGCTAAATCAAATTTATCTACTTTTAATTTTTCTGCATATCCATCAATAACACCGACCTCTTTAGCTGCTATAATAATTTTAATATTATTTGATTTAGTTTCATTTGCGCCGACAGTAGTAGGGTTTCTCTCAATAAAATTAGCCTTAAATTTATTCTTAAATTCAAAATCTGCCTTAAATTCTTTATTTTTTTCTGGAATTAAGCTAGTGATCCAATATTTATCAGTAATACCCAGCCATCCTTTGCCCGCATTTACTGAATATTTTTTTTCTTCTATATCATCATAATCTTGCTCTACTAACTGGTCATCAAATACTCCAAGAAGACCCTCGTGAAGAATATAAAAATTTGTAACTTCAGGTGCAGTATTTCTTATAATTTGACCATATGGATAAAAATTATATTTTTTTTCTGTTGTATTTTTAATGGACTGGTCAACTGTAAATAAATATTCATCATCTATACTTATTTTTTTATTAAATATTATTCCCTGATCATTTTCCCATTTAAGATTTATAGGATTGTTTGGTGATAATTTATTATTTCCCACCACTTCCCATATGGTTTTGCTATTTGGCACATCTATATTCTCATTATTAGTTGCCCAACCAGTTTCAATGTAATATCCATTATTTAAATTTCGAGGATTCAATAAAATTATCTGATCATTTCCATCCAAGGTTTCAGTGTACTTTTTGAATGTTAGGTCATCAATTGTACTTCCTGTTAAAGAAATCGATCCTTTCATGCTAATATTTTCAAATTCTACTCTTTGATTTTTAGATTTAGCTTCAGATCTAGAAATTTCTAAAACTTTTTCCTCAACTTCTAAACTTGGAGCTTCAGTCGTTTCTAAAACTTGGTTTTTTTCTTCTTGAACTTGTTTCAAATCTTGCGGACTTGGCGCAAAGAAAAGACTATAAAGAATAATTACAGCCGCACTAAGAGATATTGCTGCTATGACGTTTTTTGAATCCATTTAATTTCTTTTCTTCTTTATTGGATCAAATCCCTCACCACCACCTAATACTTTAATTGGATGGCACGATAAGATTCTTTTTAAGCCTAAAAAACTACCTTTTAAAAGTCCGAATTCTTCAATACTTTCTATAAAGTATTCAGAACATGTAGGAAGATATCTACAATTATTTCCAAGATATGGTGACAAAATATATTGGTAAAATTTTATAATTTTAATAATAATTTTTGAAAAAATATTCATTATTTAATTTTTTTATAATCTTTTATTATAGTTTCTTTAATATCAATAAATTTTGCATTTATAATTGATTTTTTTGTAATAAATAAATAAGAATAATTAAAATTTATTTTTGATATTTTTATAATTTGACTCATTATATTTCTTAGTCTTCTTTTTACTTTATTTCTTTTAACTGCATTACCTATTTTTTTTTGTGTAACAAAACTTATATTTAAATACTTATTACTTTTATTAGAAAGATTTTTGAAGAAAATAGTAAGATATTTATTAGATACTTTTTTACCTGTTAACAATGACTTAAAATCTTGATTCTTTGATAAACTCAATAATCTGATACTCATTAAACGGTAAGTTTTTTTCTTCCTTTTGCTCTTCTTCTAGATAACAACTTTTTACCCCCCTTAGTCCTCATTTTAGATCTAAAGCCGTGCCTTCTTTTTCTTACCAATCTACTTGGTTGATATGTTCTTTTCATAATAACTAAAAAAATATGTATTAAAATTTCGGTAGTTATAAGAAATAAGTGTAATAAAGTACAGTTAATTTTAGAACATAAATATATGAAAAAAGATAAAAAAATTAAAATTTATTTAGGAGTTGCTTATTTATTTATAGTTATATTATTTTTGTGGTTAATTTTCAGTAAATTTACTTTAAGTGAGCTTGTTAGTTATGAATTTATTAAAAATAATAGAGACTATTTTTTTGAATTAAGACAATCTAATTTGCTTTTGTTAGCAACTGTATTTTTGTTATTTAATATTATTTGGGTTTTGGCCGCAGGTTTTTTATCACCGATAGCTATACTTGCAGGATTTATATTCGGAAAATGGATAGGATTAATAATTTTAGTTTTTGGTACAACCATTGGGGCCACAGGATTATATTTGTTTGCTAATTATTTTTTAAAAGATTTAATTAAAGAAAAATTTTTAAACAAATATCAAAACTTAGAAGCAAAATTTAAAAAATCTGAATTCACTTACTTGTTGATCTATAGATTTATTGGTGGAATTCCATGGGCAATAAGTTGTGTATTACCATGTATATTCAATGTAAAAGCTTTTAATTTTTTTTGGGCAACATTGATAGGTATTATTCCACAACTTTTTTTAGTTTGTTCGATAGGAAGTGGATTAGAAAAAATTATTGATCAAAATATGGAACCACCAGGAATTATGCAAATCATAAATTCTCCAGATATTTATATTCCTTTAGTTGTATTTGCATGTTTAATTATTATTACAATTTTTTTAAGGAAAATATTTTATAAAAGTTAATTATGGTGCCCCCGAGGAGATTCGAACTCCTGACTGACCCTTACCAAGGGCCTGTTTTAACCAGGCTAAAACTACAGGGGCTTAATTAAAAATAATTAGTGTATAAGATTGTTTTGGTCACATAAAAGACTTAATTTTTTTTGAAAATGGTTTATATCTAATTACAAGGAAATGTTATGGGCATACACTACACATATGGCGCAAACAAGGGCTCTAAGCTTATGGAAAAAAAAGCAAAGCGCGAAAAAAAACTTGCTGAAAAAAGAGCAAAGAAACAAGCTAAATCAGGTTTTGTTAAAGAAAAAAAAGAAGAAGATAAAACTATTCCTTTAGATCAAGTAATTACACTAGATCACCTTACATCACCGGATAAAAAATAATTAATGAATGCTAAAAAGAACAAAAATAGCAAATTAGAAATTGCATTGAAGAAAAATTTAAAAAAAAGAAAAATATTTCAAAAAAAACAAAAGAATAAGAAAAAATAATGTCTGTCCAATCTGATAAATGGATTAAAGAAATGGCAAGGAAGCATGAAATGATTTCTCCATTTGAGGAAGCCCAAGTTAGGGGGAACAAGATATCATTTGGCACTTCGAGCTACGGATATGATGCACGTGTTAGTTCAGAATTTAAAATATTCACTAATGTGAATTCTGAGATAGTAGATCCAAAAAATTTTAAACCCTCTAGTTTTGTTTCAAAAACGGGACCAGAATGTATTATTCCTCCAAATTCTTTTGCTTTAGCAGCCACAATTGAAAAGTTTAAAATTCCAGAAGATGTTCTTGTTATTTGTTTGGGTAAGTCAACATATGCTAGATGCGGTATAATAGTTAATGTGACTCCTTTAGAGCCTGGCTGGACAGGCCACGTTACACTTGAATTTTCAAACACAACTCCATTACCTGCAAAAATATATGCTAACGAAGGAGTGGCACAATTTATATTTTTGAAGGGAAATGAAAGGCCAGAAATTACCTATGCTGACCGTAAAGGGAAATACATGGACCAGGAAAATAAGGTTACGTTACCAAAAGTTTAAATATGGATAAATTAGAAGTCTTTGGAGCAAGAAAGCTCAAAGGGAGTGTACGTATTTCAGGCTCCAAGAATGCAGCTTTACCAATATTAGCAGCAAGTATTTTATCAAATCAAAAAATTATTTTAAAAAATCTTCCAAATGTAAAAGATATAGAAACAATGATAAAATTACTTGAATCAATAGGTTCAGTTATAAAATATTCAAAAAAAAAAAATTCAGTAATAATAAAAAATAAAAATAAACTTAAAACCTTTGCTTCTTATAATTTAGTTAAGACTATGAGAGCTGGCATTTTAGTTTTAGGACCAATGCTAGCCAGGTATGGAAATGCAAAAGTATCAACCCCCGGAGGATGTAGTATTGGAGTAAGGCCTATAGACATACACCTAAAATCATTAGCGAAACTGGGAGTAAATTATAAAATAGTAGATGGATATGTTTATGCACATTCAAAAAAAAAGTTAAAAGGTGCAAAAATTAGATTTCCAAAAATATCTGTGGGAGCAACAGAAAATTTAATAATAGCATCATCAATGGCAGCAGGAACAACAGTTTTATCTAACTGTGCAATAGAACCTGAAATAAAAGACTTGGTAAATTTTATTAACTGCATAGGCGGTAAAATTAAATGGATTGGAAAAAGAACTTTAAGAATCCATGGAGTAAATTATTTTAAAGAAAATGAATATAGTATCATGCCTGATAGAATCGAAGCTGGAACATACTTAATTGCAGCAGCAGTAACAGAAGGTGATTTGAAAATTTTAGGAATTAATCCCAATATTATAAAAACAGAAATAGATATATTGAAAAAAATAGGTTTAAAAATTAAAACAGAAAAAGAAATAATAAAAATTTTGGGAAATAAAAATATAAAGAATATAAATTTAAAAACCTCACCCTATCCAGGGTTTCCAACTGATTTACAGGCTCAATTAATGGTATTGCTTTGTAAAAGTAAAAAAATTTCTATAATCAGTGAAGAAATTTTTGAAAATAGATTTATGCATGTTGCAGAATTAAACAGAATGGGCGCTAAAATTAAAACAAAAGGAAACAAAGCTTTCATTGAGGGAAATACAAACTTCAGAGCAGCTGAATTAATGGCAACAGATTTAAGGGCCTCAGTTTCTTTAATACTTGCAGCATTAACTGCTAAAGGAAAAACAACAATAAACAGAATATATCATCTAGATAGAGGCTATGAACAAATAGAAAAAAAATTGAGAAAAATAGGGGCCAATATTAGAAGAGTTTCCTAAATGAATGAAAAAAAATATCTCGCAAAAATTATAGCAAAAGATCCAAATGGGCTTCAGGTTATTTCTGCTTGTTGTTCAGATGCAAAAGTAAAAGTCGCAGAAATTAAATTTTTAAAAAAAAATAAAATATTTTTACTTTTAATTGAAAGATTAAATAAAGAAAATGATAGTAAAGAAAAAATTAAAAGTGTTTGTAAATTTGAGTTTGTAGACGATGTAAAATCTAAGAATATAGATCAAAAAAACAAAAAAAACATTTTGCAGCTTGTGGCTATTAATCTATTTAAGGTTGGAGAAAAATTTGAGATAACACTTTTATTTAAAAATAATGCATTTATAACTTTATTAAGTGAGGTTTTAGAAGTAACTCTTGAGGATCAAAATAAACTAAATGATTAAAATATTTGACTGTAAAAATCTAAACTATTTATCAAAGTTAAAGCTTGTACTTGAGAAAAGAAGACATGGCAGCAAAATCAATACAGATCATGTAATAAAAATTGTTAAAGACATTAAAATAAATAAACAAAAAGCATTGATAAAGTATGAAAAAAAATTTAGCAAAAATAGTAAAATAAAACCATCAAAGAAAGAAATAAATAATTCAATAAAATCTCTTGATCCTAAAATAAAAAATGCAATTGATTTTGCTTATTCTAGAATTTTGAAATTCCATTCTTTGCAAAAAAACAATAACATTAAATATACGGATAAATTAAATAACAAAATTGAATATAAATATATTCCAATTCAATCTGTTGGAATATATGTTCCTCACAACTTACCCTCAACACTATTGATGAATGCTATTTTGGCAAAAAAAATTGTTGGAGTAAAAAGAGTTGTGCTTGCGAATCCCAGATTAAATGGAAAATTAAATCCTGCAGTAATGTATGCTGCAAAAAAATGTGGCATATCAGAAATTATAAATGCGAGTGGTAGTCAAGCTATAGCTAGTTTAGCATATATTCAAAAAGTAAATAAAATTGTTGGACCCGGAAATGATTTTGTTGCTAGAGCTAAAAAACAAGTTTTTGGAGATGTTGGAATTGAAGGAATGGTGGCCGGACCAAGTGAAATTACAGTTGTTGCAGATAAAAATACAAATTTAAAAGAAGTTTTGACATCTTTGATTGGCCAGGCAGAACATGATCCTAATTCACAATGTATATTGGTGTCAAATAATAGAAATTTTATTAAATCTTTTCAAAAAAGTTTAAAAAATGAATTAAATAAAATACCAAGAAAAAATATTGCTAAAAAAAGTTTATTAAGAAATGGGTTAATTATTAGAGTTTATAATAATAAACAAATAGTTGACTCAATTAATGAAATAGCACCAGAACATTTAGAACTAAATTTAAAGAATTATAAAAAATTAATTAATAAAATAATTAATGTAGGAAGTATTTGTATTGGCAAATACTCTGCAATGGCTGTTACAGATTATAATGTTGGAACTAATCATATTTTGCCAACATTAGGATCTGCAAAATTTTCTTCTGGACTTAATGTTAGTGAATTTTACAAAAAAATAAGCTACATAAAATTATCAAAAAAAGGCATTGAAGTTATTGGCAAGAAGGCTATAACTCTTGCCGAGTATGAAGGATTAATTGGTCATGCTCAAAGTATAAAATCTAGAATAAGGAGAAGTTAGATTTGGCAAAACAAGATACACTTGAATTTAAAGGAAAAGTTATTGACTTACTTCCTAACGCTATGTTCCGTGTTCAATTAGAAAATAACCATATAATTACCGCACACACAGCAGGAAAATTAAGAAAAAATAGAATTCGTGTATTGCAAGGAGACAATGTTACAGTCGAAGTTACTCCATATGATCTAACAAAAGGAAGAATAATTTTTAGATTTTAATGGCCTTGTAGCTCAGTAGTAGAGCAGTACCCTGAAAAGGTATGTGTCGTTAGTGCGATTCTAACCAAGGCCACCACTATTTACCCCAGTTATTTATAATCTTATTGCTTGCATTAAATTTTAAAATCTAATAACTAGTGGGCAAGCTAAATTTTAGCTTAAGTTAATAACAATAAAAGAAAGAGTAATATGAGTCTAAAAGGTAAAGTAAAATGGTTCAATGGCAAAAAAGGTTATGGTTTCATTGAACGTGAAGATAAAGAAAAAGATGTATTCGTGCATGCTTCAGCTGTAAGAGAAGCTGGTTTAAGATTTTTAAACGAGGGTGACGAACTTACATTTGAAGTTGAAGACGGAGATAAAGGTCCTTCAGCAGTTAAGCTGCAAAAAACCTCTTAATTCTAATTCAAATAAATTGTATAGGAGTATTCTTAGTTTTAAACTAAGCTATTCCTATACAATTCTTCCTTGCATTAATAATTTTAGATGCTATTAAACTCACAATGTTTAATAAAACTTACATATTTGCATCTACACACAGACATCATTTTCATGCTGGCTGCACGCTAGCTATTTAATCATTTAATAAATTTAAATTTAATAACAATTAGTATAAAACAACAATAGGCCCTGGTGGTGAAATGGTTATCACGAAAGTTTGTGGAACTTTAGTTTTTGGTTCAATTCCAAGCCAGGGTACCAAAAAATGAACAAAGAAAATAAATTAATTCCCGGGTTACCCTCGGGTTTTGAAGATAGATGGGACAAAAAATTATCTCTCAAAATAAAATTAATAAGAACAATAGAGAATAATTTTGTAAAATATGGATTTGATCCATTAGAAACGCCATCTTTTGAAATTAGTGAAAATATAGGATCATTTCTTGCAGATGATGATAGCAATCCTATGTCCGATGTTTTTTCTTTTAAGGATGGTGAAAAAAATATTACTCTTCGATATGATCTATCAAGTCCACTAGCTAGATTCGTGGCGCAAAACAATCAACAGCTTCCTTCAATTTACAAGCGTTATGCGATTCAAAATGTTTTTCGAAATGAAAAAACTGGAAATGCTCGTTATAGAGAATTTACCCAAGCTGATTGTGATATTGTAGGAAACGTTAATCCCGCACAAGCGAATGCTGAACTTTGTAATTTAATCGCAAGCACTATTTTGGCTTGTGGATTAAAAAAAGACCAGTTTGTTATTAACATTAGTAATAGAAAAATTGTTAAAGGCTTAATTGAAGAACTTAAAATATCTTCTGAAAAACAAATAAAAGTTATGAGAGCTATAGATAAATTGGATAAACCTGGCTTTGGATTAAAAGGAGTTGAGGACTTATTAAAAAAAGAAAGAATAGATATTAGTGGAGCAATTACAAAAGGAGCAGATTTAAGTGAAGGAGAATCTTCAGCAATAATTAACTTTTTAAAAATCAAAAATTTAAAAGAATTAAAGAACAACTTAAAAAACCCACTGTCTCTAGAAGGAATTAAAGAATTAGAAGATTTATTAGAAGTTGTAAGCTATGGAGATTATTCAGATCAGATTAAAACTAATTTTACAATTGTTAGAGGCTTAGCTTATTACGATGGTTTTTGTGTTGAAACGAATTTGAGCACCACAATAACAAATAATAAAGGTAAAGAAATTGATATTGGAAGCATTTGTTCAGGAGGGCAATATAATAAATTGATTTCAAGATTTAAAGGTGTTGATATTCCGGGGACCGGAGTAAGTATTGGGGTAGATCGGTTATTGTTTGTAATGATGCAATTAAATCAAATTAAAGTTGATGAAAAAAAACCAGTAATTGTATGTGTTATGGATGAAAAATATTTAAAAAATTATTATGAAATCCTAAAAATATTAAGAGAAAACAATATTAATTCAGAAATATTTTTAGATAGTAAAAAAAATCTTGGAAAACAACTAACTTATGCAAATAAAAGAGAGTGTCCAGTAGCTGTTATTTTTGGAGAGAATGAATTTAAAGAAAATACAATTACTCTAAAAAATCTTCTAGGAATTAAAGGAGATGATAATCAAAAGACAGTTAAAAAAGAAAATCTAGTTAATGAAATCAAAAAACTTATCTGAAAAAATCCTTAGACTAATAAAGTCAAAAGGGTTTAATAATATTGAATTAGACCCAGTATTAGAAACAAAATATATTTTGCAAAGATCGGGAGAGAATTTTAAAAGATTATTGTTTTCATTTTACGATCTAAATGGAAAAGAGTTGTGTCTTAGGCCAGACCTAACAATTTCCTCTGTCTTAAGATTTGTTCAAAATAAATCAAATAAAAAACAAAAAGTTTTTTATAGTGGTGAAGCTTTTAGAAAAACTTACAGGAAACAAGATTCTATAATTAAAAACCAAATTGGCTATGAGATATTAGGCTCAAAAGATAAACAAAAGGAAGACCAAGAAATTATAGATACTTCAATAAAAATTTTTAAAAGCAGTGGTTTTAAAAAAGCGGTTTTAAAAATTGGAAATGTTGAATTATTTAGTCTCTTAATTAACAAACTTGATATTCCAAGAAGATGGAAAAATAGATTAAAAAGATATTATTGGAATGAAAGTTATTTCAATGAACTTTTAAAAAGATTAGAAACAAATTTAGACATAGATCCTGTTTTTGTTGAAATTGATAAATCAAGATATTTAAAAATGAGAAAACTTGAAAATTTCAAAGAAGTTGCAGGAAGAAGTTATAAAGAAATATTAGATCGATTTGATATGAAAATAAAAGACCCAAGAAGATCTTCATCAGGTAAAATAAATACAAAAATTATTAAAGAATACTTAAAAATAAAGTGCGAATTAAAAAATGCGCCAAAAGTATTGAATAAATTTTTTCAAAAATATGGACTTAATATATTTGTTGGTAAAGAGTTCTTTCCACAAAACAAAATAAATAATAAGAATTTAAGAGTAGAATTTTCTGCATCGAGTGGAAGAGAAGTAGAATTTTATAGTTCAATGATTTTTTCAATAGAAGTTAAAAAAGGAAAGAAATTTAAAAATTTTATTTCAGGCGGAAGGTATGATGAATTAACAAGCAACTTAGGTTTCAGAAAAGTTTCAGCAGCCGGAGCCGCAGTTAATATGAGCGTTTATGAATAAGAATACTATAAATATAGGTATACCATCCAAGGGCAGATTGAAGAATGATACTTTAAATATTTTTAAGACAAAAAAGTTAAGAATTTACTCCGAAAGGGGAGAAAGAGATTTATTCGGCTATATAAAAAAATCTAATATAAAAATCATATATCTTCACGCAAGAGAATGTATTGAACAATTATCTTTAGGAAATATTGATGTTGGTTTTTCTGGCATAGATCTATTAAAAGAAAGTGAAATAAATATTCAAAATAAAATTAAAGTTATAAAAAAGTATGAATTTGGTAAAGCAAACCTTGTTCTTGCTATACCAGATTTGTGGTTAGATGTTCAAACTTTATTAGATTTAGATGAGGTAGCGGATGAATTTAAAAAAAAGAAAAAAAAACTTTTAAGAGTTGCAACAAAATATCCTAATTTAACAAGGGAATTTTTGTACTCAAAAGGTGTAACTCAATTTCAACTTGTTAAAAGTTTAGGAAGCACAGAAGTAGCACCATTTACGGGTACTGCAGAAATTATATCAGATATAACAAGCACAGGAGCAACATTAAAAGCAAATAATTTAAGAGTTTTAAAAGATGGTGAAATTTTAAAATCACAAGCTTCTATGATGGTTTCCAAATTAAGTGTCAATAAAAAAGGAATCAGAAAACTTTTAAAATTACTTTCGAAAAATTAAAAATGATCTGGAATAATAAATTTAGCTATCCAAAATCATCAAGATCTATGGAAGATGGGCTAAGAAAATATTTATTTAATAATGCTAAACTACCGAGCGTTACTTCAATTTTGCAAGCAACCAAATCAGAAGAGGACAAAGCAGCAATAAAAAACTGGGTTGAACGTGTTGGCTCTGCTGAAGCTAATAGAATTAAAAATGAAGCATCTAACAGAGGTACATCAATGCATTCTTATATAGAAGACTTTTTAAGAGGACGAATTAACGAAAGTTTTTTTGAAAGTAATGAAAAGTATAAAAATATGGCAAAAGAAATAATAGACAAAGGTATAAAAGGAAAATTAGAAGAAATATATGGAATAGAAACTACACTTCATTATCCAGAAAAATATGCAGGTACAGCAGACCTCGTTGGTGTTTATCAAGGAAAAGAAGTAATTATAGATTTTAAACAAGCAAATAAACCAAAAAAAGTTGACTATATTCAAGATTATTTTTTACAACTAGGTGCATATACTTTGGCACATAATGTAGTTTATAAAACAAATATTACTTCAGGTGTAATTTTATTATGTACAGTAGACAATTTATTTCAAGATTTTAAAATTGAGGGAAAAGAATTAATTATGTATCAAAACTTATTTCTTGGAAGGGTAAAAAAATTTAATGAACTAAAAAATTTACCTTGACATTATAATACTAATGTTTAAATTGATTATACTAAATTAAAGTTACTTGTTTAGACACGGCGATTTAGTTTCTTTTAAGAAATTATTCCCAAATCATGCTAAACACTTAACTTTTTAAAAAAGGAGTTATTGATGTTGGAATATATAATTATTGGGTTTCTAGGAGTTCTTTTAGTTTTAATTTTTTTAATTTATCAAAAAATTAATAGTGGCGACAGTCTTGGGGTAGAAAGAGCAGTAAATACAGGACTTGGAGAAATAAGAACAAAACTTACAACAATCGCAGAAACAAAAGAAAAAATCGAAGGTTTACAAGGTGACATGGTCGATTTTAAAAATCTTTTCAATAACAAAACTGAAAGAGGTAAATTTGGAGAGGAATATCTTGAAGATATCGTAAAAGATTCAATTAATAAAAAACACTATAAATTTCAACATACATTAAGCAATGGTAAAAGACCCGACTGTTTTTTAACTTTTGGTTCTGCAGAAGAATCAATATGTATTGATTCAAAGTTTAGCTGGGAAAATTATAAAAAAATGCATGAAGAAAAAGATGAACAAATTAAAAAAAGCTTAGCAAAATCATTTAGAGAAGATATTGAAAAACACATAAAAGATATTTCAGAAAGATATATAATTACAGGAGAGACTGCTCCTTTGGCTTTAATGTTTGTTGCATCAGAAGGGGTTTTTAGAGATATTGCAAAACATCCTGAAAATTTTATAAAAAAAGCCAGAGAAAAAAATGTAGTTATTGTATCTCCCGATACAATTTTTGGTTTTTTAAGAACTTATAGATTACTAATACAAAATAGAGAAATGTACATGTTATCGGGTATTATTCAAAAACAAGTTGCAGCATTGGATGAAGATGTAGCAAGGTTATCAAAAAGGATTACTGATGCTGATATTAAACATAGTCAAATTTCAGAACTTTTTAGACAAGCAAGAACATCTGTAGAGAAAATTCAAAAGCACACATCAAAAATTGCTGAATTAGATTTAGAAGAAAAAAAAACCAAAGAAATCGAAACAGAAGATTCAAACAAATTTCATTAAACTAGGAGATTATGAATTTAGCTATTTGGGATATAGAAAGCTCATCAGCATCAACAGATTTTGGAAGCATCATTGAAATTGGTGGAATCTTAGTTGATGAAAACTTTAAAGAAAAAGATAGATTTAATTTTAGATGTAGATTACCAGAGGGTGAAATCCCACAAGCAATGGCCTTAATTGTTAATAAAACAAGCATTAAAAAATTAACTCAAGGAAATTTAAGTCATTACCAAATGCTTAGCGAAGTTGAAAAAACTTTCAAGAAATGGAGCCCAGCAATCTTCATGGGATGGTCGAACATAGGATTTGATGATGAAATGATTAGGAAGGAATTTTTTAAAGGTATTAGATATCCTTATATTACCAATTCATCTCCAAATAAAAGACATGATGGTATTAATATAGCCAGGGCTGCTTACGCTGTAGATTCTTCTGTTTTAGAAACAGAGATAAACGAAAAAAATAATCCAGTATTTAAACTTGAATCTCTTTCACGAATGCAAGGTTTGGACTCAAGCGATGCTCATAGCGCCCTAACAGACGCAACTTTGACTGCAAAAATTTTAAGTATAATTAAAAAGAGACAACCAAGTACTTGGGATATGTTTTTAAGAACTGCAAATAAATTAGATACAGAAACAATATTTAAAAAAGAAGAAATATTTAGCTTAAATGAATATTTTTATGGAAAATCAAGATTATATCTATGTGCTCCTCTGCACCCAAAACATTGTATTCATCCTGTTTATAACTGGGGACAATGTGTGGACATTAGGGTTGATATTGAGCCTATATTAAATATGTCGATCAATGAGTTAAAAGTCGAAATGAAAAAAACTCCTAAATTTTTAAGAACTATTAGATCAAATAAAGCCCCAATTATACTAGATGCGGAATACGCTATTAAGGTAGAACCATATAATGCAATGGATCCAAGTTTGATTAAAAAAAGAGCAAAATTAGTTAGAGAAAATGAAAAATTTTCTCAAAATATTTTAACAGCACTTAGAGAAATAGCAGAAGAAAAAGAGCAATCAAAATCGCAGGAAGATATATATGCAGAAGAAAGTATTTATAATAAATTTACCTCAAATAAAGATACAGCACTTTTTCCTGCATGGCACGCTGCATCTTGGCAATATAAATTAAAATTATTAGATAAATTTGATGATGAAAGACTTGTAGGTTTTGGTAAAAAAATAATTTATCAAGAAGCACCGGAAGTATTGCCGGCCGATATGTTGAAATCTATTAAAAGATCTATTTCTAAAAGAATTTTAAGTGAAAAATTTGAAAAATGGTGGACAGTTTCAGCATGTTACAACGAAATTGATACACTTAGAGACAAATATTCAAATGAAAATGATCAGGAAAAATTAAAATTTTTGGATGAACTTAATTCACATGTAATGTCAATACAAAAAAAATATGAAAATTCTTAGTGTGGATAATTTAATTTTTTTTTTTTTAAGAGTTGAAATAGTAAAATAAAATTATATATAGGTCTCATGGCAACAGTTAATGTAACAGACGAAAATTTTGAGATGGAAGTCATTAAAGCTGGCAAACCAGTTGTAGTTGACTTTTGGGCTGAATGGTGTGGGCCCTGCAAACAGATTGCACCAACGTTAGAAGAAATTTCTAATGAAATGGTAAATGATGTTGTGATTGCAAAACACAATATTGATAATGAACCAAACACTCCAACAAAGTATGGAATCAGAGGAATTCCAACCATGCTGCTTTTTTCAGGTGGTGAATTAAAGGCTACTAAAGTTGGAGCTACTACAAAATCAAATATTGTTTCTTGGATAAAAGAAAATATTTAATTTAAATTTAAAACTTCTCCAGCAAGATATAAGGATCCGGTGATAATAATTATATCATTATCCTTTAAATCTATTGATTTAATAGCTTCCTTAATTGATTTTTTATAATTGATATTATTGAAATTTTTTAATTTTTTCATTAAGTCTTCACCATTAATAGCATTAGATTGGTTTGGAATATCTACAGTTGTTAAAGAAGATATTTGATCTTTAAAATAACTAATATATTCAACATGATCTTTATTATTCATCATTCCTAAAATTATATGTTTATTACATTCTAATGAATTTAAATGTTTACTTAAAACATTAGCACCAAGAGGGTTATGGGATCCGTCAATATAAATTTTATTATATTTTACTAAATCTTTTAATTTTCCATTTTTTATCTCTGAAAATCTTGCAATGCTTTTAATTTTTTTTATTCCATTTATAATATTTTGATTTGAAACATTTATTTCTTCTATATTTCTGATAGTTGCTATAGCTGTTGATATATTTGATAATTGAAATTCTCCCTCTAAATTTGGTAGCGGAAGCTTAATACCTCCGTATTTATCCTCATAATAAAAAAATCCATTTTCATTTAATGAGTAGTTAAAATCATTACCAAAAGTTATTTTTTCAGAAGAATTTTTCTCAATTGAGTTTGATATTTTGTTTAAAGTTTTATTTGAGCTTTGTTTTGAGACAATAATTTTTGAAGTTAATAAAGATGAAGTTTTTTCAAATATTATTTGGTCTATTGTTTGTTTATTTTTTGGTAACCAGTCAAGGTGATCTAAGCCAATAGCAGTTATAACACTTGCTAAATTTGATTTAATTATAGAACATGCATCTGCTCTGTGAAATAAACCACTTTCTATTATATTAATATTATTTTTGAAATTTTTAGCATTATAAAAATAAGCAGCTGTTAATATTTCAAAATAAGTAATAGGTTCGCCTGCATTGATATCCTCTACTTCAGTTAATAATTTTATAAGATTTTCATCAGAAATTTCCTCATCATTATATATAAATCTTTCATTAATTTTTTGAATGTGAGGACTTGTATAAATATTACAATTTATATTAGCATCTTTTAGTATTGCTCTAATTGCCTGAATTGTAGAATATTTTCCATTTGTTCCAACTACAGATATATATTTTAAATTATCCTGCGGATTTCCAAGTTTTTTGCAGAGCTTCTCAATTCGATCTAAACTTAAATCTATTTCTTTAGGATGCAGCTTTTGTAGACTGCTCAATAATTGTTGAAGTTTCATTTGATAATCCTGAATTTACCTCAGAATTTTTCTTTAGCAATATTTCTAGTAATTTTCCAACTTCATTTGTTAAATCTTTTCTATTTATAACTTTGTCAACAAACCCATGTTTCTCAACAAATTCTGCTGTTTGAAAATCAGGGCTTAGTTCTTCCTTAACTGTTGCTTGAATTACTCTTTTGCCAGCAAAAGCTATTAAACAACCACTTTCAGCAAAGTGAATATCTCCTAACATTGCAAATGAAGCAGTTATACCTCCCGCTGTTGGATCTGTAAAACATACAATATAAGGAAGGTTATTTTTTTTCAGCTCATTTATTGCAAGCGTGGTTCTTGTCATGTTTGCTAAAGCTATTGGGCTTTCAAACATTCTTTGTCCCCCACCGCATGGAAAAAAAACATATGGAGTTTTATTGTCTATTGAATGTTGTACGCCGTAGATAATAGCCTCTCCTTCTGCTGCTCCAACTGATCCTCCTATAAAATCAAAATTAATTGCACCTGCTGTAATTTGAATACCATTAATTTGACCTTTTGCTATAGTCACTGCACAATCTTGTCCAGTTTTTTTCTTAGCTTGTATTAATCTTTCTTTATAAGACTTTGTATCTTTCCAATTCAAAGGATCTTCAGCTGGAACTGGTGTCTCAAGAATTTCATATCTATTTTTTCCAAAAAAAATATCAAATCTTTGTTTGCAACTTATTCTATGATGTTTTCCACATTCATTACATACCCATAAATTTTCTTCTAAGTCTTTTTTTAAAATTGGACCTTTACAACAACTTGTCCAGTCTGAATTAGCAATTTCTTCTTTAGTTGGAAATTTTTTTTGTAAATTTCTTTTTATTTTCTCACCAAAAGTTTTTATTTTTGTTATCCAATTCATAAAATTTTATTTTTAAGTCTCGCCACTACTTTACTTACATTTGTGACAGGATTTTGTCTATTATTTAAACTTCTGGTAATTTCCTTACAAATTTCACTTCCAATAACAACCCCATCTGAATTTTTGAAAGATTTAACTGTTTTGTTTGTAATTCCAAATCCTATTACACAATTTTTAATTTTATCTATTTTTTTAATTTTACTATAATTTTCTAAAATTTTTTTAGGAGATACTTTTAATTTTCCACCTGTCGTCGAAAGCATGCTTATATAATAAATCATATCATGTGAATCTTTTATAATTTTTTTCATTCTGACTTTAGATGTTGTTGGTGATAAAAGTTGAACAAAGTTTATTGATTTTTTTTTACATTTTTTAGAGAATTGTTTATTTTCAGGCCAAGGAAGATCTACAACAATTAAACCATCTACATTAGATAATTTACAGTTTTTTAAAAAATTATTTTCACCGTTCTGATAAATTAAATTATAATAACCCATTAGTATTAAAGGTTTTTTAGGATTATTTTTTTTAAATTTTTTAGCAATTTGAAAAGTATCTTTTAATGTAGTTCCATTTTTCAATGATCTATAAGTACTGTTTTGGATTTGACCTCCATCAGCAATCGGACAATTGTGTAAAAAAGATAGCTCAATAATATCAGCATATTTTGCAACTGAATTTAAAATTTTTAATGAATTTTTTTTAGTATTATCACCAGCAACAGTAAAAGTTATTAGAGCTGGTCTTTTTTCCTTTTTACAATTTTTAAAAGCTAAACTAATTGGAGATATAGTCATCAAAATTTTCCTAACCTTTGTTTTAAAATATCTCGATCTTTATGTGCATCGCCACATGAATTTACAATTATAATTGTATCCTTATTTAATTTGGGAGCTAATTTTATTGCTTCAGCAAATGCGTGACTTGGTTCTAAGCTAGGACTTAAATTTTCGAATTTAGTAACTAACTTATATGCACTTAAAGCTTCCTCATCAGTAGCCGCTGTATATCTTGCTCTTTTTGTATCCTTTAAAAAACAATGAAGTGGAGAAACTCCAGGATAATCTAATCCAGCACTAATTGATTCAGTTTCTTCTATTTGACCTTCAAAATCTTGATTTACATATTGAGCTGCCCCATGAAGAATTCCTATTTTTGAACCATAAGTTAAAGGAGCTGCATGCCTTTTACTTTTTTTTGGGCCCCCAGCTTCAATGCCAATAAACTCTACTTGTTTTTTATCGTAATGCATAAATTCATTCCAAAAACCAAAGCTTGAAGATCCTCCTCCAACACAGTTTAATAGTTTTACTTTTTTTGGAATTCTTCCAAATTCTTTTTTAATCTGTTTAAAAAGCTCTCTAGAAATTTGCGATGTACTCCATCCACAAATTTTAACAAAAATATTGGGTCCAACTGTTGAGCCCACACACATATGAGTGGTATCACAATTGGACACCCAGTATCTCATACATTCGCTAACAGCATCAACAAGTGTCTGGCTACCTGTATAAACTGGAATTATTTCTGCTCCATTTTTTCTCATTGCATCACAATTAGGTTTTTGTCTTTTAATATCTTTTGCTCCCATAAATATTTTACATTTTAAGCCGAATTTTTTTGCAGCCATACTAAGCATTTTACCTGCATACCCAGCTCCGGTATCCCCACATACAGATTTTTTTCCAGACCTTTTTGCTATAAGGCAATGGACAGTTGCATTTAGCGACTTATGAGCCCCTCCATTTAAATCAGAGACAACCTTTGCCCATATTTGAGCACCACCTAAATAGTTTGTTAAGTTATGAAGCTTAATGAAACGAGTTGGAGAGCCAAGCCAATTTTTAAAATAATAATCTCTTTCTTTAATAAATTTTTTATCTTTTCTTAATTTTTTAAATAATATTTCAAGATCTTCTACTGGTTTTTTTAAAGTTTCAGGAATGAAATTGCCACCAAATTTTCCTCCCCAAAAACCAAATTTATCGTGCTGATCAATTAATTGGATGTTTTTTTTAATTTTCATTTTTAATCTTACTAATGTTTTCTAAAAAAATTTTTATCTTTGAAATATCCTTTTCTCCAGAAGTTTCTAAGCTTCCTGAGATATCAATAATATCTGCTATTTTAGAATATTTATCAAGCTTATCATCATATTGAATATTACCTGCAATCATTTTATTTACTGAAGTTGAAACACTATTTAGTAGTCTATGGTCAAATCCAATAGATTTTTCATATCCTTTACTATCAAACAAAATTATTTCAGAAATAGATTTAAATTTTTTATATTCTTTAACATCATTTTTATTTTCAATTGTAATTGCAGTTATGATTTTTATATTATATTTCTTTTTTATTATTTTGGTTTTTTCCGGGGTTACTCCATATAGCTGATAGTAATCAAATTTAAAATCTTTTATTTTTTCTAATATTTCATCAGTTGGTCTCACAAGAACTGAAACAAAATCTATTTTTTTTTTGTCTATATTGATTAATTTTCTAAGATTTTTAAGTTTAACATATCTTCTTGATTTTGGATAATTAGTTATGAAACCAATGAACCTAGGAGGTTTATCATGATTAACAATATATTTTAAAGTTTTCGAATCTTTAATACCACAGATTTTTGCATCCATTATTAGTTAAGATGTTGAATTAATTTTTGAATATTTTTTTTTATATTCCCTTTTGTAATTGGTCTTCCTATTACAAGCCAATCACATCCATTATTGAATGCTTCTTTAGGTGACATTATTCTCTTTTGATCATTTTTATTTGAATTAAATCTAATTCCAGGTGCAATAATTTCTTTTTTAAATACTTTTTTTACATATTTAGCTTCTTTTGCACTACAAACGATGGCATCTAACCCAGCTTTGTTTGCCAGTCTAGCTTGATGAACAACTAGATTTCTCAATTTTTTATCATAGCCTATCTGTTTTAATGATTTGCCACTTATAGATGTTAAAGTTGTAACTCCTATTAATTTTATTTTACCTGATACTTTTTTAGTAGCCTTTAATGCTTCTAAACCAGAGCTTATATGTATAGTTAAATAATTAGCATCAAGATCCCTTATTGCTTTTACTGCAGACATACAAGTATTTGGAATATCATGTAATTTTAAATCAATAAAAGTAATTTTATTTTTAATTTTTGACAAAAAAAATCTCCCATTCTTTGAATTCAGAAACTCTAATCCAAATTTATATCCAATTTTTAATTTTTTTGTATTTGTATATTTAAGAATTTTTTTTACTTGTGAGATTTTGATTGTATCGCATGCAATAAATATCTTTTTATTCATTATTTAACTTATTAAACCATTTTTTAGACATTTTAAATTGAACAGTTTTTTTTTCAGGAACATTAACTTTTTCATTTGTTTTTGGATTCCTTGATATTCTTGCCTTTTGAACTTTGGTTTCTAAGGTGAATATATCTCTAAGCTCAACCCTTTCTTTTCTTGCCAGAGCATCTTCAATCTGTGAAAGAATTATTTCCACTAATTTTGCTAAGTCTTTTTTTAAAAAATTTGGATAATTATCTGATAAATTATCTATTATTTTTGATTTTACTACTGCCAAACTAAATTATTATTTTTCTTTTTTTTTACTAAGTTTATCAGAAAGTGAAGAAAAAGGTAAATTTTTTCCTGAAAGTGGTGATGAAAACTTAGTTACAGCCTCTTTATTTTGTAATTCTTCTAAAAGTTTAATGCTAAGAGAAATTTTTCTCTTATTTAAATCTAGTTCAGAAATTGCAGCATCAATTCTTTCTCCTCCAACAAATCTTGAAGGTCTTGCATCTGCTGCATTTATAGCTATTTGTGATTTCTTAATTATTATATCAATTTCAGTTTCTTCTGGTCTAACAACTAGCCCTTTATTATCGGAGTGAACAACTTTTACAGTAATAATGTCGTTTAATTTTTTATTTTTAAAATAATCTAAAGGATCGGTTTGCATTTGCTTTAAACCTACTCTTATTTTCTGTTCATCTTTTTTAATTTCTAATACTTTAACTTTTAAAGTATCACCTTTTCTATAATTTTTTAATTCCTCCTCTGGATTTCCAACATAAGAAAGATCATTAGAATGTAAAAAAACATCAATATCATATTTTTCAATAGTTAAATAAATTGCATATTCATTTATACTAGAAATTTTTCCTTCAATTTCTGATCCAACTGGAGAATTCTTTTCAAATAATTCAAAAGGATTATCTTTTGTTAATCTGTGGGATATTGCAACTCTTCTTTTTTCTTTATCAATTTCAGTAATTACACAATTAATTGTATCTCCAATTTTAAACATTTTTTTTGCGCTAGCATTTTTTTTTGTCCAACTCAATTCACTAGAATGTAAAAGTGTACTTAGCCCAGGTTCTAATTCACAAAAACAACCATAGTCAGTTATCTTTACAACTTTGACTTTATATGGTTCGTTTAACTTATAATTAGAAATATGATCAAATGGATCTGGTGACAGTTGTTTAATAGAGCAACCTACTTGTAATTTTTCTTTATCTACAGTTATAACTAACAAATCATGTTTTTCTCCTATACTAAAAACTTCATCGGGATGATTAATTCTAGAGTAAGATATTTCTTGCAAGTGAACCAAAACATCTAATTCTCCATTATTCACACCAAAAAAACATCCAAAAGAACTGTAACCTTTAACTACCGCATTTTTAATTATGTCTCCAACTTTGTATTTTTCAATTATTTTTGATTTATCTTCTTTTTTACTTGAAGAAATAATTTGTCTTCTCGAAACACATGCGTTACCTCTAATTTTATCTAATTTTATTAATGCAAATTTTTGAGGCTCATTCATAAGATGAGATATATCTTTAAGAGGCTTATCAGATATTTGTGAACCTGGACAAAACATTAATGAACCAGTTTCTATGTGTTCTACTATTACACCACCTTTACATTTTGAGGTAATTTTTCCCATAATCGCTTCATTTTTTTCGTAAGCTTTTTCTAATTTATGCCATCCTTTAATTTTTTGGGCCTTTGTTGCAGATACTACTACATCTCCATTTTTATCTTCAATTCTTTCCAAAAGAACAGGAATTTTTGATCCTTCTTTAACTTTTTCAAGTATATTTAAACTTTTCAGCTCATTAATATCAATAATAGGTTCTGACTTTAAACCCTCAACAAATAAAAACACAAATTTGTTGGTTATCTTTGTAACCTCTCCATCGATTACTTTTCCTTCTTCTATTTTTGTTTTTGATAATTGCGAGTTTAATAATTTTTCGAATTCTTTGGCGTTTTGATTACTTAAATCTTTATAAATTTCCATATTTTTTTGTCAAACTCTGTTCTACTAACTTAGTTAACTTTCTCCCCATCTCATTTAAAGTTAATTTTGTGGTGTCAACTAATACAGCACCTTTTACAAAAAGCAAAGGGCTTTCTTTTCTATTTTTGTCGCTAAAATCCCTTAATTTTAGAGATTTTTCGACCTCTGAAAGAGTTATATTTTTATTTTTTTTTTTAAATTCATTTAATCTTCTTCTAGCCTTTTCTTTAATTGAACACTTGAAGAAAATTTTTAAATCTGCTTTGGGCATTATTTTTGAAGCAATATCTCTTCCTTCAATAATAACTTTTCTATTATTTTTTATAAAATCTACCTGAAATTCTTTTAGACATTTTCTAACATATTTTTTTTTTGCGATTATAGAAGATAATTTTGTTACTTGTGGGCTATACAATCTTTTATTATTCAACTTATCCAAAGTAATTTTTTTTGATTGATTACTAATAAATTTTTTATTGTATTTATAATTATTTTTAATTATTTTAAGAGCTACATATCTATACAATTTCCCTGATGAAAGATATTTAAATTTAAATTTTTTTGATAAAAATCTACTAGCAGTTGTTTTCCCAGATGCACTGCTTCCGTCAATTGCAATTGAAAAATTTATATTTTTTTTTATCAATTAATTTTTGCTCCAATCTGTTTTAGCAATGAAATAAAATTTGGAAAAGAAGTTTTTATAGAATCTATGTCATGAATTTTCCATTTTCCACCCAAAGTAAGCGCTGCAATAAATGAAACCATGCATGCTCTATGATCCTTATCAAATTTTCTTATTTCATAAGTATCTTTTAGTTTTAGATCTGGATTGCCATATATTTTAATACTATCTTGAGTCATTTTTGTTTTAATTCCAATTTTATTTAACAGATTATTTCCAAAACTTAATCTATCAGTTTCTTTGTTTCTAAGTTCTTCAATTTTTTTGAATTTAGAAATTCCCTTTGCTTGCGCTGCCACTAAAAAGATTAATAATAATTCATCTATTGACCGACTGTTCATATTAATTGGGCAATTGATAGATTTTAAATTATCTGTACTTTGTACAACTATATCGGCAACTTTTTCTCCCATATTATTTTTTATATTTTTTAAGTTTATTTTTCCTTTCATTTTTTTTAAAATATCTATAATTCCAGTTCTTGATTTATTAATATTTACATTTTTTATTAAAATTTTGGAGTTTTTTGAAAGTAAAGTAAGTACAATAAAAAATGAAGATGAGCTAATATCACCTGGAATAATGTAATTAAAACCCTTATAATTTTTTTTTCCATTAAATGTTATTATCTCCAAATTTTTTTTCTTTTTAACTTTTATTGGTAATTTTAAATATTTGAAAAGTCTTTCAGTATGGTCTCTGGATGGAATACATTTAATTTTTGTTATACCTGGGGTTTTCATTGCAGATAATAAAATACAAGATTTAACTTGCGCGCTTCCTTTTCTTTCAAAAAAATTTATTGGTCTTGGATATTTAGTGCCTTTAATTTTTATTGGTAAATAATTATTTTTTGATTCGATAATTTGACCAAACATTTTCATTGGCTCAATAACTCTGTAAAAATCTCTTTTTGATAAACTTTTATCTCCCCTTAGTATAATTGAATTACGAGCATCAATTAACAATCCAAAAATTAATCTTGCTAAAGTTCCTGAATTTCCTGCATTAATTATTGTATTATTTTTAAATTTGAATCCATTCAGTCCCATTCCATATATTTCACAATATTTTTTATTAATTTTATAATTAATTCCTAGATTTTTTATTGTTAACAAAGCACTTATTACATCTTCTGATTTTAAAATATTATAAGCAACAGACTTTCCAACTGCCTGCGAAGCCATTAAAATAAATCTTATTGATAAACTTTTATCACCGGGAACATAAATTTTTTTATTAAATTTATGAATTTTTTTGTCTATATATGCAATTCTTTTCATTTAAAATATTAATTAATTTTAAAAGCATCTCCAAAATATAAATTTCGAGCATTTGCATTATTTAATAGTTCTGAAGGACTCCCTTGAGCTACAATTTTTTTATTTGCCAGAATAATTGCTTTATCACTTATGGCTAATAAATCTCTGGCAGCATGGTCTGATATTATACAACATCTATTATTATCTTCTGTTTGTAAATTCACTATAGTTTCTTGAAGGTCTCTTGTAGACATTATATCTAATCCTTGAAACGGCTCATCCATTAGAATAATTTTTGGATTAGACATTAAAGACATTGCAATTGAAACTTTTTTTCGCTGTCCTCCGGACAAGTATTTAGCTTTAGTATTTTTTACTGCATCTAATTCAAACTTTGATATCATTTTTTCTATTCTAAAACTTCTTTCATCTTTATTTATTACTACAATTTCACTAATTGCTTTTAAATTTTCTAGACATGTGAGATTTGAAAAAACTCCTCCAGTTTGAGGCACTATACTTAATCCAAAATCAATAGCGCGCTTATAAATTGGGATATCCGTCACATTTTTTTGATTAATATGTACATCTCCATAGTTTGGTTTAATTAGTCCAATAATAATATTAAAAATTGTTGATTTACCAACACCATTAGGCCCGAGTAAACCACAAATTTCTCCTTCTCTAACATTAAACGATACATCATCTAGAATTTGTCTTTTATTAAAAGAAAGAGATATTTTTTTTAATGAAATCTTATTTATTTCCTTTTTAAATGTTGTTATTCTAAATTTTTTAATTATAGCCATTTAACTATTTTTTAATTATTTGAATTTTATTTTTATCATCAAACATTTTTATATACACGTCACCATATAATAAATCTAATGATATCTCATCAGCATTTACTTTTAAATTTTGATCTAAAAATTTAATATTATTGTATATTTTGGCTATATTATCTTGAAATAATAAATCTAAATTATCCGAATGAATTTCGCTTTCCTCGTATAAACCCAAAACATTTTGATAAAAAAAAGTATTATAGTTTTCAGAATTATATTTAGCTAAGTCAGCACTTATTTTAATTTCAGATTTATTTTTTAATCTAATTATACCTGTAACATTTTTTAATATTAGAATATCGCTATTTTCTTTTGTTACTTCTCCATATTCTGATTTAAGAATATAAGTGTTACCATTTGAATCTACTGACCTATAATTTAAATTTTTGATTACATTGCTGATTTCTTCATTCTCTTGATTTATTGTGACTACTTCATTTTTATCTATTTTCAGTTCAATTACATCTTTTTCTTCCTCTAAAAAAGTATTTTTAATAAAAAAAAATAATAAAACTAAAATTAATATAAAAATTAAAAATTGAATGATTATTTTTACATTCATTTAGCGAATATTAGCTTGTAATATATTATGTATTGTTATTATCCCTATAGTTTTTTTTCTATTATTTTTGTTATGAACGCATAGGCAGGTTACCTTTTTAGAATTCATTATCGATAAAGCCTGTGCGGCCAACATATCTCTGTCTACTGAAATTGGATTTTTTTTCATAATATTTTTTGTAATAAGATTTTTTATATTAGAATTTTTCTCGGATATTCTTTTAATGTCTCCATCACTTATTATTCCTGATGTTTGTTTTTTTTTATTTCTAACGATAAGCACTCCTTGATTAAACTTATTCATTATCTTAAGTGCAATTTTCATAAAAATGTTTTCATTTATAAATGGAATATTATTTCCTTTAATCATTAAATCTTCGACTGTTTTTAATTTAGCACCTAGGCTTCCGCTGGGATGGAATTTTTTAAAATCAAGCTTACCAAATTTTCTATAATTCATAGTTGAAATTGCCAAAGCATCACCCAGGCTAAGCTGAACCACTGTTGATGAAGACGGAACAATATTTCCAGGTCCTGCCTCTAAGACGTTCGGAATTAGCAGACTAATATCTGAAGACTTGTATAAAATTGAATTTTTTTTTGAAACAATACTTATTAATGTTATTTTTTTATTTCTTTTTACATATTGAATTATATTTTTTAATTCTGCACTTTCTCCACTAAAACTTATTAATATTAAAATATCGTTAGAACTTATTTGTCCTAAATCACCGTGGGAACATGCAGCTGCATCAACAAAAAAAGATGGTATTCCAACTGAAGCAAATGTCGAAGATATTTTTTTACCGATTATTCCTGATTTGCCTACACCTGAAATTATAACTTTGCCATTTTTACAATTTATTATTGCTTCAACAGCTTTATTAAAAGAATTATTAATACTAGATTTTAATTTTTTTAGCGATTTTAATTCAGTCTCAATTACTTCTTTTGCAATAGGTATAAAATTTTTTTTTTTCATTTTAGTGTTCAAATGTTGATAGATTAAATCCTGATATTTCCATATCTACTAGTGTAGGAATAACTTTCATACATTTTTCAAAAAGATCAATTCTTTTTTCTCTAATTAACATTTTTGTCAACTTATCTTTTATTTCAAATAAATACTCAGTATCTTGAGCAGCATAACTAATTTGTTTTGACGATAAATTTGGATTACCCCAATCACTTTGTTGTTCTTTTTTAGAAATGTCTTTACCACATAATTCTTTAACCAAATCTTTGTAGCCATGAAAACTTGAAGCAGTTCTTCCAATTTTTGAAGCTAATTTCGTACAAAAAATATTTTTTGGGCTTACTTTAAGATGATATTTTAACCACAAAAGATCCTGTCTTGCATAATGCATAATGAATTGTGTTGAAGGATTAGACAATGTTTTGACTAAGTTTGGTGCATTGTATGTTTCTCTATTTAATTTTATTAAATAAAATTTTTTTGACTCCAAACCTATCTGCACTAAAGTAAGAGGATCTCTTCCGAGCACTAAACCTAGTGCCTCATTATCAATACCTATCACCTTTTCATTAGACAAATCGATCTCTGGAGGCAAATCATTTTCAAAAATTTTGATGTTATTCATTTTAAATTTATATATATGTTATTCGTTTTTATTTTATATATATAAATACAAAACGATAATGTCTATTTTTTGATTATGAAAAAAGTATTGATCTTTGGCGGCTCAGGTCAAATAGGGCGTCATTTAATAAGAAGGCTAACTAAGGAAAATTACTTGGTTACTGTAGTAACTAGGAATTATCATAAAAATGGAGCAATATTAAAAACCCAGGGCAATCCTGGTTATATTGATGTTGTTGAAGCAAATATTTTTGATGAGGAAAAATTAGATGATCTATTTGAAGATAAGGACATATGTATTAATTTGGTAGGAATTCTTTACGAAGATAAAAGAAATACTTTTAAAAATATTCATGTAAATTTTCCATCATTACTTTCAACAAAATGTAAGAAATATAATTTAAAGAAACTTATTCATATTTCTGCCTTAGGAGTTGAAAGAGCTTTAGATAGTAAATATGCAATAAGTAAAGCTCAAGGTGAAAAAAATATAATTCAAAATTTTTCAAAAACTGTAATTTTAAGACCATCAATCATTTATTCGGTAGACGATAATTTTACAACTAATCTAATGACAATATTAAGTTTGTTGCCTGTATTTCCTTTGTACTATAATGGAAAAACCAAATTTTCGCCAATTCATGTATCAAATTTTTGTGAAATAATATTAAAAATAATAAACAAAAATATTTCAGATCAAATTATTGAATGTATTGGACCTGAAGAATTATCATTTAAGGAAATAATAAAAAAACTATTAATATCAATAGATAAAAAAAGATTTTTAATTCAAATGCCAATTAAAATTGCAAAATTATCTGCGTTTTTTCTTGAAAAACTTCCCAAACCATTATTAACAAGAGATCAGCTTAATTTGTTAAAGTATGATAATATTCCTTCAGGTGATTATAAAACTAATAACGATCTAGGCTTAGAAGCAAAACTTAAATTTGAAGATGAAATATCCAAATATTCTTATATGTGGAAAAAAGGGGGAGAATACTCTAAAAAATTTAATAAATAATATCTTAGGCTGACTTAATTTTTTTTTCAATAAACTGAGGTATTTCGTCTTCATTTGTTAAATCTTCTTTTTTACCTCTTGGTTGGAAAACTACTATTAAATGTAATGGACAATAAGAAAATTTTTCAACAGTCTTTCTTCCACAAAATGAAGCTGTTGCTTCGTTTGGGTGGCCCTCCATATATTTACAAGTATTTTCTGTCAGTTCCTCTAAATTTAAATTTTTTGCTGGTTCAAA
This sequence comes from uncultured Pelagibacteraceae bacterium, assembly GCA_902569415.1. GTDB lineage: Bacteria > Pseudomonadota > Alphaproteobacteria > Pelagibacterales > Pelagibacteraceae > Pelagibacter. Next base: position 35,704 of record CACFUH010000007.1, read on the forward strand.
ATTTTTATCTAAAAGCAGAGATTTAAATTTAATTCTTCTACTTACTTTTTTCTGAAAATTATTTGTTACAAAATTTTTATTTTTAGAATGAGCGATCGGAGCTCTTTTAATTATTTTAGCTGACAAATTTAATCTGTGGGCTTTTCCAATAACCGCATTTCTGCTTACACCACCAATAATTTCTGCTATTTGGCTTGCGCTATTGCCTTTCCCCCAAAGCTGTTTTAATTTTTCAACCTTTTCTTCTGTCCAGCCCATTTACTACCATATGTTGTATCTTAACTTGTTTTTATAACAATATAGAGGTACACATACAAATAAAATAATAACAAGCTTTTTTTTGGTTTTTTTAACAATATTTTGAAAAAAAGTTTATGAATACTCATTTATGCTTGAATTAGATAACAAATACCAAATTGGTCAAAGAAGATTTGGCATTAATTGGGTAGGAACATATACGCTTTATTTAAAGGAAACACTTAGATTCCTCACAGTTTTTGGACAGACAATAGCTGGGCCAGTTATTACTTCAATACTTTTTTTATGTGTTATTTCTCTTGCAATAGGAAGTGATAGACCTAGTGTTTTGGGCGTTTCATTTATAGAATTTCTTGCTCCTGGTTTAATAGCGATGCAAATTATTCAACAAGCATTTTCACACTCAGCTTCTTCATTGTTAATGGGAAAAATGATGGGCACAATTGTAGATTTAATTGGCGCTCCTCTTTCAGCTAGTGAAGTAACCATAGCCGTAATATTGGCTTCGGTTACTAGAGCTTTGATGATTGCAATTGTTTCAATTATTATAATTTCTTTTATGGTTAAAATTGAAATAAATAATTTCTTACTATTTTTCACATATTTATTTTTAAGTTCTTTTATTATGGGTGCAGCTGGTTTTATTGCAGGTCTTTGGGCTGATAAATTTGATCACATGTCAACTGTTACCAATTTTATTATTGTTCCTTTGTCTTTTTTATCTGGAACATTTTATTCAGTAGAGAAATTACCAAGCTCTCTATATACTTTAAGTCACTACAATCCTTTTTTTCATATGATTGATGGGTTTAGATACTCTTTTATCGGCAGCATGGACGGATCAATTAAATTTGGAATTTTTTATTTAGTTTTTCTTTCAATATTAACTTGGGTTATAGCATTTTTACTTTATAAAAAAGGTTATAAAATTAAATCATAATAAAAAATTAAAATGAGCTCTCTTGCAAAAAATTATAATAGAAGAAAAATTGCATTTAAAAGTGGAAAAGGAAGCTTTCTATATGCTACCAATGGTAAAAAATACCTAGATTTTGTCCAAGGAATTGCAGTTAATTCTTTAGGACATTCAAATCCATACTTAATTAAAGCTATTAATAAACAAGCAAAAAAAGTTTGGCATGTATCAAATGCATTTATAATCCCAGAGGGTGAAAAACTTGCTAAAAGACTAACACAAAAAACTTTTGCAGATTTTATTTTTTTTCAAAATTCTGGAACTGAAGCAACTGAAGCAGCTATAAAAGTTGCAAGAAGATATTTCTATTCGAAAGGAAAACCCAACAAAAATAGAATTTTATGTATTAAAAATTCATTTCATGGAAGAACTATTGCAGCAATTTTTGCAAGTGGATCAAAAAAAATGACCGAAGGATTTGGACCTAAGGTTCCAGGATTTGATCATATTGAATTTAAAAAATCTAAGCCAAGATTTCCAAATATTAAAAGGAAAATTAAGAAGAATACTGCAGCAATAATGGTAGAGACTATAATGGGTGAGGGAGGCATTAAGTCTATACCTGACAAGTGTCTCAAGTATTTAAGAAAAATTTGTAATGAAAAAAAAATATTATTAATTTTAGATGAGGTTCAATGTGGAATAGGCAGATCAGGAGATTTTTTTGCATTTGAAAAATCGAAAGTAAAGCCAGATATTGTTCCTATAGCCAAGGGGATAGGCGGAGGTTTTCCATTAGGTGCAGTTTTGATGACGAAAAAAGTTGCAAAAGCAATGAGCCCAGGAAGCCATGGTTCAACTTTTGGAGGAAATCCATTAGCAATGAATGTAGGAAATGCTGTTTTAGATCAAATTTTTAAAAAAGGATTTCTTAAAAACGTAAGAAAAATATCAAAATATTTTCATATAAAATTAAACAAACTTAAAAAAGATTATCCAAATATTTTTAAAGAAATTAGAGGCAAAGGTTTATTAATTGGAATGCAATTACATTTTGATCAATCTAAGTTTATTAGATCTTTAGAAAAAAATTATTTATTAACAATCAGGGCCTCAGAAAACGTAATAAGAATTTTACCACCTTTAAATGTTAAAAAAAATGAAATTGATTTAGCTTTAAAGATAATAGAGAAAGTTTGCAGAGAATATAAATAATCATGAAAAACTTTATTAATCTCAAAGATATGACCACTAAAGATTTAAGAAGAATCTTGAATGATGCAAAAAAAAGAAAGAAGAAAAGAAAAAAATTAAGCACACTTGATCTTGATAAAGATAAACCATTAAAAGGAAAATTGATAATTCAAATGTATGAAAAACCAAGTTCAAGAACTCGTCTGAGTTTTCACCTTTCAATAGCTCAATTAGGTGGCGGATCAATAACTATCAAAGCAAATGAATTGCACTTAGGAAAAGGAGGAGAAACTTTAGCTGATACAGCTAAAATTTTATCAACGTATGGTGACGGCTTTATGCTTAGAACAGGTAGTGATAAAAAAATTGAAGATTTTAGTAAAAATTTAACTATTCCTATCATAAATTTATTAAGCCCAAGCTCTCATCCATGTCAGGTACTCTCAGATATATTTACAGTAGAAGAAATTAAAAAAAAACCTATATCAAAATTAAATATTTGTTGGATTGGAGACTGCAATAATGTTTTAAATAGTTTAATAGCTACCTCAGTAAAATTAAAATTTAATTTAAATGTAGGATGTCCAAAAAATTATAGACCTCCAAAGTTTGTTATGGATTGGGTTAAAAAAAATAAAAGAAATATTAATATTTTTAATGATCCAAAAAAAGCAGCAAAAAATGCTGATGTAGTATTTTCTGATAAAGTAGTTTCTTTAAATGATAAAGTTAATAAGTTGAAAAAAATTAAAGATTTTAAAAATTATAGAATAACTCCGAGTTTAATGAAAGTAACTCGACCTCAGAGTATCTTCCTGCACTGTCTACCAAGAGGAAATGAAGTTTCAGAAGATGTTTTTTTGGGAAAGCAATCAAGAGTATGGCAACAAGCCCTTAATAGAGTGCATGTTCAAAAAAGTATTTTATTGTATTGTTTTAATAAATTAAGGTAATGGTTTAGGATCGTCACTATTTTGATTTAAATACAAAATTACGGATGCCCTATCTTTTTCAGATTTAAGACCGGCAAACCCCATTTTGTTATTAGGTATCCATTTTGATGGTTTAATTAAAAAGCCATTCATTTCTTCCCAAGTCCATTCTTTACCATAAGATGATAAAGCTTTTGAATATTTATAATCCGTTATTGATCCAATTGGTCTAAAGATTACATTCCAGAGAGCTGGTCCTATCTTGTTGCCTCCTCCTTGTTTAATGCTATGGCATGCCTTGCACTTCTTATAGACTTTCTCACCGTGCGCAATATCTCCCATTGCTAACAAAGCAGACATATCTACAGATGCTTCAGAGCTTGCTTGCACTGCTTCACCTTCAGGGGCTTCAACTTTATAAGCTACAATGCTTTCTTTACCTTTATCAAAAATTATATCTGATATTTTTCCAATACCAAAAACTACTAATATTGTTACTAGAATTGCAGCAATAACCTTATTTATTTCAAAAGAATTCATTTAAAATATTTATTATATTTCATATAACATGTTAAAAAATAAAAAGCTTAAATATTTAATTATACAATTTGCGTCCCTTAGACGCATAAATTATCAATAAATATAATGTTTAAAACAGTAATTCTAATACCATCAAGGCTTTCAGCTACTAGATTGCCTCGAAAACCTCTTTTAAAAATTAATGGAATTTCAATTATTTCTCATGTTGTAAAAAAAGCTCAAGATGCCGAAATAGGAGAAGTATTTGTTGCCACTGAAGACAAAGAGATTTTAGATGATGTTAATTTAAATGGTGGAAAAGCAATTATTACAAGCAATAAACACAAAACAGGATCCGATAGGATTTTTGAGTGTTTTGAAAAGTTAAATTTAAAAGATATAGAATATATAATTAACCTTCAAGGAGATGAGCCAAACATAGATATAAATGATTTAAAACACTTAAATAAATTAATTCAAGTTAATAAGCCAGAAATAGGAACGTTAGCAGCAGAAATTCAAAATAAATCTAACTTAAGTAATGAAAATATTGTCAAAGTAATTACAGATAATAAAATTAATGATAAAAATTTTCCAGTTGCAATAGATTTTAAAAGGAAAGTAGATAATTTTAATTCAAATATTTATCACCATTTAGGAATTTATGCTTACAAGCCTTATATTTTGAAAAAATTAATTTCATTAAAACAAACAAAAAATGAGATTAAAAATAGATTAGAACAACTCAGAGCAATGGAAAATGAAATAAGAATAAATGTAGCATTAGCAAAATTTTGCCCAATTGGCATAGATACTATGGAAGATTATCTGGCTTTAAAAAAAAAATTAGAATATAACTCCTGAAATGAAAATTGCTTACCAAGGTATTGCTGGAAGTTATAGTGAAAGTTGCGCAAAAGAAAAGTATCCTAATTGTGAAACTATTCCATGCAAAACTTTTGATGAATGTTTTGAAAAAGCTAATAATGACAGTTCTGTAAAAGCAATTATACCCGAGTCAAATAAAACAACAGGAAATATAGGAGTAGAATATTTAATTTTTAAATATAGATTAAATATTTTTGCTGAACATTTTTTTCCAATCAATCATAATCTTTTGGGAATCCCTGGTTCAAAAATAAGTGATATAAAAGAAATTTATTCTCACGCTCAAGCTTTAAGTCAATCTTCAATATTTATTAAAAAAAATAAATTAAATGAAAATGTTAGAGCAGATACAGCAGGATCTGCAAAATTTATTTCTCAAGATAAAGATAAATCAAAGGGAGCGATATCCTCAAAGCTTAGTGCAAATATATATAATTTAGAAATATTAGCTTCAAATATTCAAGATGAAAAAGAAAATGTGACAAGATTTTTAATTATGCAAAAAGATATATTTCAACCTGAATTTCAAAAAAAAAAATATATAACTTCTTTATTATTTAAACTAAAAAGCAAGGCAGGTGCTCTTTATAGCGCATTAGGCAGTTTTACTCTAAATGGAGTAAATCTAACTAAATTACAAAGTTTTGCTGAAAAAAATTCTTTTTCATCTTATTTTTTTTTATGTGAACTTGATGGGCATATTGAGGAAAAGAAAGTAAAAAATTCATTAGAAGAACTGGGGCTTCACTGTGATGATATGCACGTACTGGGTGTTTTTGAAGCTGACAAATATAGAGATAAATAATTTATTACTTTTCTTGTGGAATAAGAATCTTTACTGTTATAATACATTTTGGAGGCTAGAGGTGGGTGCTGCTTGAACCCGACCAGGTCCTAACGGAAGCAATCGTAAAGACAGTTTCTCAGGTTCTAGTCTCCTAAATATTTTGACTATGAATAAAAATTCAAAAGTGTTGGCATTAAAGTATCGTCCATCAACTTTTAAAGATTTAATTGGACAAGAAGTTGTAGCTGAAACTATCTACAACTCAATTAAACATAATAGATCAGCTAATGCATATTTATTTACTGGAATTAGAGGTGTAGGAAAAACAACTATCGCAAGGATTGTTGCCAAGTCATTAAATTGTAAAAATGGAATAGACAATATTAACAAACAAGACTCGTGTGAAAATTGCCATTGTGAGGCTATAGCAAACTCAAATCATATAGATGTTTTAGAAATGGACGCAGCAAGTAAAACTGGAGTTGACGATGTAAGAGATTTAATTGAATTTTCCAGATATGGCCCAACAAGCGCAAAGTATAAAATATTTATAATTGATGAAGTGCATATGTTAAGTAAACAAGCATTTAATGCATTACTAAAAACTTTAGAAGAACCACCTGAATACTTGAAGTTTATTTTTGCTACAACAGAAATAAAAAAAATTCCAGTTACTGTTATTTCACGATGTCAAAGATTTGATCTATCAAGAATCAATTCAGAAGATTTATTTAAATTTATTAAGCAAGTAAAAAGTAAAGAAAATGGAAAAATAAATGACGATGCACTTAAATTAATTGTAAAAATATCAGAAGGATCTGTAAGAGATGCTCTTTCACTATTAGATAGAGCAATGCTAAGTCAAAATGAAAAATCAGAACTTGACTTGAAACAAGCGCAAAAAATATTTGGATATTTTGATAAAAGCTATCTTATAAAATTATTTAAATTTATTTTGAAGGGAGATGAAAAAGAAGTAATTAATATTTATAGATCTATTTATTCACAAGGAGTTGAGCCAAAAATATTCTTAAATGATTTTTTAGAAATATTGTATTACTTCAAAAATATTTCATCTATTAAATTAGATGGAAATAATTTTTCATTAAATAATGAGGAATTTGATGAAATTAAAGCTCTATCAGAACAAATAAATCCAGAAGTTTTATTATTATTTTGGCAGTTTACAATTAAAACATTGGGAGAAATTGATATTGTTTCAAATCAAAATTTATCTATGGAAATGTTTTTGATCAGGCTTTTATATCTTAAAGATGAAAGAATTTATGATGATGTGAAAAATATAAATTTAAACTTTGATAAAAACTCAGAAAATTTAGTCAAATCAGAGGAAATTAAGTTTAATGAGGATCAAGAAAAAGATGATTTTAAAAAAAAAACTATAAGTCAAATAAAAAACTTTTCCCAAGAACAAATTGATAAACCCGAGACAAAGGTTGAAGCTAAATTAGATAAAATTGAGATAAATAATTTTGAAGAATTAATTAATTTATGTAATATAAAAAAGGAACTTAAGTTGAAGTATGAACTTGAAACGAATGTGAGCTTAGTAAGTTTTCACAATAAAAAAATCGAAATATCGTTTAATGAAAATTTAGATAAAGATTTTGTTAAAGAATTGTCTTTTAAATTAAATGACTGGACAGGTCATAGATGGATTATCGCTTTTTCAAAAGAGGTTGGAGATCTATCAACAAAACAAAAAAAAGATCTAAAAAAATCCAGAAATATTGAAAGTATAAAAAAAGAAAAAATATACAAAAAAATTATAGAAACTTTTTCTGATGCTGAGTTAATCGATGTACAATTAACAGACAGGGATAATGACTGATTTTAGTAAAATTTTAGATAAAGCCAAAGAGCTTGAAATTAAAATGAAAGAAAGCCAAGAGAAAATAAAGAATATTAGCGTAACCGGAATTTCTGGAGGAGACTCCGTAAAACTAACTCTCAATGGTGAAAGTGAAATTATAAATTTAGATATATCGCCAGAGATATTAAGAGAGGACAAGACAATAATTGAAGATTTAATTAAAGCAGCTCACAATAACGCCAAATCACAATTAAAATCTAAGACCTCAGATGAAATTTCTAAAGCAACAGGTGGATTTGGAATACCAGGCTTCAAGTGGCCATTGTAGTTTAAATGCAAGATATATCTGAAATTGATGAATTAATTAAATTAATTTCCAGGCTTCCTGGATTAGGACCTAAATCGGCAAAAAGAATAGTTTTAAAATTAATTAATAATAGAGAAGAACTAATTAAACCTATGGCAAAGACTCTTGCAGAAGTTTATAAAAATGTATTTAGATGTAAAATTTGTGGATCTTTAAAATCTAATTCAAACGGATGTAATAATTGTGAAAATAATAAAAATAAATTTAATAAAATTTGTGTTGTAGAAAATATAGCTGATCAGTGGAGCATAGAAACATCAAGTGTTTACCAAGGTTATTTTCACATTCTTGGAGGAACAATTGCATCTTCCAACAATCAAAAAAAAGAAGATTTGTTAATTAATTCTTTAGTAGAGAGAGTAAAAAAGGATAATATTGAAGAAGTAATTTTAGCAACCAGCGCAACTGTAGAAGGCCAAACAACTGCATTTTATATTCAAGATAGCTTAAAAAATACTAAAGTGAAAATATCAAAACTTGCACAAGGATTACCAGTTGGTGGTGAAATTGAGAATTTAGATGATGGTACTTTAATATCAGCTTTTAAAAATAGACAAAGTTTTAAGAAGTAGAAAATTAATTTTTTTTAATTAACCTGTTAAGATGAAGTATTGGCTCGGTGTAACCAGAGGGTTGAGTCTTTCCATGGAATACAAGCTCACAAGCAGTTTTAAAAGCTGTCGATTTTTCAAAGTTTAATGACATTGGTTCATAAGGAGAATGCCCTTTCATACTTAGATCTTTTAGGTTTTGACTATCTACGACTTTAGCCATTTTTTTCATAATTTCTAAGACGTGTTTCTTACTACAAACTCCATGATGAAGCCAGTTAGCGATGTGTTGACTACTAATTCTACAAGTTGCTCTATCTTCCATTAATCCGACCCCGTTAATATCAGGTACCTTTGAACAGCCAACAGACTGATCTATCCATCTAACTACATAACCCAAAATGCCTTGTGAATTATTTTTTAATTCTTTAGTAACTTCATCAATAGACCAATCATGGTTTTTTGATACTGGGATTGTTAAAAGATCAGAAAGCATTGCAGGTTTTCTTTTCGATATTTCCTTTTGCTTTAAAAATACATTTATTTCATGGTAATGGAGAGCATGCAATGATGCAGCAGTAGGAGAAGGTACCCAAGCACAATTAGCTCCTGATAAAGGATGTGCTACTTTTTGTTTCATCATATCACTCATTAAATCAGGCGCAGCATACATACCTTTGCCTATCTGGCATTTTCCAGAAAAACCACAAGCTAGACCAATATCTACATTGTTGTTTTCATAGGCAAGAATCCATTTTGATGCTTTCATTTCACTTTTTTTAATCATTGGACCAACTTCCATTGATGTATGGATTTCATCTCCAGTTCTATCTAAAAAACCGGTGTTAATAAAAAAAACTCTATTTTTTAATACTCTTATACATTCTTTTAAATTTATCGAAGTTCTTCTTTCTTCATCCATAATTCCACAAAGAATTTGATTTTTTTTTAAATTTAAAACTTTTTCAACTTTTTCAAAAATTAAATTAGTAAAACTACACTCTTCAGGGCCATGCATTTTAGGCTTAACTATGTATATAGAATTAACTCTAGAATTTTGTTTTTTATTAAAATCATGCAAACATGCAAGAGAGGTAATAAATGCATCAAGAATTCCTTCTGGACATTCAGATCCATCTTTTAAAAGAATAGATGGACTGGTCATGAGATGACCAACATTTCTATTTAAGAGCAAAGATCTGCCATGTAACTTTAATTTTTTTCCTTTTGTAGAAATATAGCTTCTATCTTGGTTTAATTTTCTAACAATTTTTTTACTATTTTTTGTAAACTCTACTCTTAAATTTCCTTTCATTAAACCGAGCCAATTTTTGTAACCCAAAACCTTATCTTCTGCATCTACTGCAGCCACACTATCTTCATGATCACATATAGTAGATATTGCAGACTCTAATATAATATCGTGTATTTTAATTTTATCTTGGTTTCCATCAGGATTGTTAATTTCCATTTTTCCATCTTGATCAAACAAAATATCAATGTGAAGATTATTATTAATAAATAAAATTGAAGAAAGTTTATTTGATTTTTTTTTATAGCCAACAAATTGTAGGGGATTTTTAAGTTTTAGATTTATTTTATTATTTATAATTTCTGGAATTTTTGTAAGATCTTTCCAACTTTTATTTTTTAAAGGCACATACTTATCTAAAAGTTTACGAGCATATTCAATTACTTTTTTTCCTCTTATTGGATTGTACGTCTTACCTTTTACTGCTCCATAGGTTTCAGGGATTATATCTGTTCCATATAAGCTATCATATAAACTTACCCATCTTGCGTTAGCTGCATTTAATAAAAATCTTGAATTTGAAACTGGACAAACTAATTGTGGACCACAAATACTTGATATTTCCGTATCTATATTTTTAGTTTTAATTTTAAAATTTGGTCCAGCTTTTTTTAAGTAACCAATTTTTTTTAAAAATTTAGTATATTTTTTTTTATTAATACTATAATTTTTGTTATCTATATGGAATGCATCAATTGCTTTTTGCATTCTCTCTCTTTTTTGTAACAATTCTCTATTTATAGGCGCAAGTTCATGAACATATTTATCAAAACCTTTCCAGAATTTTTTTTTATTTATTTTAGTTCCCGGTAATAACTCTTTATCTATAAAATTTGCTAAATTCTCTGAAACTGATAAATTTTCAATTTTATTGTATTTTTCTTGCATTTTTATTATTTTATATAATTACTTTTAACATTTAATATAACTTTTTGGTCCTAAAATAGTCAATTTATAATTGATAATTTAAAAATTTACCATTTTCTTGCCCCTTTTTAATTTATAAACATTATAAGAAAAATATGAAAAATTATTTAAATTTTGAGTCTGAAATTAAAAATTTAGAAATAGAGTTAGATAAACTTAAAGACCCATATAATCAAGAAGGATTATCGGAGGTTGATACTGTAAAAATTTCTCAAATTCAGAATGATATAGAAACAAGACTAAAAAATATTTATTCAAATTTAGATCCATGGCAGACTACACTAGTAGCAAGACACGAGGACAGGCCAAAAGCAAAATATTTTATTGATAATCTTTTTAATGATTTTATCGCTTTATCTGGAGACAGATTTTATGGAGAAGATAAATCAGTAATAAGTGGATTTGCAAAATTTGAAAATAAATCAGTTTTAATAATAGGACAAGAAAAAGGAGAAGATTTAGAAACACGAATAGAAAGAAATTTTGGAATGATGAGACCAGAAGGATATAGAAAATCAATAAGATTAATGAAACTTGCAGATAAATTTAGAATTCCAGTAATATCGTTTATTGATACTCCAGGTGCATATCCTGGGGTAGGAGCAGAGGAAAGAGGTCAAGCTGAAGCTATTGCAAAGTCAATTGAATGTTGCATGGAACTAACAGTACCAACAATTTCAATTATAATTGGAGAAGGAGGATCAGGTGGAGCAATTGCCCTCGCTTCCTCAAATAAAGTTTTAATGCTAGAAAATGCAATTTATTCAGTGATCTCCCCGGAAGGCTGCGCAACAATATTATGGAGAGATCCTAAAAAAACTTTAGAAGCTGCTA
>CACFUH010000008.1 GCA_902569415.1 uncultured Pelagibacteraceae bacterium
CTGGGCGTCAGCTGAATTGATGGCTAACGTAGATAAGATCATTTTAGAAAAAGGATATGGTTGTGAGGTTGAATTAGTGCCTGGTGCAACTATGCCAACTTTTACTTCAATGAATGATAAAGGAACACCAGACATGAACCCTGAACAATGGGCAAATGCTGTTTATGAACCTTTAAAAGTAGCAGTAAGTGAAAAAAGAATATTCGTAGCAAACAAAGCTCCGATTACTGGACTTGGAGAAGGTTGGTGGATAACTCCTGGAACTGTTGAGAAGTATCCTCAGATAAAAGGAATGACAGCTCTTGAAATACTTGAGCATCCTGAATGGTTTCCAGATAAAGAAGATCCTTCTAGAGGAGCTTTTGTAGGTTGTCCTGCTGGATGGGGATGTCAGTTAGCAAATGCAAATTTATTTGTAGCTTACGAAATGGAGAAAAAAGGTTGGAATTTAATTGATCCAGGTTCTGCTGCAGGTCTAGATGGAACAATTTCAAAAGCATCAGACTCAGGAAAACCATGGTTTGGTTATTACTGGAACCCAACTTCAATGGTTGGAAAATATGGATTAATTCCAGTTCCTTTTGGTGTAGATTTTGCTGGAAGAGATAACTGGGACAATTGCATAATGAAACCGGCTGGTGAGTGTGCAAATCCAAAACAAACTGCTTGGACAAAGTCAGAAGTAAATTCACTTATTACTAAAAGCTTCGTAGACAATGGTGGAAAAGAAGCTGTAGCATATGTTGAAAAACGTACTTATCCTGGTGATATTATGAACGGAATGCTTGTATACATGGCAGACAATCAAGCGAAGGGTTCAGATGCAGCAGTTGAGTTTTTGAAAAAGCATGAAGACTTGTGGGGTAAATGGGTATCTTCATCAGCTAAGAAAAAAATCAAAGCTGGTCTTTAATATATAAATTATTTAACGAGCCTATAAAAAATAGGCTCGTTAATTTTTTAGGAATTTAATGGAATTTTTTACTAAGTTTCCTGTTATGGAGCGTTCGGCGCTTGCTGAATTTAGAAAAGGTATCGATTTCGCTTTTAGAGATTTTTCAAGAGCATATGGTGATGGTATAGAATCATTTTTTGATCCATTATTATACTTTTTAGTCTGGTTAGAAAAATTGATGATGAATTCTCCATGGCCAATAATCATAGGTATAATTTGTGGTTTGGCTTGGATTGCATCAAAAAGTTGGAAACTTGTTTTAGGTGCAGCAATATCTTTCTTTTTAATAGGTTACTTTGGTATGTGGAAAGATTGCATGGCTACAGTTGCAATCATAACTGTATGTGTAATTATATGTATGACTATTGGAATACCTATGGGTGTGATAATGGCACGTTCTAACAGGGCTGAAAGAACAATATTGCCAGTTTTAGATATGATGCAAACAATTCCAAGTTTTGTTTATTTAATTCCAATACTTATGTTGCTTGGTATTGGTAAAGTTCCTGGGTTAATAGCTATTTGTATATATGCAGTTCCGCCTATAATAAGGCTAACAAACTTAGGTATAAGAGAAGTAGATAAAGAGACAATAGAAGCAAGCGAAGCTTTTGGAGCTACAAAACTACAAAAATTAAGAACTGTACAAATACCTTTAGCTCTTCCAACTGTATTTGCTGGTGTTAACCAAACAATTATGATGGCATTAGCAATGGTTGTTATTGCTTCTATGATTGGAGTAAAAGGTTTAGGAGTGCCTATTTTAAGAGCAGTTTTAAACCAATATTTGGCTCTAGGATTGTTTAACGGTTTAGCAATTGTTGCTCTAGCGATAATTTTTGATAGGGCTGCTCAAGAATATGGTCGAAGAATACAAAAGCATAGAGGAATAAAAAGATAACCTGACCAATTTGTCTCTTCGATTTTTATAGACAGTCTTTTTAAAATAAATAAATATCCCTGAATGAATTTTTCTTTAGAAATTGGGCCTAAAACTGACTTAGATACTTTGCCAGCATTAAAGGATGTATATGTAACTATGCTACCTGGCGGTGACTATAAAGAAACCTCAGAACAAGCTGCTAAACTAGTCAAAAAAGGCTTTAATCCAATACCTCATTTTCCTGCTAGATCTATAGAAAATGAAGAACAGCTAAAAGATTTTATAAATAGATGTAAAAATGAGGGTGTAAAGCAAGCTTTAGTTATAGGGGGCAGCAGAGATCCCATAGGAAAATTCGATAGCTCGATTCAACTTTTAGAGACAGGATATTTTGAAAAAATGAAGATAGGAATCGCTGGACATCCAGAGGGTAGTCCTGATATATCCGATTCAAAGTTAGAAGAAGCTATGAAAGATAAAAAGCCTTATGCGGACTATATAGTGACTCAATGGTTATTAGATCCTCAATTAATTGTAGACTTTATTTCTAAACAAACAGTACCAGTTCATGTCGGAATTACTGGGCCACTAAAAATAACTAGCTTAATTAAGTTTGCTAATATTGTAGGTGCAAAAAATTCCATAAATTTTCTTAAATCTAATTTTAGTAAGGCGTTAGATTTATTGAAACCTAAAGACCCAAATGACTTAATTGGGAAAGTTAAATCGCATACTGATTTCTTCCACATTTATACATTCGGCGGCTTGAAGGAAACTAACAAGTGGTTGATGGAGAACAAATATGTCTAATGAATTTGACTATACAAAACTAAAACATGTAACTTCAGTTGATCAATCTGATCGAGAAGTTCCATATAATTTAAGACAAAGTGGTCCTACTAAAGTTGAAATGTTAATTTCGACAAGAGTAAGAAAGTCACCTTACTGGCATTTATCTATGCAGGCAGGTTGTTGGAGAGCAACCGTTTATAATCGTATTTACCATCCAAGAGGTTATGTAAAACCTGAAGATGGTGGAGCGATGGTAGAGTATGATGCAATTGTTAATCATGTAACAATGTGGAATGTTGCAGTTGAAAGACAAATTAGAGTTAAAGGTCCTGATGCAGAAAAATTTACAGATTATGTAATTACAAGAGATGCAACAAAAATTTCTCCTATGAGAGCAAGATATGTAATTTTATGTAATGCTTACGGTGGAGTTTTAAACGATCCAATTCTTCTTAGAATTTCAAAAGATGAATTTTGGTTTTCATTATCAGATTCTGATATTGGAATGTATCTTCAGGGTGTTAACCATGATGGAAGATTTAATTGTACTGTTGAGGAAATTGACGCTTGTCCAGTACAAATCCAAGGTCCAAAATCAAAGGCTTTGATGAAAGATTTACTCGGTGATCAAGTTGATCTAGACGACATGCCTTTCTATGGTTTAGCTGAAGTTGAAGTTGCTGGAAGAAGTTGTGTTATTTCACAATCTGGTTTCTCAGGGGAGGCGGGGTATGAAATATATTTAAGAAATGCAACATTGTATGCTGATGATATGTGGAATGCTGTTCTTGATGCAGGAAAAAAACATAATTTAATGGTTATTGCTCCAGCTCACCATAGAAGAATACAAGCAGGAATTCTTTCATGGGGACAAGACATGGATCAACAACATAATCCTTTTCAGTGCAATCTTGGTTATCAAGTTTCATTATCAGGAAAAGGTGAATGGAATAAAAAAACTGATTATGTTGGTAAAGCTGCTTTAGAAAAAATGGGTGCTGAAATTAAAGCAGGAAAAAAACCTTATAAGCTTCAATTGGTTGGACTTGAATTAGGAGGTAAACCTATTGAAGAATATGCGCCAGATTTTTGGTTAATATCAAATGCGGATGGTGGAGATCCAGTTGGATTTATTACATCACCTTGGTATCACCCAGAAAAGAAACAAAACATTGCAATGGGATATGTCCCATTTGATGGAACTCTAAATGCCAATGGTTTTCCAAAAGGTAAGGTAGGCACTAAATATAAAGTTCATTTACCTGCCAAATATTCAGAAACACCCGGAACACCTGTTGATGCAGTTGTAGTTGATATTCCATTTAAAGAATCTTTTAACGCTAATACGAGAGAAGTAGTTAAAGGTTAATAATTTTTTAATAGGGGAAATGATTAATTTCCCCTATATTCAACTTAAGATATGTTTGCGCAATTTTTAACTATTATATTTAGTTCAATAAAACTTGATAAAAATTTATACAATAATAATAAATTTTTTGGTGAAGCAGGAATATATTTTGCTGGTTTAATAATGATTTTAGATGGAGTTGCTGGTGCTGTCGCTGCAAATTCGATAGTTAAAACATCAATAGGTATTTCGGGTTTAACTGCAATTATAACATGGTTGATTTGGGCGATTTTTATTTATGTAATTGGGGTTAAACTATTTTCTGATAAAGAAACAAAAGTAAATTTTAAAAAAATACTTGTAGCTGTAGGATATGCTCATGCTCCAGGTTTATTAAGGTTTTTCGCTGTTATGCCTGAATTTGTAATTCCTATAATATTTTTAACTCAATTTTGGATTTTTGCATCGCTAATAATTGCCACAAAACACGTCCTTAATATAAAATCTAGCTTTAAAGCATTTGGAATTGTTTTTTTATCTTTTTTAATTATTGCATTTTTATCTATCTCATTTGTAATGAGCAGAATGGATGCTTTGCCTATAAGCAATATAAGTTAAATTGGAAATAAAGTTTTTGATATTCTACAAGACTTGCATAATTTATATCCTGTAAGAATTAAATTTTCAGTTACGCTATTATCTTTTTTTTTACACTCTTCACAAATATCGTCCAATTCATTTTCTATTATTTTATTTTTATTGATATCTTCAATCATTATCAGTTAATCCTGCTCCTGCCGCACCTATTTTTAATGAATCAGTTTCTTCGACAAAAGTTTCTTCGGATAATTTATAAAGCTCTTTCCATTCATTTTCATTAAATGAGTTATTATTTTCTATAAAGCTAATATTTACTGTATTGCAAATTTCCAAAATTTCATTTTTTAAATAATTTGAGTAAATTGATTGGTTAAGGTTTAATAAAAACTCTTTTTCATCAATTTTTAAAAAAATTCTTTTACCTATTATTTCAGATGCCCTACTAACAAAAGGTAAAAATAATATTGGAAAAGCAACATTAGATATTTGAATATTTATTTTTTGATCTAACAAATTTATCTGATCAATAAAGTTAGTTCCTAAAATAATTGGGCAAAAGGGTACTTTGTGCGCATTATTCGTATCAGAGATTAATGTTACTTTTTTGAACTCTTTTTCTTTATAACCTTTTAAGAATTTATTTAAATTTTTCACGCCTGGTAAACCAAACAATTCAATTAATCTCATATTTTTGCCCACTTCTTCAGCAATACCCCATGAAAAACCTGCTCCTCTGGCTGCTCTTTTTGAAGTAGTGTCTATTTCGCTTAAAGTTTTCATTAATTTAAAGAATTATAAACCCAATAATCATTAAATTTTTTTAATTCATTAGGCAACGGTGCTCCTTGAAACATAGATATTCTTAGCCACTTGTCTGATTTTGGATCAAACTTAACTGCCCCAAAGAATGATAATTTTAGTCTTAACATGTCTATTGGCATCAAATCAGATCCTATGGTATTATCTTGAATCTCTGAGTAAGGAAATTTTTCTGATATAAATGCTCTTCTAACCACGTGTCTAAGATCGTTGTTTTCTATTAAAAATCTGCCAATGTTTAAACTATTTTTTTGGTTTGATATTCTTTCATATAAATTTTTTATATCTCTTGCTATAGCTAAAGGTTGTTCTAGATCAGATCCTTGTTCAATGTATCTTTTTGCCAGTCTTGGTTCCTCTTTATTTCTTGAAATAAACCAAAAGTTATCATTGCTTTCTTTTTTACTAAAATCTATTTTTATAATATCTGCATATTTTTGTTCTAATATATTTCTTAGATCTAATACAGTTCTGTCTCCAGGAATGTTAAAAAATTTTTCTTCTTCAGAGCTCATTTCATGAACTAACGGATTTATAATAGAATCATATGGTTCTAACATCATAGAAACTATATACTCAGAGCATTCTAAATCTAGATTTTCCTCTACCCATAAATATAGTCTGTTAAAACTAAATTCATCTTGATAACTAAAAGAATCAATAAAAACTAACAATTTATTTAAGTCTATTATTAGTTGTTTTATTTTATTTTTTTGAAATTCACTGTCAGTATTCCAAGAAGTTACATTTCTTATTGATTTTTTTAAACATTGAATAAAAATATCAAAATCATCTTTTTGTACATTTTTTACCTCTCTAACTTTTTTTAAAGCTTTCTCCCTTGCAAGTATCCAGTTATTTAAAAGTGTTGGATGATTTACAATAAAAGGTGCCATTCCTAGGCCTGTGGAATTTCCAATTCCTAAATTTCTACAAATTTCTTCATCTAATTTAACAAAATTTTTTGGATTTCTATGATTTGCAATATGGTTAACTTGATCAAAAGTAAATTGTCTAACTAAATAAACTAACATCATTTCCAATCTGAATGGTCCACAAATTTCCTCCCTATTTTTTATTCTAAATCTATCAGCTAAACCAAATTTTCCTGATCCATAAACTGCTGTTGTTCTATATAAATAACCAACTTTTGATAAAAATTCTTTGTCAGGCTGTCTACCGTTTGAAAGGCTATCCACAACATGTTCAAAAACTCTAACTGATTTATTTGCTCTTGAAAGTGTTAATTCCTTGTACGATAGTCTACCAACTTCTTGTTTTGGAACGTTTAGTTCTAATCTTTCAATGTCTTTTTTTGAAGGAATGCCATCGTATAGAACAAAAGCTGCATCCCATTTTGTTGCTATTACTCTATCTGATCTTTCTTCATCACTTATTTTATTTCCAAAGCAAACTAACGAATAGTTTCTATTTTTTTTTGAAAATGAATAAACTGCTCTTCCATATCCATTTTCGTCTAAATCAAAAAGATTTCTATTATATTCCCAATCTTTAAATTCTTTTAAAAATGATCTTAAAAATGATAATTTTGATTGATGAAAAGATCCAAGTCTTGATAATTTCATAATAACTTTTGGGTCTCTTAATTCTACTTGCATTTTTAAATATTTTTATAAAAATTATACCAATTGTTTCCTAAAATTCCTTGCACTTCTTCTTGGTTAAATCCAGTTTTTTTTAAACCATTTTCTAAATTTTTAAATCCTCTTGCATCTTCAAACCAAACTGGTTGTTTTGGGAAACCAGGTTTATTTTTTGATCCTTCACCATAATTTTTTGATTTTGTCCATGTTCCATTTCTCATCCATTCAACAACTGCATCTGGTTGCTTTAAACACAAATCTGAACCTATGCCTATATTTTTTGCACCTATTAATTCAGCGGTTTTTGCTGTCATTTCACAAAAGTTTTCTAAGTTACAATTTGTTCCATCTTTAAGATGATGGGGATACAATGAAAGCCCAATCATTCCTCCACTTTTTGCTAAAGTTTTTAATAAATCATTAGATTTATTTCTTATTGCTTTATGCCAAAATAATGGATTGGCATGAGTTATTGCAATTGGTTTTTCACTTATCTCTATTGCATCAAATGTACTTTTTTCTGCAGAATGCGACATGTCAATTACAATTCCAACTCTATTCATTTCCTTAATTACTTCTTTCCCAAAATTAGTAACTCCACTATCAATTTTTTCATAACATCCTGTAGCTAGAAGAGATTGATTGTTATAAGTAAGCTGCATAAATTTACATCCCAGATCATGTACTTTTTCAATTAAGTTTATGTCGTCTTCAATTGGCGAGCAGTTTTGAAAACCAAAAAATATAGCTGTTTTTTTTTGCTCTTTAGCTTTTTCAATATCTTTATAGCTTTTACCATGAAAAATTAAATCGGAATTATCTTTAAAATGTATATTCCATTCATCTACTCTTTTTAATAATTCATCATAATCTTCATGGTAAACTATAGTAACATGAACAGCATCTAATTCTGCTTCTCTATTAATTTCAAAAATTTCTCTAGACCAATTACAATATTGTAAATTATCGATTTTATAATTCATTTTTAATTTTAAGATTAGATACCTTTTTTTATAAGATTATATATGTCCTTCTCTTTGTACAATCCTATTTCGCGAGCTAATTCTTTATTATCCCTATAAACAACAATAGTTGTCCAATAATCAATCTTTAATAGTTGTGCAATGTCTTTATGTTTAGTTTGTTCAAAATTCATAAAAATAACGTTTTTAAAGTCTTTTTTTGCTTTTTCCAGTATAGGTTTCTGTTTTGCGCATGTGCTGCAAGATTTATTCCATGAATGAATGACAACTATTTTTCCATTTAATTGAGCAAATTTAAATTTTTCGATGTTAAAATTTGTCTCATACTCACCAGCAAAAGAACTTGTGGAAATTAACAGTATAAAAATAGCCAATATTTTCATTATAATTCTAGATAACATATTTTTATTCTATTTTCACTTACATTACTAATTTTATTGAAAAAGTTAATTTAATTTGAAATAAGTTAAAGACTGTTCATTTATTAAGTCTTATGCAATCAAAAAAAATACATAAAGTTTCTATTGTAATGGGGAGCCAATCAGATTTCAAAACAATGAAACTGTGCCAAAAAGTGTTTAAAATTTTAAAAGTAAAATTTGAAACAAAAATTATTTCAGCCCATAGAACTCCTAATCGTATGTTTGATTACGCAAAAAAAGCTGAAAAAAATAAGATTTCAGTAATTATCGCTGGAGCAGGAGGCTCCGCCCATTTGCCAGGAATGATTGCTTCACTTACAACAATACCAGTTATTGGTGTTCCAATTGAAAGTAAAAAACTAAAAGGTTTAGATAGCTTGTTATCTATTGCACAAATGCCCAAAGGAATCCCAGTTGGTACAGTTGCGATTGGAGAAGATGGTGCTATTAATGCTGCATTATTAGCAACATCTATAATTTCCTTGAGCGATGAAAAATTAAAAAAAAATCTAAATAAGTGGCGAATTAAACAAAGCGCTTCAGTAAAAAAAAAACCAAAATAATTAAATGTCAAAACCTACTATTGGAATAATTGGCGGTGGACAATTAGGGAGTTTGCTTTCTACAGCTGCTAAAAATTTAAATATAAAAACTGTAATTATTTCTGATGATGAACAAGCACCAGCACAGTTTTTTGCAGATGAATTTATTTTTTGTAAATATGATGATGAATTTAAAATTATAGAATTTTCTAATAAAGTAGATTTTGTAACTTTTGAATTTGAAAATATTCCTTATGACACTTTATGTAAAATAGATAATATAAAAAAAATATACCCTAAACCTTCTATAAATAAAATTATTCAAAATAGACTAAGCGAAAAAGATTTTTTAAATAAAAATAACATCAAAACTACCTCCTATATTTCTGTCAAAAATGAAAGTGAACTAAAGTCCAGTCAAGATTTTATACCGGGTATACTTAAGACTTGTACACTAGGTTATGATGGAAAAGGTCAATATAAAATTAATAATGAAGAAGAATTAGATAATTTAAAAGTTAATTTTGAAAATCATTACATATTAGAAAAATTTATTAAGCTTAAAAAGGAAATATCAGTAATAATTACAAGATTTGGAAAACAAAAATATGAAGTGTATGATCCAATAGAAAATGTTCATGAAGATCAAATATTAAAGTATTCAAAAATACCTGCCGAAGTTAGCGAAGAGCTGCTTGATAAATCAAAGGAATGGGCAAAGTATATTGCGGAAGAACTTGATTATATCGGAACTATGTGTGTTGAGTATTTTATCGATAAAAATGATAATTTATTTGTAAACGAAATTGCACCAAGAGTTCATAATTCAGGGCATCTTACAATAAATGCTTATAATGTTAGTCAATTTGAAAATCATATAAGAGCAGTGTGTGGACTGGAAAAAGTTGAAACAAAAAAATTACATAATGCTAAAATGATTAATTTGATTGGTGAAGATATATTGGTTTATAGAAACAAAATTTTTAAAGATAATGAATTTTTCTTTGATTATCAGAAGAATAGCGTAAAAAAAAAAAGAAAAATGGGTCATTTAACAATAATCGAAAAGTAAAATAATACTAGTGTCTAAAATTTTAAGTTTTTTATTAATTTTTTTTGTTTATAACAATGCTTTATTAGCTATGGATAATAAACCTTATCATCATCTATCTGATGGAACCTTTAGAAATCCTGAAGGCTCTCCGGAAAGAAATGTTTCATTTAACTGGAGTTTTAAAGTTTTTAATGAAGAAAAAAAAAAACTTAAAATGGATATTCCACCAGATCACGTTGTTGATAAAAAAAAGGTTTTAGAAAATTTAAAAAAAAATAAAAATAATGATTATATTGCTTGGATAGGTCATGCTACTTTTTTGATAAAACTTGGGAATACAACAATTATTACCGATCCAGTTTTCGAAAAAAATATGGGACCTTTGATATTTGGACCAAAAAGATATGTAGATCCTGCAATTGATCTCAAGGAATTACCTGAGATAAATTTATTTTTATTAACACACAATCATTATGATCATCTTAGTACTAGGACTATACAAAGATTTCCTTATAAAAAATCGAAAGTTTTAGCTCCACTAAAACTTGGAAAATATTTTTCTAGAAATGGATTTGGTGATGTTAATGAAATGGATTGGTACGATGAAATAAAATTAAACGACTTAAAAATTACATTTTTACCTGCAGTTCATTGGTCAAAAAGAAGTTTGTGGGACACAAACAAAACATTATGGGGAAACTTTTTAATTGAATATAAAGGCAAAAAAATATTTTTTGCATGTGATACTGGTTATGGAAATATTTATAAAGAGCTTGGAAATAAATATGGTCCTATTGATTTAACTTTTATTAATATAGGGGCATACAATTTTTATCCTATGTCTCCACTAAAAGATAAATCGGTTTATCATACAAATCCTGAAGAGGCATTAAATATTGGACAAGATTTAAAAAGTAAAAAAGTTTTAGGCATGCATTGGGGAACTGTAGTTTTATCTTTAGAACCAATATTTGAACCACCAAAACGTTTTAAAAATTCCTCTAATCAATATGGTTATCATAGTGATGATGCTATTATTTTTAAAATTGGACAAGTAGAAACACTAGAAAATATATTAAAATGAAATCCATAGAAGGAAATTTTGATAATTCTGAAGTTAATGATTTATTAAAAAAACATTTTATTGAACTTCGATCAGTTTCACCAGCAGGTAGTACCCATGTATTAGATATAGACGGTTTAAAAGATCCAAGTATAAAATTTTGGAGTTTATGGGAAAATAATAAACTTATTGGATGTGGTGCATTAAAATTTTTAGAAAAAAACCATGGAGAGTTTAAATCTATTAGAGTTGCGGATGAGTTTAGAAAAAAAGGTATTGGTGAAAGAATAATAGAGCATCTAATTGAGGAAGCAAAAAAATTAGAAATTTCAAAATTAAGTATTGAAACAGGTGCGGGAGAATTTTTTTTACCCGCCAGAAACCTATTTTCTAAATTTGGGTTTAAACTATGTCCACCTTTTGCCCACTACAAGGAAGACCCTCACTCTTGCTACTACACTCTAAATTTATAGCTCGAGTCAAAAAATTATATTTTAATTAAATGTATTAGATTTATCTTGTGAAATTAGTTTTTCTCTAGTTTTTAAAAAATTAATTTCAACCATATTTTTAAATTCACGTTTTAGTTTAGTTTTAGAATTTTGTTCATCAATTTTATTTGAAACAAATGTAACTGTGTCCATTCCAGTTTCTTTCTCTACAGCTTTGTTAGTAAAAAAAGTTAATCCTGCCTGTGATACATTTCCAGATGAAGCTAGAGTAATAGCTGGTCCCAACATGGCTGTTGATTGGGCACAACCTGAAAGAATTATTCCCATTAAAATACAAATTAATAACTTATTAATCCCCATATTTTTTTATCCCTATAGTTGAATAATAAAGGTATTTTTTATTCAACTCAAGAGAGTAAATAATAAAACTATCCAAATTGGGTAATTTATTAATATTTAAAAGGATAAATTATATCGCTTTAAAGCCAAACTCTAAAGAAGCGTCTGTTATAGAGTGATATAATGATTCCCCAAAGCTTCTTAGAGCAAATATTCTTATTTTATTAGGATTGTCGTCAATCACGTCAACTGAAAATGCTATTCCGTTATAAGTTGAATTTATTGAATTATTTTTTTTTAAAATATCAAAATTAAATGGACATCCTTTTTTTAAGACTTCCTTAGTATCTTGTCCTTCTATTTCAATTATAGCTCTAGAGTGAGATAAGTCTGTCACTGCAAAATCTGTTTCTATAAAAACTTCTAGAATATTTTTAAGTAAATCTTTTTTTGTTGATATTAAAAGCCAATTTTTTGGGCCGTTCCATAAAATTCTTGTATCATTGCTGCTAACTACGCTTAATGGTTCATTTTTTAATTTTAAACTATCAATATCAATATTTTCAAATGAAACTGTTGAATTTTTATACTGAACTATTTGAACAATAAGTAAATTTTTAATTTCTGAAACTTTTAATAAATTTTCTTCATTTTTATTTTTATGATTTCCAAAAAGACCTATTTTATGAATATGATTTAAAGCTGATACAGATTTCATGATCTGACTCTTTCTCCTTTTGGATCGACATAATGTGATGATACTATTTCAACAGGTATTGTTTTATTTTTTAAAGGGGACATTGCAAAAAGTTTTTGTCCAATCATATTTTTTCCGTCCTTAATTATTGCAAGAGAAAATGGATTATCATACTCAACACTCCAACATGATGCAGATACATGACCTAATTTAGGATTTGGAAGTTTCGCTTTTGCATCTTTAACTATATATGATCCCTCTGGGATACTCGTTTTTTTATCTAATGGGACTACACCAACTACTTTCTGTCTATCTGGAGCAATATAAGCTGTTTTGCTTAAAGATCTTTTTCCGATAAAATCTTTCTTTTTGCTAACTAGACCTTCTAAAGAATTATCATATGGAATTGTACGCCCATCTAATTCAGATCCTGCAACATGTCCCATTTCAATTCTTAATGTTGATAATGCTTCTGTTCCATATGGTTGAATATTAAATTCTTTTCCGATCTCCATTATTTTTTCCCACATGTAATTACCATTGTCAGACTCTACATTTACCTCGTAAGCGAGTTCACCAGAAAATGAAATTCTGTAAATTTTTGCGTTAATTCCAAATAAATTACCTTCCATATACCCCATGAAAGGCAATCCTTTGTTTGAAACATCTAAATCTGGAAATAATTTTTGCAAGACATCTCTAGACTTTGGCCCTGCTATTGCTGCACCTGCCCACTGCTCAGTGCTTGAAACTACATTTACATTCAACTCAGGCCATACTAATTGCAAATAATATTCTAGATGAGATAAAACGTTTGCCGCTTGAGCAGTAGTAGTTGTCATATGATAATGGTTTTCTGAAATTCTTGTTGTTGTTCCGTCATCCATTACAATCCCATCTTCTCTTAACATTACTCCATATCTTGCTTTACCAACTGGTAACTTGAGCCAAGCATTAGTATAAACCCTATTTAATAATTCGGCAGCATCAGGTCCCTTGATGTCAATTTTACCTAAAGTTGTAACATCGCAAACGCCTACGTTTTGTCTAACATTTCTTGCTTCTCTTTTTGAAGCCTCAAATAAGTTTTCATTTCCTCGTTTGTAATATCTCGGGCGCAACCAAACGCCTGCATCAACAAAGACTGCATTATTTTTTTCATGCCAATAATGCATTGGTGATTTTCTTGTTGGTTTTGAATGTTTTCCGATTTCTCTTCCTACAATAGCTCCGATTGAAACGGGTGAATAAGGTGGTCTAAAAGTAGTATGACCAACTTGAGGTACAACTTTATTTTCTATATCTGAGACCAATTGTAATCCATTAAGATTACTTGTCCTGCCTTGGTCTGTGGCCATTCCTAGTGTTGTATATCTTTTAACATGTTCAATTGATCTATAGCCTTCTCTTAATGCGAGCTGGATGTCAGAAACCGCAACATCATTTTGAAAATCGAGAAATCTTTTATAATTTTTACCTTCTGGTAATGGTACGCACCAAAATTTATCATGATTGGAATATTTTTTTTCTACAACAGTGGGAACAGAAACTTTATTTTCTTTATTTGTTATTTGTTTGGATAATTTATTTCCTGTTTCGAAGGATGTTTTTAATGTTTCTTCTAATGTGAAAACCCCATTGGCTGATCCAAGAGTTGTTTCTTTTTGTTTTGATTGGCTTGGAATGAATGCATCTATTTCTTCATTGAATTTAGTTTTGTTTCCTGATTGTGATGCTAAATGAATTGTTGGTGTCCAAAATCCTGAGACACATATACAATCACATTTTATATTTTCAATGTTATTTATATTTTTTTTATCATCTGATATTTTGGCAATGTCTGCAGAATTAACTTTTTTATAACCTTTGGCCGCTACAACAACATAAGAATTTTTTATGTTTATATTTAAGTCTTTAGCTTCTTTTATAATTTCTGAATTAGGATCTTTTCTTGTATCTAATACAATTGGATCTATTCCGTTTTTTTTGAATTCTATGGCAGTTTCATATCCGCTATCATTATTTGTAAACACTAATGGTTTTTTTCCAACTAATACTCCATAAATTTTTAAGTACTCTTTAGCTGCTGATGAAAGCATAACACCTGGAGTGTCATTATTTCCAAAAACTAAAGGTCTTTCTATTGATCCAGATGAAATAACAACTTCTTTTGCCCGAATATACCAAAGTCTCTGTTTAGGATTATATTTATCTGTTTTAGGTAAGTGATCGCTAATTCTCTCAGACATAACAAGCATGTTATGATCGTAATAACCAAAAACTTGAGATCTATTTTTAACAACTACATTTGGCATTGATTTAAGTTCAGATATTATTTTTTCTGCCCATTCATGTCCGCTTTGATTTCCAATTGTAACTTCGCTAGTTAGAAGACTTCCACCAAACCTCGATTTGTCTTCAGCTAAAATTACTTTTGCTCCATTTTGAGCTGCAGCATAAGCGCTTGCTAAACCGGAAGGGCCAGATCCTATAATTAATAGATCACAATATTCGTATTTATGTTCGTATTTTTCTTTATCATGTTTTATTGAAGCTGCTCCAAAACCTGCCGCTTTTCTTATAATTGGCTCGTATACCTTATACCAAAAGCTTTTAGGCCACATAAAAGTTTTATAGTAAAAACCAGCAGGGAAAAATTTGCCTAAAAAATTATTTATTGCTCCAATATCAAAATCTACATTTGGCCAACAATTTACACTTTTTGCATCTAAACCCTCGAATAACTCTTGTTCTGTTGCCCTTACATTAGGATCAACTTCATTATTTCTATTCATTTGAACTATTGCATAAGGTTCATCTACACCTGCTCCAAAAAAACCTCTAGGTCTATGGTATTTAAAACTTCTACCAACTAAATGAACTCCATTTGCAATTAAAGCGGAAGCTAAAGTATCGCCCTCATAACCAAAATATTTTTTTCCATTAAATTTAAATGAAATTTTTTTATTTCTATTGATTAATCCACCTTTATCTAATCTAAATTTTTCTGACATTTTTATACTTCTTCGTTTGCTTTTAATGTTTTAAATATTTCGTGGGTTAATGTGTCTCTTTCGACTTTAATCCACTGTCTACATCCAGAGATGTGTTGCCATAGTTCTAGATGTTTTCCTATCGGACTTTTACGTAAATAAACAAAATTATCCCAATCTTTATCCGAAACTTCTTTATTTAATTCTGGTCTTTTAACTGATGCGTCACCTCCATATGAAAATTCATTTTGAGATCGCAATCCGCAGTGAGGACATTTAATATGTAACATTTAAGAAATCCAAGTTTTAGTTCCAAGACCTTTTTCATCAATTAAATGTCCAGTGCTAAATCTATTTAAACTATAACCTGCATTTAATTTGTGAGGTCTGTCTTGTGCAATTGTATGAGCAAAAGTCCAGCCAGATGCGGGAGTTGCCTTAAATCCTCCATAACACCATCCACAATTTAAATACAATCCATCAATATGTGTCTTATCAATAATAGGTGATCCATCCATAGACATATCCATAATTCCTCCCCATGTTCTAAGCATTTTTAATTTACTTAGAAATGGAAACATTGCTATTCCTTCAGTTAATACATGTTGTAATGTTGGAAGATTTCCTCTTTGAGCATAACTGTTATACCCATCAAGATCTCCACCCATAACCATTTCGCCTTTATCAGATTGACTGCAATAAAAGTGTCCAGCTCCAAATGTAACAACATTATCCAAGATAGGTTTAATTGGTTCAGAAACGCATGCCTGTAAAAGATGTGTTTCTATAGGCAACGTCATATTTAATTTTTCTGCTAAAATATTTGTACTTCCGGCAACACAAAGTCCAATTTTTTTTGCTTTAATATCACCTTTTGAAGTTCTTATTCCTAAAATTTTTCCATTAGAAACGTCAAACCCTGTGACTTCACAATTTTGAATAATGTCTACTCCCATCGAGTCTGCTTGTCGTGCATACCCCCAAGCAACCGCATCATGTCTTGCTGTTCCTGCGCTAGGTTGCATTAGTCCACCAAAAATTGGAAATCTTACATTTTCAGAAAAATCTGCCATAGGAATAATCTTTCTGACCTCTTCTCTATTTAGTAGAACTGCATCAATTCCATTTAAACGCATTGAATTTCCTCTCCTAGAGTAAACATTCATTTGTGCATCAGAATGTGCAAGATTAATTATTCCTCTTGGAGAAAACATTACGTTAAAGTTTAAATCCTGACTCATGTTTCTCCACAGGTCCATACCGAATTCACTAAACAATCCATTTTCATCATGCATATAATTTGATCTGATTATAGTGGTGTTTCTTCCAACGTTACCTCCCCCTATCCAACCTTTTTCAATAATAGCAACTTTTGTAATATTGTGTTCCTTGGCAAGGTAATATGCTGTAGCTAAACCATGACCTCCACCTCCTATAATTATAACATCATATTCAGATTTAGGCGTTGGGTCTTTCCAGGCCACTTCCCAATCTTTATGACCTTTAAAAGCATTTTTGATAAGGCTGAAGACTGAATATTTTTGCATAATCAAATTTTAACGTAATTAGTATAAATAGTTCTTTATTTTTTTTATATATATTTTTTAGAACTTTAAAAAAACCATAAAAGAAGATACTAATCCAGCTCAAATAAGTTTGTATATATAAAATATAAAAAGCTAAAATGGGCAAAGTAAAAACTGATATTGAAATAGCTAGAGAAGCTAAAATGAAGCCCATTCAGGAAGTTCTTAATGGACTTAATGTACCAGACAAAGCTGAAGTCTATAGTCCAATTGGAAGATATATCGCAAAAATTAAAACTGATTACTTAGATACTTTAAAAAATAAAAAAGATGGAAAATTAATTTTAGTTACTGCAATAACTCCAACTCCTGCTGGTGAAGGAAAAACAACAACGTCGGTTGGTTTAAATGATGGTCTAAATAAAATTGGAAAAAAATCAATTGTTTGTCTTAGAGAACCCAGCCTAGGACCTTCTTTTGGAATGAAAGGTGGGGCAGCTGGGGGTGGTTATGCACAAGTGGTTCCTATGGAACAAATAAATTTACATTTCACAGGAGACTTTCATGCAATAACATCTGCTCATAATCTTCTTTCTGCTTTAATAGATAATCATATCTATTGGGGAAATAAATTAAACATTGATGTCAGAAGAATTGTTTGGAAAAGAGTTATGGACATGAATGACCGTTCATTGAGATCAATTGTAGTAGATCTAGGAGGTGTAGCGAATGGATATCCTAGGCAAGATGGTTTTGATATTACAGTTGCTTCTGAAATAATGGCCATCTTTTGCTTAGCAAATGATTTAGCAGATTTAGAAAATAGAATTGGAAATATTACTGTAGCCTATACTAGAGATAAAAAACCAATTTATGCAAAAGACTTAAATGCTCACGGCCCAATGACTGTTTTATTAAAAGATGCAATTAGACCTAATGTGACACAAACATTAGAAAACAACCCAGCAATAATACACGGAGGGCCTTTCGCAAATATTGCACATGGTTGTAATTCTGTAATTGCTACAAAAACAGGATTAAAATTAGCTGATTATGTTGTAACTGAAGCTGGTTTCGGCGCTGACTTAGGTGCTGAGAAATTTATAGATATAAAATGTAGAAAATCAAATTTGAAACCTGATTGTGTGGTTATAGTTGCAACAATAAGAGCTCTAAAAATGCATGGTGGTGTATCTAAAGATGATCTTAAAAATGAAAATGTTAAAGCTTTGAATAAAGGATTAGTAAATCTTGAAAGACATATTAATAATGTTAGAAAATTTGGTTTACCAGTTGCTGTGGCCGTTAACCACTTTATAACAGATACCGATAAAGAAGTTACTGCTCTTATGGACTTTTGTAAAACACAAGGTGTAAAGTCTTCTATTTGTAAACACTGGTCAAATGGAGGAGAAGGTGCAAAAGATCTGGCGAATATTGTTGTAGATATATGTAATAATAAAAATACTTTTAAATTTTTGTATGAAGATAAAATACCTTTATTTAAAAAAATTGAAACAATCGCGCAAGAAATTTATCATGCAAGTGAAGTAGTGGCCGATACAAAAATAAGAGATCAACTTAAAGATTTTGAATCAAAAGGTTATGGAAACCTTCCAATATGCATAGCTAAAACTCAATATAGTTTTTCAACTGACCCAAGTTTAAAAGGTGCTCCTTCAGGGCATGTGGTTCCAATAAGGGAAGTAAGATTATCTTCAGGAGCAGAATTTATCGTGGTTGTTTGTGGAGCAATAATGACAATGCCAGGTCTTCCAAGAGTTCCTGCTGCAGATTCAATTAAGTTAAATGATAAAGGCGAAATAGAAGGTTTGTTTTAATTAAGCTGCTTTTAGATAGTCTAACCAATTTTTTAACTCTAGCATTCTAGAGTCTTTTTTTGATTTTTTTATTTCTTCTTCAATAAATTTAATGTGGTTTTGAATTTCTTTCTCATCCTTAAAGCATTTTCTAACAGTTATAAGTTTTTCTTTTCTAAATTTAATTAATGTAATCATTTTATCGTAAGTAATTTCAGGATGGTACTGCAAACCCCAAATATCACTTATGCCAGACTTAAAATGAATGCTTTGAACTTTGTTAATTTTATTTGATGCTAAATGAGTAGCTTTATTTGGCAAAGTAACCACCTCATCAAAGTTAAAGGCTGGTGAATTAAATTTTTTATTTTTATGTCTGTATAAAGGATGTTTTAATCCATTTGCATTAATTTCAATATCTTTAGCTATACCAATATGTGCACCATTGGATGATTTTTTTACCTCTCCTCCTGCAGCTGTTACAGCTACTTGCATTCCCCAGCATATGGCTAAAATATTTTTAATATTTTTGAAGCATTCTCTCATAAAAGAGATTTGTCTGCGAATTTCTATACAGTCATTATAAATATTTAGACTGCTTCCACCCCAAATTAATCCATCATATTTTTTAATATTCGGTATGATTTTATCAAAACTTTTTTCTGCACATGGATTAAAAACATCAATATTTAAATCTTTCGAATAATATGCAAGACTTTCTTTTAAGCTTTCTGCATGAGTTTTTATGCCTGAATTTTTAAAATTTTGATTTTCATTGGGCAAGTTTCCTTCTACAACTAGTAAATTTAAATTTGCCATTAAAATAATTCTCCCGACATACTATGTTCGTATAAAATTCTCATATCGTCAATCGTCAATTTTTTTGGGTTAGTGGCTGTTGAAGGGTCATCTAGGGCCATTTGTGATAGTATTTTTAAATCAATTTTACTTATTTCTATTACTTCAGAAAGTTTATGAGGTATTTTTAGTTCTTTTCTTAAATCTAAAATCCAATTTAAAAAACTTTCAAAACTTTTATCTAAATATAAGTAATCACAAATAGATACAATCTTTTTCTCTATTAAGGTTCTATTAAAAGACAAAACATATGGCATAAATATAGCATTTGATAAACCATGATGAATATTAAACTGTGCATTTACAGGATGGCTTAATGAATGAATTGCGCCAAGTCCTTTTTGAAAAGCTGTCGACCCCATACTTGCAGCGGCTAGTAAATCTGCTCTAGCATTTAAATCTTTTCCATTTTTTACGGCTGTTAAAAGAGATTTTTTTATTAATCTCATTCCTTCTAGAGCTATTCCATCAGCCATAGGATGGAAACCGGGCGCACAAAAAGCTTCAAGATTATGAGCAAGAGCATCCATCCCAGTTGCTGATGTGAGTCTTGGTGAAAGATCTAAGGTTAGTACTGGATCTAAAATAACAATAGATGGTAAAAATTTTGGATGAAAGATTATTTTTTTTACTCCATTTTCTTTATTAATTATTGCAGATGCTCGTCCAGTTTCAGATCCAGTTCCTGCTGTTGTAGGAATTGCAATTATAGGAGCAATATTATTTTCATCTGCTCTTTTCCAGTAATCCCCTATATCTTCAAAATCCCATATGGGTCTAGATTGTCCTGACATAAATGCAATAGCTTTTCCTACATCTAGGCCACTTCCTCCACCAAAGGCTATAACTCCATCACAATTATTTTTTTTAAATTCTACAACTCCTTCTTCTACATTTTCTCCTATAGGATTTCCTGAAAAATTTGAATAAATGGCAAAATTATTAAATTTTTTTTATTCTCCAAAATAATTTTTTTTGTCATATTAAGATTTATAAGATCTTTATCTGTTACAAATAGTGGGCTGGAGATATTTAAATTTTTGCATGCTTCTGCCAAATCTTTAATTCTATTCTCCCCTACCCATACAGAAGTAGGGTAATTCCAATTAATTTTCATAATAAAATATTATTGCAATTTTTACTTTTTTGTTAGTAAAATACATTTATAAATTTGTTTTTAGACGGAGAAAATTCGATGACAAAAGTAGCTATTATTGGAACGGGACCATGTGGCCTTTCAATGTTAAGAGCTTTTGAACAGGCTGAAAAAAAAGGTGAAAAAATACCTGAAATAGTTTGTTTTGAAAAACAGGAAGACTGGGGAGGATTGTGGAATTATAGTTGGAGAACTGGATCTGACCAATATGGTGATCCTGTTCCTAATAGTATGTACAGGTATCTATGGTCAAATGGTCCAAAAGAATGTTTGGAATTTGCCGACTATTCGTTTGATGAACATTTCGGAAAACCTATCCCATCATTTCCTCCGAGAGAAGTTTTATATGATTATATAACTGGCAGAGTAAAAAAAGGTAATCTAAAAAATAAAGTAAGATTTAGCACAAGTGTTTCTAAAGTTGTTTTCGATGGGAATAGTTTTGAGATTACTTCTCATGATAAAAAAAATGATAAATTTTCAAAAGATATTTTTGATTATGTAGTTGTATCAACTGGTCATTTTTCAGTTCCCTTCATTCCAGAATATCCTGGAATGAAATCTTTTCCAGGTAGAATTATGCATTCACATGATTTTAGAGATGCAGAGGAGTTTAGAGGAAAAAATGTTATTGTTTTAGGAAGCAGTTATTCAGCTGAAGATGTTGCTCTTCAATGCCACAAGTATGGAGCTAAAAGTGTAACTATAGGTTATAGAAATAACCCTATGGGATTCAAATGGCCTAAGGGAGTAAAAGAAGTGCATTATTTAGATAAACTGATTGGAAATAAAGCAATCTTTAAAGATGGGCATGAACAAGAGGCTGATGTAATAATATTATGTTCTGGTTATCTTCATCATTTCCCATTTTTAACTGAGGACCTTAAGCTAAAAACTAGAAATAGATTATATCCACCAAAATTATTTAAAGGTGTCGTATGGCAAGATAATCACAAATTAATTTATTTAGGTATGCAAGATCAATTTCATACTTTTAATATGTTTGATTGTCAGGCGTGGTATGCAAGGGATGTGATAATGGGTAAAAGTAAAATTCCAAATAGCTCAGAAATAGAAAAAGATATAAATAAATGGGTTGCTTTAGAAGAAAAATTAGAAAATCCAGATCAAATGATAGACTTTCAAACTGAATATACTAAAGAACTTCACGGACTATCTGATTATCCAAAAATTGATTTTGAGTTAATTAGGAAACATTTTAAAGAATGGGAACACCATAAAGTAGAAGATATTATGACATATAGAAATAAATCTTTTTCTTCACCTGTTACAGGATCTATTGCCCCCGTACATCATACACCTTGGGCAACTGCAATGGATGACTCTTCAAAAGTTTTTTTAAATCAACCAAAAAAATAGAATAATTACCAATCGATCCGTAATTTTTTGTTTTCACAAATACATCCTAGAATGCTAAATAAAAGTGGAAATTTACGTTTATCAAATTTTGCCATAAGTTTTGGTCCAATATCAAAAGCCAATTGTGCACCTTCAACTGTTGTATTTTTCATAAATTTTTCTTTTGCCTCTTTATATAAATAACCTTGTCCTAAATATTTTCCCATTTGGCTATTTCTTCCACCGGACACGCTTACATATATATCTCCCAAACCAGCTAAACCATAAACAGACTCAGTTTTACCTGAATAATTATTAACAATTTCTACCATCTCAGATATTGATCTATGAATTAAACTAGCAGCAGTATTTAAAAAATATTTTTCTTGGATTTCTTTTGAAGCTGCTGGATTACTTAATCCTTGTGAACCACCAATTAACATTGAATAAAGATTTTTTATCGCAGAAGAAATTTCTATACCTTCTATATCATCTGATATTTCACATTTATAATATTCTGTTTGAATAAAATTCTGAATTTTTTGAGCCTCTTTAATATTTTTATTTGCTATTATAGTTCCTGTTCTTATTTTATTTGCAAGGCCTGATGCTAAACATGGTCCTTTAACTGAAGAAATATTAACATTTTTATGACCATTTTTTTTCAAAATCATTTCTAGTTTTTCAGTTAAAGTTGTTAGTTGATCATTAATTATTGAAAGACCTTTTGTTAGTAAAATTATGGGTGTGTTGGATTTATAAAATTTTGAAATCTCATCACCTGCCCAATCAATTCCAGCTGAGCTAACAGCAACTACAATTAAATCTAAATCTGTATTATCAATTGCACTAAATTTTTCAATTTTAATATTTTTTGGCAAAATTACATTTAAACTTGGGTGCAAATTTTTTTTGGATTTTATTGAAGAAATAAAATCGTCTTCTAATACTGAGCCCATTATAGTGACATCATTATTATTTTCCACACACGGAATCGAAAAAGCAGATCCCATTGCTCCAGCGCCAATTATTAATATTTTTTTCATAGCTAAAATTATGCTAAAGTTTTTCTAATTGCTTGTTTCCATCCTTGCAATAAATTATTTCTCAATGATTTATTAAGTTTTGGAGAAAAAACTCTATCTTTTTTCCACTTAATTTGAATTTCATTCAAAGATTTAAATTCTCCAATCTGATATCCAGCTAAGAGTGCAGCCCCTAAGGCTGTTGTTTCTAAAGTTTTTGGTCTAATTACATTTAAATTTATTATATCTGATAAAAATTGAGCAAACCAATTGTTCTCCACCATTCCTCCATCAACTTTAATCAATTTAGGATTAAGTCCATCTTTTTTCATTGCGTCAAACAAATCATAACTTTGATAAGCAACAGATTCTACAACAGCTCTGACTAAAGTTTTCCAATCACTGTTTCTTGTTAAACCAGTAATGACTCCTCTTGCATCTGGTCTCCAATAAGGAGCACCTATTCCACTAAATGCAGGAACTACATATACACCTTCATTATTTTTTTTTGATTTAGCAATATTTTCTGTTTCATATGCATTATTGATTAGTTTTATTTTATCTCTAAGCCATTGTATTCCTGCTCCAGCAATAAAAATTGAACCTTCTAATGCATAAGTATTTTTTCCATTTATTCGATAACAAATTGTGGTCAATAATTTATTTTTTGAAAAAATTTTCTTTGAACCAGTATTCATTATTACAAATGCACCAGTACCATAAGTACTTTTGATTGATCCTTTTTGAAAACAAGATTGACCAATTGCTGCTGCTTGCTGATCTCCTAAAACTGCGGATATAGGGATTTCTTGTCCGATAATTTTTTTATCTAAAGTCCCAAAACTATCAGCAGAATTTTTTACTTCTGGAAGAATTTTGTGTGATATCTTTAATTTTTTCAATATATTTTTATCCCATTGATTTGTATTTATATTGTACAACATTGTTCTGGATGCATTAGTTGCTTCAGTTAAATGTCTTTTTCCTTTAGTGAGCTTCCAAATTAAAAAAGTATCAATGGTTCCAAATAGTAAATTATTTGATTTTAATAATCTTTTTGATTCTTTTACATTGTCTAATATCCATCTAATTTTCGTTGCTGAAAAATATGGATCGATAAATAAGCCAGTTTTTTTTCTAACAATATTTTCATAATTATTTTTTTTCAAATTTTGACAAAATTGTTGTGTACGTCTATCTTGCCAAACAATAGCATTGTAAACTGGTTTACCGTTTTTTTTATTCCATAGGATAGTTGTTTCTCTCTGATTGGTAATTCCAATACTTAGTATTTTTC
Organism: uncultured Pelagibacteraceae bacterium; assembly: GCA_902569415.1. Taxonomy (GTDB): domain Bacteria; phylum Pseudomonadota; class Alphaproteobacteria; order Pelagibacterales; family Pelagibacteraceae; genus Pelagibacter. The sequence continues at coordinate 24,588 of CACFUH010000008.1, forward strand.
CTTTTAACTGCCTAACTTTTTGTGTAACCTTTTTTAATGATTTGAATGTAGTCTTCCAAATCTCATTTGGATTATGTTCTACCCAACCATTTTTTGGAAAATATTGTTTAAATTCAAACTGTGATACAAATTTTGTGTTACCTTTTGTATCAAACAAAATTACTCTTGTTGATGTAGTGCCTTGGTCAATAGCAACAAGAAATTTTTTCACAATTTTAATTTATGCCAAGGTGTTTTTTTCTTTTCTCTACCCAGGTTCTAATTAAATTATCAAATATTAAACCTATAAAAGCAACGCAAATTCCAAGTGTAAATCCTATACCTGCCCCTTTTTTATCTGATAATGCTTTAAGAATATATTGTCCTAAATCTTCAGTTCCAATAAAAGCTCCAATGATCACCATAAACAATGCAAATACAATTGTTTGATTTAAACCAAGCATCATGTGGGGAAATGCTAAAGGAAATTCTATTTTAGTCAATCTTTGGAATTTATTTACACCTGACATTGTTGCAGCATCATGCAAACCAACTGGAACACTTCTAAGACCTTCAATTGTATAACGTGTTGCAGGTATTGTTGCATAAACTATAACTGCAATTAAAACCGATGTATCAGTTATACCAAAAAGCATCATCACTGGAATTAAGTATACAAAAGAAGGAAAAGTTTGAAATATATCACAAACCCCCAGCATAAAACTCGCGGAATGTTTGTTTTGAAAACATAAAGTTCCAACTGTAAAACCGATTAAACAAGATACAATAACTCCAAAAGTTGCCATATATGCTGTCACTAGCGCTCTATCCCACCATGGACTTAAAGCTATAAATAAAGTCAATCCACAAACAACTAATGCTGAACGAATTCCACCAATTAAATATCCCGCTCCAACAACCAAAACTAATGTGGCAACCACAGGCATTCTTAAATATAAAGCTCTCATTGGCTGAAGCACGTCTTGAATCAACCATGTATTAAATGCTTTTATATACACAAAGAATGTATCAAAAATCCAATCAACACCTTTATTCCAAAAATCTGCTGTTGATATTCCTTTGTTATGTGGAACCTCAAATAAGTAGTTATAACTTCCTTTAAACAAAAAAGTTCCAACATACGCAAGTAAAATTCCTATAATTACTGTTGCAGCAAAAAATAAAATATTTTTATTTCTTTGATAGAATGTCAGATTGCCGAAATAGTCTGTTTGTTTATTTGCCCAAGCCAAAGACATTTTATCTAAAAGAATTGCAATTAAACTAATACACAATCCAGCTTCCAAAGCTAAACCGATATTGAGTTGGTTTAAGGCTAATAATAAATTAAAACCCAAACCTTTTGCACCTATAAATGCAGAAATAACAGCCATAGAGAAACAAACCATTATGACTTGGTTTACTCCAATTAAGATATCTCTTCTTGCAGTTGGAATTAATACTTTAAACATCAGTTGCCAATTATTACACCCACTCATTCTACCTGCTTCAATAACTTCTGGTGGTATTGCTCTTAAACCTAATATAGTTAATAATATCATTGGTGGTACAGCAACAACCATAGTTATAATTACTGCAGCATGATCACCAACTCCAAAAAGAACAAGTGCAGGAACCAATACCGCATATTGTGGCATTGTTTGCATAACTAAAAGTATTGGATATAAAGCTTTCTCAACACGTTTGCTTTTAAATGCCGCTATACCTAGGCCTAAGCCAAAAATAAATGATAGTGGTGCTGCAACTAATATAAATGAAAGAGTTTGCATTGAAGGTTTCCATTGACCAAATATAGAAATGTAAACCATAACTAAACCAGCAAACAAAGCTAGACCTTTTCCACTTAGTTTATAAGCAAGTATTGCTGAACCTGCAGCAACAATAGTCCATGGTAAACCTGGTAGCTCTGCCCAAGGGTTTTTGTCTATCCAATCCCAGCTAGTAAATGCGACAATAGTTTCAAGTCCACCTAATAAAATCTCTCTAATCAGCTCTATTAGAAACGTCATAAAAGCAGTTAAATTTCTACTTATTTGTAAAACTAAAGGCCGAGTTCTGAATTCTTGAGTATCTTCGTTCCAAAATTCAATTGGCATCCATTCATTCATTAAGAAAAATAATGAATCATTTATCCAAATAGGTAACCATCCAAGTAATGGAGGCAATCTCCAAAAGACATCAAAAGCATAATATCTTACTTCTTTACCGAGAAAAACAAAGGAGCTTTGGTTTGGATCTTTAACAAATTCTGCTTGGCCTCTTATAAATTTATATGTTTCAGGAACATCAATCGAAAAGCATAAAGCAAAAAATACAATCAATAAAAAAAACCATTGAAATAACTTTGGATATTTTTTTATTAATTCCATGATTTAATTATTATTTTTTCTTCCTCCAAAAACTGTATTAATTATTTTTGTTGGATTAATAGAGCCTACAATTTTGTTATTATTATCTATAACTGCTACTGATTTTTCTTGTGTTAAAATTTTTTCAGCAACATTTTCAATAATTTCATTTTTTAAAACTTTTAAATCACCCAAATTATCAGTGGTAGATGATTCCATTACATCTTCTATTAATAGAACTTTTTCTCTAGGTACTTCTTCAGTAAATTTCCTTACATATTCAGTTGCTGGATTTAAAACAATATTTGCAGGTGTGTCTAGCTGTTCAATTATTCCATCTTTCATAATAGCAATACGATCAGCTAGTTTTAGAGCCTCATCAAAATCATGAGTAATAAACATAATTGTTTTTTGTAATTTATCTTGAAGTCTTAAAAACTCGTCCTGCATTTCTTTTCTAATTAGTGGGTCTAATGCAGAAAAAGGTTCATCCAAAAACCAAATATCTGGCTCTACTGCTAATGATCTCGCAATACCTACTCTCTGTTGTTGACCTCCAGAAAGTTCTCTTGGAAAGTAGTTTTCTCTTCCATCAAGACCAACAAGTTTAACCATATCCATTGCTTTACTAATACTATCTTCAGTTTTAATTCCCTTAATTTGGAGCGGGAAAGCAATATTTTCTACAACTGTTTTATGAGGAAGTAGAGCAAAACTCTGAAAAACCATTCCCATTTTATTTCTTCTAAGCTCTATTAGTTCTTTATTTTTTAATTGAAGTAAATCTTGACCTTCTATAAAAATTTTTCCTCCTGTTGCATCAGTTAATCTAGAAATACATCTTAGCAAAGTTGATTTTCCTGATCCAGATAAACCCATTACAACTAACATTTCTCCCTTTGAAACTTCAAATGAAGCATTGTTAACACCTACTATGCATCCATTTTCTTGAAAAGTTTTTGCGTCTACATTGCCATTTGAATCTTGAAGCATTTTTTTGGCATTTTCTCCAAAAATTTTATAAACAGCTTCACATTTAATTACTGGTTTAGACATAAATTTTAATAAAGTTATACGAAATTAAGATAAAATAAAATCTATATAATTTGTTCATTTCCTCCTTAAAAATTTTTAATAAAATAAACCCTTGTATCAATACCGGTGCTTAAAAAACTTAAAACCTCTCCACTTACATTTGCTGTTCTATTTACTCCTACATTTGCACCACTAACAGTGTAACCAGCAAAGCATTTATTTTTCTCTTTATCCCATTTAACATACGTTTCATCAATTTTATTACCATTGATGGTATATAGTTCGTAAGCTTCATAATTTAAAAAATGAGCAGCCATGATAGCACGTTGAGGAAGAAGTTTTGTTGCATTACAAACTGCTTCATATAGTTCATCAGTCAATCTAAAATTATCTGTCCCATCAAATGTTACTAGGATGCCTGATGGAAGTTGGGATATAAGTGCATTAAGTTTTTTTTCTTCAGCGATTCTTTCTTCTTCTAATTTCATTTTTTTAATTAATTCATCTCCTCCTCCCCAATAAATATTTAGAATACCAAAAGATAAAATTATAATAAGTGTTAAGATAAGCAGACCACCAAATTGCTTTGTTGTTTCAGGTAACTCTTTTAATCTATTTATATAATTATTTTTTATCATTATTTTAATTATTCTTGTAATTTTCCATTAACCCAGGTGCCTGTTTTTTCTTTACCATCAGACCAGGTAAAAGTTCCTTTTCCGTTCATAAATCCATTGGCCCATTCTCCAACATAAGTTGCTCCATTTGGAAAAGTTAAAGTACCTTGGCCATTCCACTCACTGTTTTTAAATTCACCTTTATAAATATATCCATTAGGCCAAGTTTCTGTTCCTTGACCATGTTTTTTTGTATTTACCCATTCACCTTCATAAGTTGTTTTATCTGTATAAACCCACTTACCATAACCATTTTCACAATTTCCCTCCTTACATCCGGTGCTACGAGCCAGAACTTCAGATGTAATAAAAAAACTAAAAATTATGCTGATAATAAATTTTTTCATAACAATATTTTACACAAAATTAATTAAAAAAAAATCAGACATTTTCTATTGTTTTATGCATGTATAAAAAGAAATATCTTTTTCAGAATTTTCACTCTTAATATTCCTGGTAATTTCATGCATTAATTCACCTGATTTTCTATCAATAATAGCTGACTCGGAGTAATTCCTAGCTTCGTCAATTGATTTAAATAAAACTATATCTTTACTGACCACCTTAACATTTAATTTTTCAGACTTTGACAGAAATAAAGATAATCCATCAATAGAAAGAGTATCTGGTTTTAAAGATTCAATTTTTAATTTATCCAAACCTTTTATATTTAAATCCTTGGCCAAAAAAGTTTGATAATTATATTCAGAATTCTTAAGTATTTTTTTTTCTAAATCACACACAAAAGTAAGATTAATATCCTCTTGGATATCTACATCTTTTGCTAATGTTGAATTAAAAAATAGCAGGCTAAAAGATAAATAAAAAAAATATTTTATCATTAGATTAAATTAAACTTTTAAGTAACCATTTTTCTAAAGTTAAAATAAAAAAATCCCCCCCAACAATGTTGGGGGAGACTTTATAATTTTAAACTTTAACCTTTACTTAGTAAAAGCTTGCCAAACACTCTTGTTGTCAGCTAACCATTTTTTAGCTGCATCTTCGTGAGTCATTTTGTCAACGTCAACTAAAGCTGCCATTGCACCAATTTGACTTGTAGAGAATGACATTTTTTTGAACATTGCAGCTGCTTTTGGATGAGTTTTTGGAAAATCAGCGTTAACTGCTTTTTTCAAATAACCATCTGGCGAACCACATTTACCATCTCCACCATCTTCTGGTCTACAACCAGCTGTGTATGGAGGGAAATCTATAAATGTAAAACCAGCACCATCTGTAAAGTTTGGTGTCCAGTTAAAGATGATAGTTCCTCTTCCTTCTTTTTTAGCTGCTGCTAACTCTGCCCAAAGCGCATCTGCACTTCCAGCAAATTTAACCCACCAAAGATCTCCTAGACCTAAAGCGTCAACCCTTTGAGGTATTAAATCACCATGCCAAGTTTGTGGACCTTCCAACATTCTTCCTTTTCCATCTGGTGAATCAGGTGTTGTAAAGTTTTTAGCACAGTCTGGACTTTTTAAAGCAGTCCAATCTGGTAAACCTGGGCATAATCCTTTTTCAGCAACCCAATTTGGATATCCCATATCCTCAAGAGTTCTTGCTTCATGATCACCCCAATCAAGCAAACCACCTTTGTCCAAAGCAGTTGTAAATGATTTACCAAAAGCAGATTCCCAAACTTCGTGTGATATAGTTACATCACCAATTCGAATTGATTCATAAACTGCTTGAGAGTCAGCGTTTACATATTTTACGTTATTTCCCATACTTTCCATAATTCCACCAATTACGTAAGCCATTACAATTTGACTTGACCAATTGTGTGTTGGGATAACGATAGGTTTCTTACTATCTGCAGAATTTGCTATTCCAGTAAATGAAACTACTGAAATCACTAAAGCAGATAAAAGAGATATTATTTTTCTCATTTTTTCCCCTTTCCTTAATATTAAGTAGTATCAGTATCTGCTTAATTAAATGTATAGTCAACAAGAGTTAGATATATTATGTTCGTTGTAGGCTTTTAAAAATGTTAAATACTAGTGCAAGTATTAAAGAACCTGGACTAAATATATTACCACCTGGAGTTGAAAGATATATAGTAAATGGTGGTGGTCTCACAGGTATTCAAGTTCTTCCTGATGACGAAATAGAAATTATCAATAATGAAGGAAATCAATTATGTGAGATTTCAGTTTTTAACAAGGAAGGTAAATCTGAACCAGCAATTTTAAATTTAAAAGAAAATAAAAATGCTTCTGAAATTAAAAAAATACTTTCAAAAAAAGATGAGGATTCTCTTATAGCGCTTCACCAACTAAAAAAAAGAAATTTAGATATTTCAAAGTCTAAAGCCTCAATTATTTTTGATAAAGATACAAGTTGGGGTGAAAAAGTAAAAATAAAATCAAAAGATAAATGTTATTGCATTTTTGCGGCACCAGGTGCTGAAATGTTAGTTCATGAGCAAAATCCTCCAACTGATTTAACTATTTTTGTTAAAAGGGCTAAAATTACCAAAGATAAAGAACATCATGTAATTCCTGATCCGATGTTTGATCCACTTAGTGAAATAAATATAGATAGAGCAACAGCAATTTCTTTTCAGGTAAAAGAAGGTGATTACATTCAAGTTATTTCACCAACAGGAAGACAATGTTCTGATTTTGTAGCATTTGATACAGCAAAATTAGATAAAAGAATTGAAAAAGGTTTAGATTGGCAAACAACAAGAACTTTTATGGCAAGCACTTTTCCTGGACCAGGATTATTTTCAAAATTTTATGACACTGATCATGAACCTTTGGTTGAGGTAATTAGAGATACTGTGGGAAAACATGATACTTTTAATTTAGCTTGTACATCAAAATATTATGAGGACGCTGGATATTTTGGCCATCCAAATTGCTCTGATAATTTAAATGCCTCTATGGAAAAGTTTGGAGTTCAAAAAAAAAGAGGTTGGCATGCAATAAACCTTTTTTTTAATACATCGGCTGGGGGCTTAAATTCAGTATTATCAGATGAATCTTTTGCTAGGCCTGGTGACTATGTAACATTTAGAGCGCTAAAAGATTTAACTTGCGGTACAACAGCTTGTCCAAGTGACATTGATGCTTGTAATTCATGGAATCCAACTGATATTTTTGTTAGAACTTATGATAAAAAAAAGGAGTTTACAAAATCTTTTGCATTTAGAATGAAAACAGACGCAGAAACAAAATTAACTAGGAATACTGGCTTCTACGAAAAGACTTCTAAACTTACTAGAAACTTTGTCGATGCTAGAGGTTTTTGGTTACCAAATGATTATACAAAGCATGGTGTGATTAATGAATATACAGCATGTCGAGAAAAATCTGTTGTAATTGATTTATCCTCTTTAAGAAAATTTGAAATATTAGGACCTGATGCTGAAGAGTTAATGAATTATACTTTAACAAGAAATGTAAAAAAACTTTCAGTTGGTCAGGTGGTTTATTCTTCGATGTGTTATGAAAATGGACTCATGTTTGATGATGGAACTTTGTTAAAATTAAGTGATCATGGTTTTAGATGGGTATGTGGAGATGAATATGCTGGGGAATGGCTAAAAGAGCAGGCAAAAAAGAAAAATTATAAAGTTTTAATAAAAAATTCAACAGATCAGATAAACAATCTTTCCTTGCAGGGACCGAATAGCAGAAAAATTCTTGAAAAGTTTATTTTTACACCCCCAACTCAACCAACTATTTCTGAATTGCAATGGTTTAGATTTACCATATGTAGAATTGAAAATTTGAATGGCATTCCTCTAATTGTTTCAAGAACAGGTTATACCGGTGAGCTAGGTTATGAAATTTGGTGTCATCCATCTGATGCTCCTAAAGTATGGGATAAAGTTATGGAAGCTGGAAAAGATGAAGGGATTATACCGGCTGGATTTGGTGCACTAGATTTATTAAGGATAGAAGCAGGATTAATATTATTTGGAAATGAATTTGATGGTCAAGTCGACCCATTTGAAGCTGGTGTAGGTTTTACAGTTCCGTTAAAAACTAAAACAGATGATTTTATTGGTAAAGAAAGTTTAATTAAAAGAAAAGAAAATCCTCAAAAAAAACTTGTAGGTCTTGAGCTTACTGGAAAAGAAAAAGCAAATCATGGAGATTGTGTTCATATTGGTAGATCTCAAGTTGGTGTGATAACTAGTGGATGTATCTCTCCAACTTTAAATAAAAATATCGCACTATGTAGAATAGATATTGGTCATTCAGAATTAGAAACTGAAGTTGAAGTTGGGAAAATAGATGGACATCAAAAAAGAATTCCTGCAAAAATAGTCCCTTTTCCTCATTACGATCCAACTAAATCTAGAGTGAGATCTTAAATAATTATGAAAAGTACAAAAAATTTATTAGATTTTTGGGAAGAGCAGATGAAACAGTCACATCGTTCAAGTAATTATTTTTTTAGAAAATCACCATCGCACTATCATATGATGCTTTTAATTATGTCTTATCACAAACAAAACATACCAATTACTGTTGAAGAATTAAAAACAAAACTATTTAAAACCTCTAGGCCAAAATCTGCATTAATTATTAACGAAGCATGTGAAAAAGGTTTTTTTTATTTAGAAAAAGCTCAAGAAGATCAAAGAAAAAAAAGAATAAAACCAACTGAAAGTTTTGTTGAAGAGTTTGAAAATTATCTTAAAAAATTAAGAGAAATATCCCTTTAACCAGTATTCTTCATTGCCGCGGAAATGCCGGCTATAGATGTCATCATTGCATCATTAAGATATTTCTTATCATTAGATTTAAATTTTTTCTTTGATATTTTGTTCATAACCACAGCTTGTAATATGTTTAAAACTTCAGAATAAATGTTTCTAACTAGGACCGTTGTTCTAAATTCTTTTCTTTGATTAATTATTTCTCGTGGAGTTATGTATCTATTTAATTTTTTAATTATAGCGAACTCAGATCTAAGTTTATCACCCACTTTTCTTAATTTTTTATCTGCAAGACTATTTTCATAAACCTCTGATATCTCTGGATCAACTTTAGAAATAACCATATCCAATATATCCATTGTAGAATTAAAAAATGGCCAATTTTTTTCCATATCTGTAAGAGTAGTTTTGTGATTTTTAATTGATGAATATTTTAATGCATCCCCAGTTCCTAACCAAGCGGGCAACATTAATCTTATTTGTGTCCAAGCAAATACCCAGGGTATTGCTCTTAAACTTTGAATGTTGTCTACATTTTTTCTTTTAGAAGGTCGTGATCCTATTGATAATTTTCCAAGAGCTAAGTGTGGTGTAACAGTTTTAAAATATCTTATAAAATCTGAGTTTTCATTTATATTTTTTCTATAAGCTAAAGTAGAAATTTTTGTCATTTCTTCTATTAATTTTCTCCAACTATTTTTGGGATGTGGGGGTGGATTTAGAGTAGCCTGCATTACAGATCCTATGTAGCTACATAAATTATATTTCGCTAAAGGTTCATAGCCATATTTTTGTTGGATCATTTCTCCTTGGTCAGTAATTCTAATACGACCATATACTGAATTTGGAGGTTGAGATCTCATTGTTGCTTGAATTGGTCCACCACCTCTTCCAGCTGAACCACCTCTGCCATGAAAAAAAGTAAGTTCTATTTTATATTTTTTTGCTATGGTTAAAACTTCTTCTTGGAGTTTATACTGGTGCCAGCTAGCAGATAATTTTCCAGCATCTTTGCTGGAGTCCGAATAACCAATCATAATTTCTTGTTTATTATTAATTAATTTTCTGTACCAACTTAATGAAAAAAGTTTTTCCATAATGGATTTTGCGTTTTTTAAATCTTGCAAGGTTTCAAAAAGTGGAACTACTCTTAATTTTTTTTTAATATTTGCTTGCATTTGCATTAAATAAACTTCTAAGATATCTGAAGCTGCTGAAGTCATTGATATTACATAAGCGCCTAAACATTCTGATGGCTCATCAGCTAAAATTTTAAAAGTTGACCAAACTTCTTTATTTTCTTTATTTTTAAAATTAAAATTTTTGAAATTTTTTTTATTTTTTTTCATTTCACTTATCAAATATTTAATTTTTTTATTTTCATCCCAATTTAAATAATTAGATTTATTTTTTTTCTTTATATATTCTGCTAGTAGCTGAGAATGTCTTAATGACTCTTGTCTTATATCTAATTTTGCTAGATTAATGCCAAAACATTTAGCTCGTCTCATTAAATCGAGCAAATCACCACTTGCGATATTTTCACTTTGATTTTGCTCTAATGACTCTCGTACAACTCTTAAAGGTTTTAGAATTTCCTCTTTGGAGGATAAAAGTTTTTTTTTGTCTAATGGTTTTTTTGCTACTAAATGTCTTTCTATTAATCTATGTGTTTTTCTCATTTCATCTCTTAAAGGTCTTAAATAAACTCTATAAGGTTCAAAAGTTTTTCCAGTAGTTTTAAGAATTCTTTTTGAACATTTTTCCATTGAAAGTCCTCTAATTAATTTTGTTAATTCTTTCTCGTAAAGTTTTGCTGCTTCCCATCTTGATAAAAGTATTACCTCTTTAGTAATAGTTGCTGTTACATTTGGATTACCATCTCTATCTCCGCCCATCCAAGATCCAAATTCAATTGGATTAAAATTTTTAGGCAAACCTTTTCCCATATGTTTTACAAAAATAGCATTTAATCTTCTATAAACTTTTGGAATTGTTTCCCAAAGACTGTCTTCAATTACTGCTAGTCCCCACCTTGCCTCCTCTGAAGGAGTCGGTTTAAATCTTTTTAAATCGTCAGTGTTCCAAATAATTGTAAACTCATCATAAAGTTTTTTATCTAAGATTTTTAATCGCGATGGTTTGTCCTTTAAAAGATTTCTTTGATCCATTATCTCTGTTATTTTATGGTATTTTTGTATTAAAGTTCTTCTTTTAACTTCGGTTGGATGAGCTGTAAGAACTATTCCAATTTGAAGATTTTTTGCAATATTATAGATTTTTTGAGGTTTGATTTTTTTATTTTTAAAAAGCTTTTCAAAAATTTCCTCAATAAAAATATTCTTATGTTTATCTTTTAAATCAGAATTTTCAAATTCATCTAATTTTCTAGAGGCATCTATGGATTCGCTAAGATTAATAAAATTCATAAAATGATTAAAAGCTCTTGCTAATTTAAATATTTTAATTGGTTTTAGTCTTTGAATTTCTGAAGTAATTTTATTAAATCTGTTTTTATTATTTTTATTTTTAATGTTTGCTTTTGATAACAATCTTATTCTCTCTACTAAATTAAAAAAACTTTCTCCCTCCTGTTTTTTTATTACTCTCCCTAAAATATTTCCCAAGTATCTAACATCGTCCCTCAAAGATTTTGTAGGTATACGTTCGTAATAGAGGTCTCTTTTTATCATTTGGTATAAACTATTTGTTTATATTTTAAGTTTTACTATTTAAAGCTGACTTTACAGTTTCACCCATAACAGATGGGTTTTTCGAAATAATAATTCCACATTCTTTTAAAAGCTCAACTTTCTCAACTGCACTTTCGCCATAAGCTGATACTATTGCGCCTGCATGACCCATTACTCTTCCCTTTGGTGCTGTCAATCCTGCTATGTAAGCTATAACTGGTTTTTTCATATTTTCTTTTGCAAATTTTCCTGCAGCTACTTCTTGTGGTCCTCCTATTTCACCAATCATTAAAACTGCTTCTGTTTCATCGTCTTCCTCAAATTTTTCTAAAATATCTTTAAATGAGCTACCGTTAATTGGATCACCTCCAATACCAACACTTGTAGAAACACCAATGTTTAAATTTTTCAATTGTTGTGCTGCCTCATATCCTAATGTACCAGACCTTCCAATTATTCCAATTTTTCCTTCTTTATATATATGTCCCGGCATAATACCTAACATTGCTTTTCCAGGACTAATCACTCCAGCACAATTAGGTCCTACTAAAGTCATTTTTTCAGTTCTTGAATATCTTCTCATATAACGTTTAATTTTGATCATATCGTGAGAAGGTATTCCGTCTACTATCGCAACACATGTTTTAATTCCAGCATCAGCAGCTTCCATTGCTGAATCTGCTGCGAAAGCTGGTGGAACAAATAATATTGATGCTGATGCACCTGTATTTTTGACTGCTTCTTTAACTGTATTAAACACAGGAAGATTAAGATGTTTCATTCCACCTTTTCCAGGCGTAACTCCTCCAACTACATTGGTGCCATACTTAATCATTTCTTCTGCATGGAAACTTCCCATTTTTCCAGTAAAACCTTGTACAATTATTTTTGTTTTTTTATCTATTAATACAGACATTTTTAATTACCTAATGCTTTAACAGCCTTATTTGCAGCATCCTCTAGAGTGTTTGCTTCAATATATTTTATTTTGCTTTCTTTTAATATTTTGTTTCCTTTTTCAACATTTGTTCCAGCCAATCTTATTACTATTGGAACTTTTATATCTATTTTTTCTAATGCTTGAACTATACCTTCTGCAACCCAATCACATCTATTTATACCTGCAAAAATATTTACAAGTATAACTTTCACTTTCTCATCCATTGAAATTAATTTAAAAGCTTTGACTATTTTTTCAGGTGTAGCTCCTCCACCAACATCTAAGAAATTTGCTGGTTCTCCACCTGCCAATTTAATCATATCCATTGAGGCCATAGCTAGGCCTGCACCATTAATTATATTACCAATATTTCCATCTAGGCTAACGTAATTAAGACCTCTATCAGATGCATATACTTCATTAGGGTTTTCTTGAGTTTTGTCTCTTAATTCGGAAACCTGATTTCTTCTAAACAATGCATTGTTATCAAAGCTCATTTTACAATCTAAAGCTAATATTTGATCTTGATTTGATATTACTAATGGATTTACTTCAACCATAGTTGCATCCAACTCACTAAATGCTCTATAACATCCAATAATAGTATCCGCAGCTCTTGCTATTAAATTGGGTTCAATTTTTAGTCCAAATGCTATTTCTCTAGCTTGAAACTTTTGCATTCCAACAGCTACTTCAATTTTAGATCTAATTATAGTTTCAGGTTTATTTTTAGAAATTTCTTCGACACTCATTCCTCCTTCTGTAGATGCTACAACCATTATACTTTCTGAACTTCGATCAAAAACTAAACCTAAATATAATTCTTTTTTAATATCTGTTGCTTCTTCAATATAAACTCTATTAGTTATTTTACCTTCAGGACCAGTTTGGTTTGTAACTAATTTTTTTCCAAGAAGTTTGTCAGCCGCTTGTGCAACTTCTAAAGAACTATTGCAAATAATTATTCCACCTGCTTTCCCTCTGGCTCCAGAATGAACTTGTGCTTTTACTACCCACTTAGATCCTCCTAGCTCTCTAGCTTTATTCTCAGCATTTTCAGGACTGTAAGCAATTCCACCTCTAGGAATTGTAACGCCAAAGCCTGAAAGTATTTTTTTTGCCTGATACTCGTGAATATCCATATTACTTTCCTTGAATAAGTTTATTTATATTTACAACATTTTCAGCCATACGTGCTGATGCAGCATCTATCATTCTTCCGTCTAGTTGTGCTGCACCTTTACCTTCTTTCGCAGCTTTCTCTAACTCTTCAAGTATCCTTTTTGCTTTTGTCACTTCAGCTTCTGGGGGAGAAAAAACTTTATTTGCTAAATCAATCTGAGAAGGATGTATTGCCCACTTACCTTCAATACCTATTGCAGCTGCTCTTTTAGCTGAAGCAATATAAGCATCGGGATCATTAAAATCTCCAAATGGTCCATCAATTGCTCTAAGTCCATAAGCTCTACAAGTCATAACTAGTTGTGACAACCCATGATGCCATTGATCCCCAGGATAATCAGGATTTAATCCTCCTATAACTACAGTTCTTGCTCTTAGACTTGCAGCATAATCAGCAACCCCAAAATGAAGAGCTTCTAATCTTTCGCTAGATTTTGCAATTTCTTTTATATTAGACATTCCTAATGCAGTTTCGATTAAACATTCAATACCAATTTTATTTTTTATTTTTTTATTAGTTTCAATTTGTGTTAACAAACAATCAACCATATATACATCGCTTGCTGTTCCAGCTTTTGGAACAAGTATTGTATCAACCTTATCTCCTGCCTGTTCTACTATTTCTACTAAATCACTATACATATAATGGGTATCTAAACTATTTATTCTTACTGAAATTGTTTTTCCTTTTTCTCTCCAGTTAATTTCTCTAAGAGCTTTGATGACATTTGCTCTAGCTTGAATTTTGTCATTTGGAGAAACAGCATCTTCAAGATCTAAAAATATATAATCTGCATTAGAGTTTAATGCTTTATCGAACATTTTAGGTGACGATCCAGGAACAGCTAACTCACTCCTATGTAACCTAGATTTTGCGGGCTTGTAGTATTGATGGCTCATATAAATATTATAGTTTTTAAGATACCTCTAAAAATACTAAAATTAAGGTATTCTTTTTATATATAGTTTTTATTAGTAAAAAATAAGCTTAAAAAGGATTATAGGTTTTGTTACTGATTCATCCTAGTAGAAAAATATGTCAAAATTACCAACAAAAGCAAAAGTTGTAATAATTGGTGGCGGTATTCATGGTTTAAGTACTGCTTGGAAACTTTCGGAAAAATATAAAAATCCAAACGATATTATAGTTTTAGAAAAAAAAGATACAGCAGCCGGTGCAAGCGGGATAGCATGTGGAGTTGTTAGAAATAATTATTTCCAACCTGCAATGAGAGAGTTAATGGCTCATTCAGTTTCAGTTTGGGAAAGTGATCCAAAAGCATTTAAATATAATCCAGTAGGCTATATGCAAATATCTCCTGAAGTTATGCATAAAGATGTTGCTAGTATATATAATCAACAAAAAGCTATTGGTTATGATTCAGTTTTTATTGAAGGCGAAAAAGATTGTATGAAATACATGAAGGGAATGTTTGATGATTGGCAAGCACAAGGAATAACTTCTGTTCTTCATGAAAAAAAAGGTGGCTACGCATTTAATAAAGATTCAATTAAAGCAATAGAAAGTAAAGCTAATGCTAATGGTGTTAATGTACACAAAGGAGTTAAGGTTACAGGATTTAAAAGAGGAAGCAATAGTAATGCTATTACAGGAGTAGAAACTAACCAGGGTAACATTGACTGTGAACAAGTAGTTATTGGAGCTGGTCCTTGGGTGAGAGACTTCTGGAACATGTTAGATTTACCAAAAACAACTGAAGTAAAAAGTAAAGACGGAAAAATGCATACTGTGGATATGTGGACTTACTGGTTTTTGCAAGAAGGTGTTTTAGGTGTTGATGCTGACTACTTAAGAACTAATGAAGGAAAGCAACCACCTGTAATCCATGTTGATACGGATGCACCTTTACATTCAGATAAAGATGGAAAATTAATTACAGATAAATTATGGGGAATATATTACAAGCCAGATATTGAAGGTTTGGGAGTTCAAGGTGGAACTTCTCCTTATATAGTTCAGAAACATTTTGATAAAGTAAATGTAGATCCTTACGGAATAGAGTCACCTGAGTTTCAGACGACTGATGAATTTTCTGATATGTGGACTTCTGCATTAGCTCATTGTCAAAAACGTTTTGTTGGTAAATCAAATTTATATAGAAAAGGCCCATCAGGTGGATTGGGTTGTTTAACACCAGACTCTTTTCCTATCTTTGATAGGTTTTGTGAAAATGTTTATATGATAGCTGATGCAAACCATGGTTATAAAATGTTAGGTGTTGGTCATTTAGTTGCGCAAGAAATTTTAGGCCAAGAAAGCGAATTGTTGAAACCTTTTAGATTCAACCGATACGCGAAGGGAGAACTGCACCCCACTTCGAACAGTCCATTTCCTTGGAGCTAAACTTACTGTGTGGACACAAATTAAAATATCAGCTAACTTTTATTTTATAAAAAATTCTTTGGAGGGAAAATGACTGATCTAGAAAAACACGTAAATCAACCCGGTAGAGCTAAGCTTGTTAAAAGAGTTAGAGAAAAAATTAATGAGTTAGGAATAACTTATATTTATTATCAATTCATTTCTGTAACAGGACGTGTTGTTGGTAAAGGGATTCCAGCAGACCATTGGGAAAGAACTGCAGAAAAAGGTTTTCAATTGGTTTATGGATCTACAGCTAACTTATTTGTAGACAGACATAAAAATTATATTGGTTACGGCCCTGAAGCTATGGAACTTGTTGGTATACCTGACCCTGAAACTTTCTGTCAATTACCTTGGGACAAAAGAATTGGAAGAGTTTTTGTTACATGTTTTAGAAATAGAGAAGAAAGACAAAATCCAGGTGGTCATTTAACTTCTGATTGCAGAGGTAACTTGAAAATTTTTATGGATGAATTTCAGAAAAAACATGGGTTAGAATTAAGAGTTGGAACAGAACCTGAAATGATGTGGTTAACTAAAAACCCTGATGGGACCCCTACTGGTGCAGGTTTTTCTAAACCATACTGTTATCATATTGATCAATTTGAGTCATTAAGGCCTGTTTTTATGAAAGTCATTGAATACGCTTCAGCCATGGGTTTAGATATGATCCAAGGTGACCACGAAGATGCTCCAGGTCAATTAGAATTAAACTGGACATACGACAATGTTTTAAGAAATGCTGATAGACTCTCTACTTACAGACAAATTTGCGCTCAAGTAGCAAGAGAACATAATTTAATAGCATGCTTTATGACAAAACCGTTTATGGGTGTGTCTGCAAGTGGATGTCATACAAACATGTCTTTATGGAAAGGTGGAAAAGTTGTTACAAACAAATTAGGTAATAAAAAATTGCCTGGAGTAGAAGAAGTGTTTGGTTATGTACAAGGAGGCACAAATACTTTTATGCCTGATACTAAAGATATGCAAATGCCAGGTAAAGTTGGTTTACAGTCTATTGCTGGAATAATGGAACACTTGCCTGCTTTAACTGCTTTAGGATCTTCAACTGTCAACTCTTATAGAAGACTTTGGGATCAAGGTTTCTGGGCTCCAGTTTATGCTGATTGGGGATATCAAAATAGAACTTGTGGTTTAAGAGTTTCTGCTCCTGGAAGATTTGAATATAGATCTGTGGACTCTATGCACAATCCTTATTTATTAGGTGCAGCTTTATTAAAAGCCTGTGATCACGGTATTTCAAAAAATCTAAAACCATCTAAGCCTGAATCAAGAAGTATGTATGAAGCTAAGAAAGCTGGTAAAGATGTTAAAAAACTTCCATTAAGTCTAGGTGAAGCTTTAGATAGATTATCAGAGGATGAAGTTATCAAATCTGCAATGCCAGACGAAATGTATAAAGTTTTCCATTGGTATAAAAATGATGAATGGGAAAAGTTCTTAGGTGCGACAACTCAATGGGATCTGGATACTTATTTAGATTGTCTTCCATAGTAAAAAAAGTAAAAGAGGAAAATTATGTGCGGAATAGCTGGATTAATTCATAGAGGTAAATCTTCAAATGTAGGTGAAGAATTGCAACATATGCTTCAAGCTCTAAAACATAGAGGACCTGATTCAACTGGGTACGCTCTTTATGCTGATAACGATGGTCAAAACTTTATACTAAGATTTAAAGTAGGTGAAAACGTAGGAGAAGGTAGTACATCGGTAAATGAAGATGAAAGTGTCTATAATGAAAGAAAAAAAGCTGTCGACAAAAAACTTTCTGAACTAGGAGCTCTAGTTGTTAAAGAAGAAAAATTAACTCCATACTCATACAGATATGAAATCAAGTTTGACAAAGATCTTATGGATTTTTCAAAAACAATTGAAAGTATTCAAAGTGTTGAAATACTATCTATTGGAAAGTCTCTTGAACTTATAAAAGATTTAGGGGATGCAACAGTTGTATCTGAAAGATATGGATTAAGTAAAGTCCAAGGAACACATGGTATAGGTCATGCTAGAATGGCAACTGAGTCAGGAGTAGATATTAAATCAGCTCACCCTTTTTGGGGATACCCTTTTGCAGATGTATCGGTAGTTCACAATGGTCAACTTACAAATTATTGGAATAATAGAAGAGTTCTTGAAAATAAAGGTATGCGTTTTATGTCAGAGTGTGACTCAGAATTAATAGCTGTTTTCCTTGCTGAAAGAATGAGAAAGGGAGCAACTTTAGAAGAAGGAATGAAAGAAAGTTTAACAGGACTCGATGGTGTTTTTACTTATTTTGTTGCGACGAAAGATTCTTTGGGAATGGCCAAAGATACTATGGCTGCAAAACCATTGGTGTTGTATGAATCTGATGACCTAGTTGCTATGGGATCAGAGGAAATAGCAATAAGATCAATTCTTCCACAAGAAATAGATACTTACGATCCTTTTGATGGAGAGGTAAAAGTATGGCAAACTTAAAAACGGCTGAAAAAAAAACAAAAGCCCAGTCAATGGGTATGCATACGGAAACTCTTACAGGGAAAACGCAACAAAAATTTTTTAACCCTGATGAAGCCGAAAACTTTTTCTATTGGGGCACTTACGATGTAGATTTTAATAAAAGAACTGATTTAGATGTTAAAGATTTAGATTGCAAACAAGCAAATGGAAAAATTGATGAATTAATGAGTCAAGGTTATGGAACAATAGTCATTAAAAATCCACAAGGAAAACATAGTTTAGGAGTTGGAGTACTAAATAAACTTAATTTAATTTTTGAAGGAAGCTTAGGTTATTTTGGAGTCGGATCGATAGATGGACCAATAGTTAGAGTGAATGGTCGTGTCGGTTGGTCATGCGCTGAAAATATGATGGCAGGAAAAGTGGTAATTGAAAAAAATGCTGGTTCTTGTTTTGGTGCAGCTATTAGAGGTGGTGATTTAATTTGCAAAGGAAGTGTTGGTGCAAGAACTGGTATTGACCAAAAAGGTGGAACGATAATCATAGGTGGAGACGCTGGTGCTTTTACGGGATTTATGATGCAAAGAGGAAGAATTGTTATTTTAGGGGATGTGGGTATTAACCTAGGAGACTCTATGTATGATGGAACAATATATGTTGGTGGAAAAATAGGTTCATTTGGTAGTGATGCGGTAGAATCACCTATGACAAAAGATGATATAGATTGGTTAAAAAGAAAACTTAAAGTTGCTGAAATCGGTGAGAACTTTGATGTGTCTAAAATGACTAAAGTTGTAGCCGGCAAAAAACTCTGGAACTACGATGCTCTAGAGCCTACTGAGAAAAAAGGAGCTATATAATGGCAAAAAAGAAAAATGGAAAAACTAATGGTCATGCGAATGGAAAAAGTGATTTCGCAAAAAGAAATAAAAGTTTATTAGGTTATAACTCAATTTTTACTCCTGAAGTAATTGACGACATACATATTAAGGCTCAGTTAGGAAGATATAGAATGCGTGGAATGGCATTAATGAAAAAAATTCCAACATTTGATGATTTAGTTTTTTTACCAGGTACATTAACAAGATTTGTAATTGAAGGTTATAGAGAAAAATGTGAGACAAAAACTGTAATTGGTCCAAGATGCGAAAACCCTATTGAATTAGATATTCCAGTTTATATCACGGGAATGAGTTTTGGAGCACTTTCCTATGAAGCAAAAACAGCTTTAGCAAGAGGAGCAACAATGGCTGGAAGCGCTACATGTTCAGGAGAAGGTGGAATGATACCTGATGAAAGAAGATATTCTGAAAAATGGTATTACCAATGTATTCAATCTAGATATGGATTTAATCCTCACCACGCACAATTAGCTGATGGAATAGAAGTATTTATAGGTCAAGGTCAAAAAGTTGGAATGGGTGGACACTTAATGGGCCAAAAAGTTACTGACCAAGTTGCTGAAATGAGATCATTGCCCGCAGGAATTGACCAAAGATCACCTGCAAGACACCCTGATTGGCTAGGTCCAGATGATTTAGCTTTAAAAGTTCAAGAGCTTAGAGAATTAACTAAAAATAAAGTTCCAATACAATTAAAATTAGGAGCAGCTAAAGTTTATGACGATGTACGAATGGCTGCAAAATGTGATCCAGATTCAATTTATTTAGATGGAATGGAGGGATCGACTGGAGCTGGTCCTCATATTGCAGCAGCAAATACTGGTATCCCAGGGATAGCTGCGATTAGAGAAGCAAGAAGAGCTATTGATGATGTAGGAAAAACTGGAAAAGTAACACTTATTTATGCTGGTGGAGTTAGAGATGGAGCAGATATGGCAAAAGCTTTAGCTTTAGGAGCAGATGCTATTGCGATTGGAACTGGAGCTATGATTGCTCTTAACTGTAATAAAGAAATTCCAGAGTCTAATTTTGAAAAAGAAATGGGAGTTCCGGCGGGCCATTGTTATCATTGTCATACAGGTCGTTGTCCAGTTGGTGTTGCAACTCAAGATCCAAAATTAAGAAAAAGATTAAATCCTGATGATGCAGCATTAAGAGTATATAACTATTTACATACTATGACTCTTGAGGCACAATTATTAGCTAGAGCTTGTGGTAAAACAAATATTCATTCTTTAGAGCCAGAAGACCTGGCGGCACTAACTATGGAAGCTTCTGCCTTAGCAAAAGTTCCTTTATCAGGTACAAATCATACTGTTGGGGTTGATGATTTTCACAAAATTTAGGATTAAACATGGGAAAAAAGAAAAATAAAAAGAAAAAAATAAAAACTAAAGAAACAAAGGGTCAACTAGGTAAAAAGAAGGAATCTGCTAGAGAAAAAATGATAGGTCAAACTATCGGTTACCGTTACGATGTAAACTTACTACCTGATTACAAAAGACTTACTCCATTTCTAAAAAAATATAT
>CACFUH010000009.1 GCA_902569415.1 uncultured Pelagibacteraceae bacterium
GGAATAACTATCATTATATAACTTATGAAAAATATATTAAAGAATATGAAAAAAATAATAATAAAACTTATGACAGAAGACTTATTAATGATATTTATTTTGATGAAAAAAAAATAAACCCCAATTTAGCAATTTCTATTGGAAGTACATTGTATAAAAAAGATAGTAAAATAGATTTGTTCCCTCTAGGAGGTGTTTCAAATACAGTAACAATTGGTTGTAATCTAAATGGTTATTGGTCTTTATATAAAAGTGATAGATACGGTTTTAATAATCCAGATTTAGTATGGGAAACTAATGGTCCAGATGTATTTTTATTTGGCAATCATGAAGTTCATTCAAATTGTCTCAATAGACCATTTGATATAGCTAGTTTACTTAGAGCAAAAAACTTAAAAGATTTAAATTTTATTAATTTAGGAATAAATTCTAATGGTCCAATTACAAACTACGCAATTTTAAAGGAGTATAGTAGAAAAAAAGTCCCCAAACATATTTTCTGGTTTTTTGATGAAGATACTGAACTAGATTGGATTATTTCTGATCTTAAAAACATTTTCCTAAAAAATTATTTTTATAATACCAATTTTAATCAAGATTTAATTAATAAACAAAAAAATATAGATGAAATTATAAAAACTAAGATTAAACAGAAGTTAAAAATTGAAAATGAAAAAGAAAAAAAAGCTAAGTCAATAAATAAAGAAAAAATTATAAAATTTTTTAAATTAACTTTTGTTAGAACCTATTCGATTGAAAAATTTTTTACGTTAAGTAAAAATAATACTGTTATTAATGAAATGGTTCCAAAAGAATTTAAAGAATTAACAGCTTTATTAATAGATTTTTCTTCCAAAAATAATATTAAGCCACATTTCGTATTTATGCCAACCTATAAAAGATATTTTAAAAAGCATAATTTCAAAAATGATTTATCAGATGAGATTATAAAAATTGCTAAAGATAAAGGATTTGATGTAATTAATTTAATAACAGATTTTGATGATTATGAAGATCCTAAAAAATTATTCGCTATAAAATATTACAATGGATATAGTAAAGATGGAAATATATTAATTGCAAATAAAATAAGTGAATACTTAAAAGATTAAAATTTATTCTAAAATTTTTTTATTTTTAACCAGGCTTTTCTTTTGTGTGAATTAAAGGCAGTTTCAAAAAAATTTATTCCATCCAAGGCATCTGATAATTTTATTACAAATTTATTTCTTTTTTTTGATTTAATTGAATAGTAAATATCTTGATAATAATTTGCAAAAGCTTCTATAAATCCAATTGGATGTCCAATTTTAAACCTATTATATCTTATCTTACTTGCTTCTTTACAATTCATTCCTCTATTTATTATAGTTTTTTTTCCATAATTATCAGTGAATAATAATTTTTCACAGTCATTTTGTTTCCATGTGAAACTTCCTTTTTCTCCAAAAATATTTATCTTAAGTGAATTCTCATGACCCAGTGATTTTTTTGAGAACCAATAAAAAACATCTGTATTACCATATTTTGAAAATATTTTAATATCTGAATAAATAAATTTATTTTTATTAAAATTTCCAAAAACGTATGAAGGTTTTTTTTTTAAAATAAAATTAATTAAATTTTCCATATGGACACCTAGATCTAGACATATCATGGGTATTTTAGTTTTATTAAATTTCCATTTTTGTAAGCTAAACTTTTTTAGGTTTTTAATTTTATTTATCAATGCATAACTTTGTTGGGGCATTTGAATATTAATATTATTAATTTTTCCTATTTTTTTTAAATTAGCACTTATTTCTCTTAAAATTGGATAACCTGTATAATTAAAAATTGGAAATATATATTTATGTGCATTTTTTATTTTAGATAAATTTTTTGCTTCCACATTATTCATAGCAATTGGCTTTTCACAAATTATTGGTATTTCGTATTTTAAAGATTCCATCAGAATTTTGTAATGAGATTCGTTAGGTGTAATTATAAGTATTGCATCTATATTATTTTTCTCTTTTCTAAGCAATATTTTCCAATCATTATAAATTTTAGATTTATTTAAATTTAATAGTTTGCCCGTCTTTTTATTAATCGAATAATTTCTTGAAAAACTTCCACAATTTATTTCAAATAAATTGTCCATAGAAGTTGCTGAGAAATGAACCTTTCCTACAGAAGAGTTAACACCACCGCCAATACAACATAATCTTATTTTTTTCATATTTTTAACTTTGAACCAAATAATATATGATGTATAAGATTTTTTTAGTCTAAATCAATAAACTAAATACTTATTCATACGAGAAACTTTTGATAAATTTCATAAAATTTAGGAAATTATAAAGAAAATGATAATTGCAGAAATTGGTTGGAATTTTTTAGGTAACTTAGAACTGGCTAAGAAAATGATCTTAGCCGCAAAAACTTCTAATTGTAAGATTGTTAAATTTCAACTTTGGGATCCAAAATATTTAAAACCTGGACCATGGGATAAAGATGGTAGAAGAGAAATTTATCAAAAGGCATTCTTAAATGATGAAAAATACAAGGAAATTTATGAATATAGCATCTCACAAGGATTAGATTGTTTTGCATCAGTATTCAATATGAATGATTTCGATAGACTTAAAAGAATTAGTAACAAATATATAAAAATTCCATCACCTGAAGTTTATGATTTTAAGCTTATTGAGAAATCCTTGAATAGTTTTCAAACAGTGTACGTCTCAACTGGTGCTATGAAAATAGAGGAATTAGAAAGTTTAAAACAATATAACTCTGAGGAAAATTTTATTCCACTACATTGTGTAAGTATATACCCATTAAAATCAGAAAATGCTAACTTCCAAAAGTTCGAATATTTAAAAAATAATTTTAATAAAGTTGGATACTCTGGTCATTGTGAGGGTATAAATGATGCAATTTATGCCCTCTCAAAAGGTGCATGTTGTGTTGAAAAGCATTTCACAATTGATAATAATTTAGAGGGAAGAGATAACAAATTTGCGATCACCACTGAAGAGTTAAAAAAACTATGTGATTTTGAAAATGATTTAAAAAATTTTAATATTGATATGGGATTAGATTTGCAAGATAAAGAAAAAGATGTTTTTGAAAATTACAGAGGCAGATGGCGTGGATAAGATAGTTTTAATAATTTAATGAAAAGTTTAATTAAACTTCAAATTAAAAACTGTAATTTAAATTAAATAGGAAATTTATTTATATGTGTGGTGTTGCTGGTTATTTTGGTTCTAGAGAAATAGAAAAAAGTAAAATTATTAAAACTTTAGACCTTATGAAATTTAGGGGACCAGATAACAGGGAAATAAAAAAAATACAAATATCACAAAAGACATTATATTTTTTACATTCAAGATTATCTATTATTGACTTAGAAAAAAGATCAAATCAACCGTTTGAAACTGATGATTTAATTTTAATTTTTAATGGTGAAATTTATAATTATTTAGAAATAAGAAAAGATTTAATAAAAAAAGGTGAAAAATTTAGAACTAATTCTGATACAGAAGTACTAATAAAAGCTTATAAAATATATGGATCAAAATGTGTAAATCATTTTGAAGGAATGTGGAGCTTCGCAATATATGATAAAAAAAAAAAAATTTTAACTTTATCTAGGGATAGATTTGGAGAAAAACCACTATTTTATCTAAAAAAAAGTTCTAATCTATATTTTGGATCTGAAATTTCATTTATCAAATCACTATATCAAAATAATTTAAAAATTAATTACGATAAAATTAGAGATTTTTTAAACTATGGTTACAAATCACTTAAAAAAGATAAAAACGTTTTTTTTAAAGAAATTAAAGAAGTTGAACCAGGTAACAATTTAATTGTAAACTTTGATGGATCCATAAAAAAATTTAAATATTGGAACCCAAATCTAAAATCAATTAAAAAATTAAATGAAAAAGATATAATAAATTCATCAAAAAACATCTTGATTGACTCAATAAAAAAAACAGCAAGATCAGATGTCCCAGTAGCATTTACATTAAGTGGCGGAATAGATTCTGCATCACTAGTATCTTTAGCTGCAAAAAAATTAAATCTTAAATTTAGTACATATTCCGTAATAGATGATGATGAAAGATATAACGAAGCAAATAATATAAATGCAATTGTTAAAGATATTAAATGTGAAAACAGGCAAATTAAAATAACATCAAAAAATACTCTTGAAAATTTATTTGAAATAATTGAATATCATCAAAAACCTTTAGCATCTATTGCGCAATTAAATCACTATAATCTAATGAAAGAAATTAAAAAAGATAGTTTCAAAGTTTGTATAAATGGAACAATGGCAGACGAGCTATACGCCGGATATCTCGATCATCATCTTCAATATTTTTCTTCTTTTAAAGATCAAAAATATAAAGAAAAAGAAATAAAATTTTGGGAAGAAAATGTTCTTCCAACCATAAGAAATCCATATTTTAGAAAATATGACTTATATATAAAAAATCCTAAAGCCAGACATCATATTTATGATAATCACGATTTTTTAAATATCTTTATGAAAAAAAAAAAAAAATTTAAATTCTTGGAAAAAAACTTATCAGACAATCTTTTAAAAAATAGAATGCTCAATGAGATTTTTTACGAAAATACTCCTCAAGTTCTACATGATGAAGATTTAAACTCCATGAGGTGCTCTATTGAGAACAGAAGCCCTTTTATCAATAAAAGATTATTTGAATTTCTTTTTACAATTAATCCTAAGTTTTATATCAAAAATGGTTACAAAAAATATATTTTAAGAAAATCTATGGAAGGTATTGTTCATAATAAAATATTATGGGAACATAAAAAATGGGGCTTTAATTCGTCAGTAGAAAGTTTATTAAATTTTCAAGACAAAAAAATTAAAGAGTATTTATTTGATAAAAAATCAGATATTTATGATTTTATAGATTACAAAAAATTTCAAAAATTATTTTCGAATAAAAAATTTCCAAATCATTTGAGTAAATTTATATTTAATGTTTTGGGTTGTAAAATTTTTATGGAAAAAGTAAATAAATAAAAATGAAAAATTTAATATGGTGCAAAACTTGTGTATTACCAAGCAGTAGACCTAATTTGAGTTTTGATAGAGATGGCGTGTGTAATGCTTGTAAAACTAAAAAACAAAAAAAATATTTAAATAAAAATTTAAATGAATTAAAAAAGATTATTAAAAGAGTAAAAAAAAAATCAAATAACTATGATTGTATAATTCCAGTTTCAGGCGGTAAAGACAGCACTTGGCAGGTATATAAATGTCTCTCCTTTGATTTAAAACCCTTAGCGGTTACTTGGCGCCCACACTCTAGAACAAATGTCGGGGTTTCTAATTTAGAAAACTTAATAAGTCTTGGTGTTGATCACATAGATTTAACAATTAATCCAAAAATTGAAAAAAAAATATTACTAGAAACATTTAGAAAAAAAGGATCAACAGCTATATCTATGCATTTAGGAATTTTTAATATTCCACTAATTTTTGCAAAAAAACTTAAAATACCACTGATAATTTGGGGTGAAAATTCTGCACTTGAATATGGATACAAAAAAAAGAAACACACAATATCCGATTTAAATAATTCATGGCTAAAAAATTATGGTGTTACAAATAATATAAATTATAAAGATCTTCTTTCTTATGGATTAAAAAGACAAGATATATATTTTTACACAAGACCTAAAAGCAATTATAAAGTAAAGCAAATTTTTTTAGGAAATTATCTCAAATGGGATCCATTAAAAGTTAGTGTTTTTGCAGAAAAAAAAGGTTTTAAAAGAATAAAAAAACCGAAAACAGGAATTTACAATTTCTCAGATATTGATGATGATTTTATATCTATTCATCATTGGTTAAAATATTACAAATTTGGTTTTACTAGACTATTTGATAATTTGTCTTTAGAAATTAGAAACAAAAGAATTACAAGAATGGAAGCAATAAAAAAAATTAAAAAAGCATCATTTTCTCCACCTTTAAACGATATCAAAAAATTTTGTAAATACGTTAATATTTCAGTCAAAGAATTTTTTAAAATATCAGAAAAATTTAGAAATAAAGATATTTGGGTCAAAAAAAACAATAAGTGGAAAATTAGAAATTTTATATTTTGAATAATGAGAATAATTAAAAAAAAACCACCAAGAAAATTTAAACCATCTAAAAATATTACAATTAAAGATTGTGCGAAAATATACTTAAATTCTAATGAGCAAGTAACTTTTTTAACAAAAAAAAAACAAGAATATGATGTTTGCAAAAAAACATGGGGATTTTACGCCACACCATCTGTTAACGGAAGATTAAAATCTTATAATTTTAAAACCTCAATAGTAAAAAACATAAATACAAAAAAAATATATGTTTTTATACTTGAAAAAGGAAAAGAAAAACAATTCTATAAATATTTAAAAGAAGAGAACTGTAAAGTTATTAAGTGGCTATCTAAATAAGTGTTATGAAAAAAAAACACATATATATCCCAATAGAAATATTGGTAAGAGAATTAAACACAAAAATTATTTTTTCCTACGAAGCTGCATTAAAAGATTACAGAGTTTATATTGGAACAAAATCAGGTATTGATAAAATTGTTCAAAAAAAAAAAGAATTTAGTAAATCGGGCATTTATTTTCATAAAAGCCAAATTATTAGTAACAGGAAGTATATTAAAAATATAAAAAGAGTTTTTGAAAAATTTGTTGTATTGGATGAAGAGTTAGGAGTAGGTTTATCAAACATAGAATATACATTTAAAAAAAGGTGTAGAAATTTACATGACATAGATAAATTTTTTGTAATTGGAAAAAAAATGATGCTAGATTTGATTAATTTTGACAAATATTTTAAAAAAATATCGTCCATAACAGGGTGGTTGAAATACGATATTTACAGAAAAAAAAATATAAAACTTTTTTCATCCGAAGCAGAAGAAATAATGAACAAATATGGTGATTTTTATTTATTTTCTTCAAATTACGGTGCACTCAGTAACCAAGGTTTAAATGCCAGGATGAAGTTTGACAAACAATTGCAAGAAGCCAAAAATTCAAAAAATAAACAAAATAATTATATTACTTTTAAAAATGCTATTAAAGATTTTAAGTATTTAAAAAAATCATTGTTTAAATTTTTAAAAAAAAATCCCAAATTTAAACTTATACTTAGACCTCATCCTGCAGATAAATTATACGAAGATTGGAATGTATTTGATCAATTCGAAAACGTAAAAGTTATAAAAAAATATGACATTGTACCTTGGATACTTGCTTCAAAGGGCTTGATTCATCGTGGATGTTCAACCTCTATGGATGCATATTTTTTAAATAAACCAGTTTATTATTTTTTACCAAATAGAAAAGTTTTAAATTATGAGAAGAATTTAACTTATAAAATTTCAAAAAAAATAAAAAGTTTTGAAAATCTAAATGATGTAAAAAAGAAAATTTTTAAGAATGATTCTATTGTTAACAAAGAAATTTATTTAAAAAGGCCAGCTCATAAAATTATTATCAAAGAATTAAAAAAAATAAATATTACAAAGGAAAAAAAAATAAATTTTACCTTATACGAAAATTTTAAATATTATTTTTTTCCATTTCTTGGTAATCTAAAATTAAGTTTTAGAAAATTTTTTTTAGGAAAAAATATAGTTGATAATTTTAAAGTTCCTACTTTTATTAAAAAAAAAGAATTAGCTGAAAAAATTAATTCTATTAATAATAATAAATTCAAAATAAATATTAGAGAGGTAACAAGGGAAGTTTTTGAAATTGAAAAAATTTAATTTAAAATTAAAAGTATTACACAGTAATAAACTGGAAAGTAATTTACGTTCTAAAATTTTCCAATTGAAAAAGACCCATTATAAATTCTCTCTTTTACGTCAAAAAATTTGGTTTAATAATAATATTCAACCCCAAGATAAACATTTGGTACTATTAAACAAAAAAGATATTATTGGGTATAATGTTTTAAAATTTAGAAAGATAAATTTTAAATATTTTAGAAAAAAATTACCAGGAAAAGCTTATATTTTTGACACTTTAATTATAGATAATAAATTTAGAAACCTTGGCCTTTCAAAACTTATTATGAATAAAAGTAATAATATTATAAAAAAAAAAAAATATATTTCCTTTTTAGTTTGTAAGCCAAATATGATTAAATTTTATAAATATTATAATTGGAAAATAATACCAGATAGTAAAATATTGTTTACTAATTTCAAAAAAACAAATATGCATGCATGGATGTATTATGGTAAAAAAATAAATTTAAAAAAAATAAAAAAGATTGAGATATTTTTTAAACAATGAATTTGCCCTGCTTTATATTATCTAGAAAAAACTCAAAAGGATTGAAGAATAAAAATACTACTAATTTTTTGGGAAAACCTTTGATTCAACATACTATTGATTTTGCAAAAAATACTAAAAGTGTTACTGATATAATCATTTCAACTGATGATCCCAAGGTGGTTAAAATTGCAAAAAAAAATGGATGTTTTGTTATCTATCCAAGACCAAAGTCTCTATCCAATGATAGTGCGAGTTCAGTTTCTGCTTTAAGGCATGCTGCATTGCATATGCTAAAAAATGGTTATAATTTTGATATATTTTGCTATCTTCAGATTACAGAACCTCTAAGACCAATAAATATTTTGGAGAGTTGTATACAAAATTTAAAAAAGAGTAATAAAATAAATTCATCTTTTGCAGGTTTTGTAATGAAAAAAAATTTTTGGGTAAAAAATTATCCTAATTATAATATGATATCATCTACCGCAGAAAGACTACTTCCTAGACAGAAAAGAAAACCAATATTAAGAGAGGACTGTGGTGTATCTTTAGCTTCAAGAAAAAAAGTTTTAATTAAATATAAACAAATATTAATGAAACCCATCAAGATCGTTCCTTATGAAGGCTATACAGGCTTATTAGATATTCATGAAAAAAAAGATTTATCCTTAGCAATAGCTATAAAAAAGTTGATTTAAAAAGATACTATTTTTCTACTTTTATAACTTCTATAAACTCCTCTTGTGTCAAATATTAACTTTGAATTATTAAATATATTTTTATAGTCAACATTTTTATGATCAGTTCCAATAATTACTATTCCTTGATTTTTATATTTTTTAATTGAATTCATTGAAATAGATTTTTTTTTAAAATACTTATTTTTTAGATCGAAATTTTTAACATGAGTATCGTAAAATTCTAAATGATATTTTTTAGATAATAATTTTTTAACTATTTCAATTGATGGTGACTCTCTAGTATCTGATGTATTTTTTTTATAAGCTAATCCTACCATAACTATATTTTTTGACTTAATTTTATTTTTTTTAATATAATAAAAAATTTTTTTACAGACCCAATTTGGCATTGATGCATTTAGTTTAGAGGATATTTCAATTATTTTTGAATTATAATTTTTTTTTTTCATTAACCAAGAAAGATAGATAGGATCTATAGGTATACAGTGGCCACCAACACCTGGGCCTGGATTAAAAGGTCTAAAACCAAAATTTTTTGTTTTAGCAGCTTCAATTATATCCCAAACATTTATTCCTAGTTTATCAGATATAATTTTAAATTCATTAACTAGACCAATGTTAACCGATCTATATGTATTTTCTAAAAGTTTTGACATTTCAGCAACAATTATAGATTTTGCTATAAATACTTTTTTTGCTATTAATTTATATATATTAAAAGCAATTTTTGAGCATTCTTCTGAATATCCAGAAACAACTTTTGGAGTAGATTTATAAGAAAACATTTTGTCACCTGGATTTTCTCTTTCTGGTGAAAAAACTAAATAAAAATTTTTTCCTAATTTAAATTTTTTAAATTTATTTAATAATTTAAAAATTTCATAAGTTGCACCAGGATAAACTGTACTTTCTAAAATAAAAATTTGATTTTCTTTTAAATGCTTTCTTATTTTAATTATACAATTTTTAATTATAGACATGTCTGGCTTGTTTGAGCTACTCAAGGGAGTTGGCAAACATACAATAATGACATCTACATGTTTAAGAATTGAGTAATTTAATGTGACATTTTTTCTAAAATTTTTAAAATGAATATCATTTTTAAACTTTTTATTTTCTATATAGCTTATTCCTTTTTTGATTAAATTAATTTTATTTTTATCTGCATCTATTCCCAATACATCAATTTTCTTATTTAAAAATCTAATAGCCAGTGGTAGCCCAACATAACCCAAACCAATAATACCTACTTTGATTTTTTTATTTTTGATTTTAGCAAGAATATATTTTGACATATAAAAGTAACGACCTATATACTTAATTTATAATAAAATGAAAATAATAAATTTTTAATACTTAAGTTCTCAATAGATCAAAAAAATGACAAAAATAAGATATAATTTTATAGATAATTATACTCTTTATTGAGTTTGTAATATTATAAAGAAAAATTAATGAATTAATGAAATATATAATAGATTTAATCCAACTGTTAAATATTCAACAAAAAAAAATATTATTATTATTTATTCCTTTAACACTTATATTAATAATTCTTGAAACATTTAGTATTGGTTTAATTATTCCTATAATCACAAGTGTTTTAGGTGACAACCAATCAATGAGTCTTAACGTTCGAATTGAAAAATACCTAAAATATTTTTTTGAGAACTTAACAATTTTAAATCTTTGTATAATAATTATATCAGTCTTTTTCGCTAAAAATATCTTCTTTAGTTTGTATAATCTTTATTTATTCAAGTTTTCAAATTCGATTCAATTAAGATTAAGTAAGAGTTTACTTAGAGTATATATATCAACTCCATATCTTAAAATCTTACATAAGGATTCTGCTGAAATGTTGAGAAATCTTCAATCTGAGTGTGCAAAAGTTCGAAACGCAATTAGATATTCAATAATCTTATTTTCGGAAACACTTGTATTATTGTCTATAATATTTTTAATTATTCTAGTTGATGTCAAATCTGCTACTTCAGTAATAATATATCTTTTTTCAATTATAATAGTTTATTTTTTAATATTTAAAAATTTAGTAGTTAAATTAGGTTTTCAAAATCAAAAAGTTAATAGAATTGTTATCAAAAGTATATTAGAGACAGTTGAGTCTTCTAGATTAATTAGAATTTTATCAAATCAAAAGTTTTTTCTAAATAAATATGATAGCCAGCTAAAAAAATTTTTAAGGAATAATGTTTTTGTATCTTTTATGAATCTTTTGCCAAGGGTTTGGATTGAAATTTTTGTAATAATTGGAATTTGTATATTAATTTATTTTCTTACAAATTCAAATTTTGATAAAAATTACGTAATTGTATATATTGGGTTAATATCTTTTGCGTTAATAAGGATAATTCCTTCTATAATGAGAATTTCAAATTCTTATCAACAACTCAGATACACAACAGCATCTGTCGAAAAAATTAAAAATGATTTAAATTTGAAAAAATTTATAAATAAGGATGGAAAAATGATAAAAAATTTTTCAAAATCCCTAATACTATCCAATGTATCTTTTAGTTATAAAGAGACAGATAAAGAAATCTTAAAAAATATAAATTTATCAATAAAAAAAAATGAATGTATTTTAATAAAGGGAGAAAGTGGGTCGGGTAAAACTACACTGGTGAACATTATTAGTGGCTTAATTAAACCAAATAAAGGAAATTTTTTGTTAGATGATCAAGAAATTGATTTTGAAAATATTAAATGGGGAGGAAACTTAGGATATGTTGCCCAGGATACATTTGTACTGGATGATGAAATCAAAGCTAATATTGCTTTTGGAATTGAGGAAGAAAATATTAATTTAGATAAAGTAAATGAAGTTATAGATCAGGTACAATTAAGAAGTTATATTGATACTTTAAATGAGGGAATCTATACGACTGTAGGAGAAAGAGGGGCTAGAATTTCAGGAGGTCAGGCTCAAAGATTAGGAATAGCAAGGGCACTTTATAGAGAACCTAATATATTGATTTTTGACGAGGCAACAAGTTCTCTTGATAAAGAGAACGAAAGAAAAATTTATGAAATTCTTAATAAAATGAAAAAAAGTTTAACAATTATAGTTATTAGTCATAACCCAATAGATACATTAAATTTTGATAAAAGATATGAACTAAAAAATGGAAATCTTACAACAATTCAATGAAAAAAAATTTTTTTTTTTTAAAAAAAAGTAAAGGTGAAGTTCTAATTGATCTTAAAAATTATAACCTAAAATTTAAAATACCAAAAACAGTACTAATAAACGTAGAAGATTGGAAAAAAAATAAGCAAGAAATATACAAAGGTATAAAAAATATTTTATGTTCAAATATTGTAATCAGATCCTCTTCCAGAAATGAGGACAATCAAGAAAAAAGTAATGCAGGAAAATATTTAAGTTTTTTAAATGTAAATTTAAATAAAAAAAAATATTTTTATAATTGTGTAAATAGAATTATCAATAGCTACTCAGATTCATATAGTTCAAAAGATCAAATATTAATTCAGGAAATGGTGATAGATATAAATTCAAGTGGTGTTGCATTTACTAGAGATATAGAAAATGGCTCAAACTATTATGTAATTAATTATGATGACGTTACCGGAAAAACAAACACTGTAACATCTGGACAGGGGAATTATTCAAACAGAATTTTGTATATATATAAAAAATTTAATAATCAGATTAAATCAAAACGATTTAAAAAGTTAATTGATTGCATTAAAGATTTGGAAAAAAAAATTGGTTTAGACACTTTAGATATAGAGTTTGCAATAAATAATAAATTAGAAATATATTTATTACAAGTAAGACCTATATCCACTGAAAATAAATGGGATAAAAAAAAAGATAAAGAAATTAACTCATCAATTTTTAGATCTGAAAAAAAAATAAATTCAATATTTAAAAAAAAAAATAAAATTTATAATTCAAATACAATACTTGGCAATATGCCTGATTGGAATCCTGTTGAGATAATTGGAAAACATCCGAGTCAACTATCAGTTTCTTTATATAGATTTCTTATAACAGATAATATTTGGGCAAAAGCAAGAGCTCTGATGGGGTATAAGAATATTACTGGAAATAAGTTGATGTATTTAATTTGCGGACAACCCTATATAGATACCAGACTAAGTTTATATTCTTTTTTGCCCAAAAGTATCAAAAGCAGCATTAGCAAGAAAATTGTTAATCATGGAATTAACCTTCTAAAAAAATTTCCATTTTTACATGACAAGATAGAATTTGAAATATCGATACCATCATTTAATTTTTCTTCCAATCGAAAAGTAGAAAACTTATTTCATAAAGTTCTACAAAAAAAAGAAAAAAATTTTTTTTTAAATGAAATAAAAAAACTTACTAAAAAAGTAATTGAAAATAAGGGAAAATATTCGATAGAATATTGTATTGGAGAGGTTGAAAAGTTAAATTATCAATTCGAAAAAGATAATAAAATTAATATAAATAATTTAGACTATTTAATAAAAAAGTGTAGAGATGTTGGTACATTAAACTTTTCTATATTAGCAAGACATGGATTTATAGCAAAATCTTTTTTAAATTCATTAATACAAAAGAAAGTTTTAAAAAAAAATGAAGTAGATTCTTTTGAACAAAATTTAAATACAATAACAACGCAAATGTTAAATGATGCAACACAAGTAAAATCCAAAGGCATAAATAAAAAAAAATTTATGAAAAAATATGGACATTTAAGGCCAGGAACCTACGACATAAGCTCAAAAAGATATGATCAGATGAAGAACTTTAAATTTAATGCTAGAAGAAAAAAAACAAGGCCATTCAAACTTTCAAAAATTGAAAAATCAAAAATTAACAAGTTACTAAAAAAAAATGGTTTTAAGTTAAATAGTGATAAATTTTTAAATTATATTAAAAGCTCTTTAATTTTAAGAGAATATAGTAAATTTGTATTTACTAAATATTTAAGTCTTATACTTGAGATCATTGCAAAATTTGGACAAAAAAAAAATATATCTAGACAAGATATTTCTAATATAGATGTGAATAATTTTTTAAACAAAAAGTTTCTTAAATTTAATAAATCTGATTTAAATAAATTAATAAAAAGAAACAAGAATAGACAAAATCTTAATAAACAAATTAAATTACCATCTCTTATAATTGATAAGTCGAATTTAAGAGTAGTTCCTTTTCAAGTAAATCTCCCAAATTTCGTAACAAGAAAAAAAATTGAAGGTGATTATATTTATTTGGATAAATTAAAAAATATTAAAAACTTACACAATAAGATAATAGTTATTGAAAATGCTGATCCTGGTTATGATTGGATTTTTGCATATAATATTTTAGGTTTAGTTACTAAATTTGGAGGAATCAACTCTCACATGGCAATAAGATGCTCAGAGCTTTCTATACCTGCAGTTATAGGTTGTGGAGAACAAATT
This sequence comes from uncultured Pelagibacteraceae bacterium, assembly GCA_902569415.1. Lineage (GTDB taxonomy): Bacteria > Pseudomonadota > Alphaproteobacteria > Pelagibacterales > Pelagibacteraceae > Pelagibacter. The sequence continues at coordinate 14,481 of CACFUH010000009.1, forward strand.
TTTTCAGATATAATTAGTGATCAAAAAAAAGAAATATTTATTGATTGTTCGGCTTCTTTAATTTACTCAAATTAGTAAAATGAAAATTATTGGTGTTTCACAAAGACTTGGAATTTCAAAATTTGGAGAATTAAGAGCTCAAATTGATATAAGACTTTTAAATTTTATATCTAAATGTGGCTATATCCCTGTTCCAATACCCTATTTTAATTCAACAAAGAAAAATTCATTAAAAAAACTTAACGTTTGGTTACACAGTGTTAAATTATCAGGTCTTGTTTTATCTGGCGGTGAAGATATTGGTAAATATAAATTAAGAGATTATTCAGAAAAATTTTTGATTTCTTACTCAATGAAAAAAAGAATACCTGTTTTTGGTATTTGCAGAGGAATGCAAGTTATTGGCTCATATTTTAAGGTAAAATTAAAGCCAGTTAAAAATCACGTTAATACTTTGCACGCTATTTATTCAAATAAAACAAGATTTAAAGTAAATAGTTATCATAATTATTCTCTAAACAAATGTCCTAAAAATTTTTCTATTGAATTTAAATCTTTAGATGGAAACATAGAGTCAATTCGATCTAGAACAAAAAAAATATATGCATGTATGTGGCACCCAGAGAGATATAAAAATTTCAAAAAATTTGATATAATTAACTTTAAAAATCTATTTTAATGAGAGCTATAATTTTGGTTGCTGGAAGGGGTAGTCGGTTACCTAAAAAACTATCTTTAAACCCAAAATCATTCCTAAAAATTGGAGATCAAACTATTATTGAAAAATTGATAAAAAATTTTCATCAATCAGGTATAAATAAAATTGCTTTAGTGACAGGTTATAAAAGATATAAATTCAAAAAATTTTGTCTTAAAACATTTCATAATGAAAAATGGAAAAAAACAAACATGGTTTTTTCTTTAAATAAAGCGAATAGTTGGCTGAAAAGGTATAAATGTATAGTTTCTTACGGAGATATTTTTTATGAAAAAAAAGCATTAAAAAATTTAATAAATTGTAAAGGCTCAATATCAGTGTCTTATGATCCGTACTGGAAAAAATTATGGAAAAAAAGATTTAAAAAAGTTTTAGATGATGCAGAAACTTTTAGGATTAAAAATAAAAATATTTTAGAAATTGGAAAAAAAACAAATAAAATTAATGATATCCAGGGTCAATATATGGGTTTAATTAAATTTGAACCAAGAGGTTGGAAAAAATTCAAAGCTTGTTTAAAAAATGATTTTGATAACAAGTTTAGTAATTTATATTTGACAGATATTCTCCAAAAGCTTATAAATAAAAAAATTCTGCTTAAGGGAGTAAAATTCACTGGAAAATGGGCTGAAGTTGACAGCAAAAATGACTACACGGTAATGAAAAAAATATTTAAAAAATGAAAAAAATAGTTTTAATAAGACACGGCAAAGCAGCAATGGCTGGCAAGGATCATGAAAGAGAACTTGATGAAGATGGAATTATTCAAGCAAAATCTCTCAAAAATAAATTAATTGAGTTAGGTCTTGCAAATGCAAGAATTTACTCTAGTCCTTTTAAAAGGGCCATTCAAACAATTAAGCCATTTGCAGAAAATAATAAAAGTGTAATTATTTCAGAAAAAAAGGAACTTGAAGAGATTCACATGCCAAAGGATGAAAAACTAACCAAGCATCAAATTATTGAAAAAATGTGGGAAGACGAAAGCTTTAAAGTAAGTGATGGTATATCTCACAAGGATCACTTTAATAAAATTAATCACTTTTTAAATAAAATTTTTGAAGAATTTAAAAGTGAAGATCAAGACTTAGTAATAATATCCCATGGAGTTTTAATTGGAATTATATTAAAGTTTTTTTTTAAAATGAGCTTTGGATTTAATGATTGGAAAACAATGACAATGCCAGATATATATCTTTTAAATTTTGATGAAAAAAACAATTTTATAGATTTTAAAAGAGATAATAATAACATAGAAAGGATATTTCAAATTTAATGCCTGAAGATATTACAAAAAGTTATTTAAAAAAGAAGCAATATAGTACAACCAAGTATTTAGAAGCCAGAATCAAAATACATCAATTTACAAAAAACAAATATTCATTTCATGAATGGATTCTAAACAATTTTGATATGAGTGTTTTTTCAAAAGATAGGCCAATTAAAGTATTGGATGTTGGATGTGGAACTGGCGTTTTCTGGAAAAAAAATGTTCAAAAATTAAATCAATTTAAACTTGATGTGGTATTCACAGATTTTACTCAAGCTATGGTTGACAAGGAAAAAGAAAATACAAAAGATATAGAAGGCACAAAAGTATATGAAATTGCAGATGTTGAAAATTTAGAAAAATATTATGGCAAATTTGACATCGTAATGTGTCATAACGTTATATACCATGCTCAAGATAAAAATAATGCTCTAATGAATCTGGAAAAGTGCTTGAATGATGATTTGAATTCTTTCTGTAGTATAACTACTAATAGTGAAAAACACATGCTTAATGTGTATGAGAATGGAAGAAATTTAGATAAAAACTTTCCAACAGATAGGATCATTGATACTTTTACAGAGGAAATTGCGGATAAATTAATTCCTAATTTTTTTAAAATGGATAAAAGGTTAGAAGAAGAAGAACTTCAGGTCACAGATTGGGATATATTAATGGGATTTGTTGCATCCGGAGTTGAACCAAGAGGAATTAAATTAGTAGATAATTTCTATGATAAATATAAAGAAATATTTGAAAACGAGATGAAAAGTAAAGGTTATTTTCAAATAATTAAAAGATCTCCACTTTATATTTGTAAAAAGAAATAATAATTTTAAAGTAAAACTGTGGTAATTTGGATAACTGGTATTTCGGGTAGCGGTAAAAGCACTTTCGGAAAATTTTTTTTCAGAAAATTTAAGAAAATAAAAAAAAATACTATTTTTTTTGATGGCGATGAATTTAGAAAAATATTCTTAGATGATATAAAATATACATTGCAGGATAGAGATAAAAATGCGCTAAGATTAACATCATTAGTTAAGTATCTATCTGACCAAAATATAAATATTGTTATATCAGCAAATATTACTTCTCAAAAATTTAGAAATTGGTGTAGAAAAAATATAAAAAATTATTTTGAGGTATTTATTGATGTACCAATGAAAATATTGATTAAGAGAGATTATAAAAAACTTTACGAAAAAGCTCTTAAAAAAAAAATTAAAAATGTAGTTGGTGTAGATATACCTTTTATAAAACCAAAAAAACCAGATCTTATATTAAAAAATATTAAATCAAAAAAATATTTGTATAAAAATTATAGTTTAATATTTAAAAAAATAAAAAAAAAAAAGATAAAAGTATACTAGTTATAATTTAAAATTTCGTAAAAAAATTTGCATCATTGCTAAAGACCATAAAAGATCTGGATTATAATATTTTTCTTTATGAAGAGAAATTAATTTATTAATTTCATCAAAGTTAAAATAATTCTTTGAATTAGAATAATAATCTTTATTTAGCACTTGCTTTAGAAACTCTTGTAATGGACCTTTCATCCATTTCGCATAAGGAGATTGTAGCCCCCACTTTCTCCCAACAAGTTTATGAATATCTTTTTTAAAAATTTTTTTTATCAATCCTTTACTTTTAAAAGAATATTGAAATTTTCTGAATTCATTAATATTAAGCAGATTATTAATTATATTCAAATCTAGCAAAGGTACTCTTACTTCAACACCTTCATTCATAAATATTTTATCATTTCTCAACAAATACTCATTTGGAACAATTAGGTCTAGATCAATTAAAGATATTGAATTTAAAGAATTATTTAATTTTAAATCTTTAGTATGATTTAAAAATAAATCATTTTTTTCTAATAACCTGAAATTTTTATAATAAAAATTTAAATTTTTATAGATATTTTGTTCACTAAAACTTAAGTAAAGATCTTTTGCATTTTTATAAAATAATCTATTGAGATTTTTATACTTTGATTTTGGATCAATAAAATTAATAAAATTGAATTTTCTTAAAAAATTAATTAAATGAATACTTCTATATCTATCATATCCTGTAAAAGTTTCATCTCCGCCATCCCCAGTAATTAAAATTTTTTCATTAATTTTCTTTGACATTGAATAATTTAAAACAGAGCACTGATTTCCTGTAGGTTCTTCAAGAATATCAACTATTTTTTCAGAATTATCTGAAAACTCATTATGTCCAATTTCAATTGGTATAAAACTATTTTTATAAAAATTAGCATTAGTTTTTGCGATATTGAAGTCCTCATTAAATTTTTCGTAATCTTTAAAATAAAAAGAATAAATATTAAAATTACTTAATTTTTTTCTCATAATAGAATAAACAACGTTTGAGTCTACTCCACCAGATAGAGAAAGTGCTAATGGAACGTCAGAGACTAATTGTGACTCAATACTATCCTCTATTATTTTTTTTATTTGATGATTGCCTAAATTATCACTCTTCAATTCAATATTAAGTAATTTTCTTTTAGATATTCCATTATTTTCAAAAATTAACAATTCTCCAGGAAGTAGCTTAAATACACCTTTGAAAATTGTCTCAACATCGTCATTTCTTCCAAAGTTGCTATAAAATATGAAGGCTCTTTGATTTATTTCCTTACTGTCTAAGCTCAATAAAACTGATTTAATTGAAGATGAAAAAATAAATTTATTTTTTAATTTATTATAATGATAATAAATTGGCTTAATACCTATAGTATCTCTAACTAAATATATTTTTTTTTTTAATTTATCCCATATACATATAGCAAAAATTCCAGATAATTTTTTAAATGATTCAACCCCAAATTTATCAAATAAACGCAATATTACTTCAGTATCAGAATTAGTTTTAAAATTTTCCCCCGTTTGTTCTAGTTCTTTTTTTAAACTTTTATAATTATAAATTTCTCCATTATAAGAAATTATATAATTTTTATAATTCATAGGTTGATTAGCTTTTGAACTTAAATCAATTATTGAAAGTCTATCATGCGATATTGTGACTTCATTTTCAGAATAAATTCCATTTGCATCTGGCCCCCTATTTTTTGTGAATGCCATCATTTTTTTTATTAGCTCTCTATCTGAAAAATTGAATCCGTTAATTCCACACATTTTTTTAATTTACACTTTTAATAATTAATATATAGATCATGTTAATTTAAATAATAATTTATATGATACCCTTTTCCAAGCCAGATATAAATAAACAAGATTTAAAAAGAGTTGAAAATACCATCAAAAGTGGATGGTTGGCTCATGGAGAAAATAGCACTAAATTAGAAAATCTTTTTTTAAATTTCACAAAATCAAAATTTTGTACAACCGTTTCAAACTGTACAACTGGAATACATGCGGTTTGTATGGCCATAGGCTTAAATAGTGATCACGAAGTGATTGTACCAGCACAGACTCATGTAGCTACCGCCCATGCTGCAGCAATAACTGGCGCTAAAATAAAATTTGCTGATGTAAATGACTTAACAGGAAATATTATGTTAAGTGAAATTAAAAAATTAACTACTAAAAAAACAAAATGTATAATTGTAGTTCATATGGCAGGCTACTCATGTGAAATGGGTAAAATTGTAAAATTTTGTAAAAAAAATAATATTTTTTTAATTGAAGATTGTGCGCACGGTTTAGGGACAATGTATAAAAAGAAACACGTAGGTAATTTTGGAATCGCAGGTATTTTTTCATTTTATCCAACTAAGCAAATAACCACTGGAGAAGGAGGAGTTGTAATTACAAACAACAGAAATTTAATAAACAAGGTTAAAATAATAAAATCTATTGGCCTAAATACTCCACCAGAGAAAAGAAAAATTCAGGGATTATATGATGTAACTGACTTAGGTTTAAATTATAGACTTACAGATTTTCAAGCTGCTTTAGCAATAGGTCAAATGATTAGATATAATAAAAATTTAAAAAAAAGAAGAGAAAACGCAAAGTACTATATTGAAAAAATAAAAAAAATTAAAGAATTAAAAATTCAAAATTTTGATAAAAAACATTCATATTTTATTTTACAAGTTTTTTTTAAAAGTAAAAAAGTAAGAAATAAAATCTTATTAAAATTTAAAGAACAAGGCATCGGATGCAGTATTCATTATGCTACACCGGTTCCTTTAATGTCGTACTATAAAAAAAAATATAGATTAAATAAAAAAAATTTTGTGAATTCAGTTAAATACGGCGAAAATTCCATATCTTTACCAACTCATCCATTTATTAAAAAAAAAATGATTAATACAATATTAAAAGTTATAGAAAAAAATTTATGAAAAAAGTAACTATGTTGGGAGGGGCAGGTTTTATAGGTCATAATCTTGCAATAAAATTAAAATCATCCGGATATTTATGTCAGATTATTGATAGTTTGGCAGTAAATAATCTAAGATCTAAAAAACATACAAATGTAAGAAATAGAACTTTATTTAAAAAAGTTCTGGGTGAAAGATTTAAACTTTTGAAATCAAAAAAAATAAAAATTCTACAAAAAGATCTTAGATCATTGCATAAATCAAAAAAAAAAATAATAAACTTTAAACCAGATATAATAATACATCTGGCCGCAGTTTCACATGCAAACATCTCTAATATTGATCCAGAGTATACCTTTGAACATAGTCTAAGAACTCTAATTAATACCCTGGAAATTGTAAAAAAAACTAAATCCCATTTAATTTTTTTTTCTTCGAGCATGGTCTATGGTAATTTTAATGGCAAGAAAGTTAGTGAAAATACTAAATGTAATCCAATCGGTATATATGGAAATCTTAAGCTCGCTGGTGAAATGATGGTAAAATCATATAGCCATGTATTTGATTTCCCATTTACAATAGTAAGACCTTCGGCTCTTTATGGTGAAAGATGTGTAAGTCGTAGAGTTGGGCAAATCTTTATTGAGAATGCTTTACAGGGCAATGAATTAATCATAAATGGAGACGGTAAGGAAAAACTTGATTTTACTTACATAGATGATCTCATTCATGGAGTTGAGAGAATAATTAAAAGTAAAAACTCAAGAAATCAAATTTTTAATATTACATATGGCCATGGTAGAGAGATGAAAGATTTGATTAAAATTTTAAAGAAAAATTTTCCAAAAATATCAATCAAATTTAAACAACGTGAAAAGTTTGTTCCTAAAAGAGGTGGTTTAAATATAAATAAAGCAAAAAAACTAATTGGCTATAAGCCTCGGTATTCTATAGAGAAAGGATATCAAAAATATATATCTTGGTACAAAAACTTCTACAATAGTCTAAAATCATAATTTTTCTATTTCATCTATTAGTTTGTAATGAGTATTTTTCTCATTAAATCTTGAAATACTGTTATATCCTCTTTTAGCTCTTGAAAATGCATTTCTATAATTTTTTATTATAAAGTTTATTTTTTCTTTAAATGAATTACTGTTTTCACTTTTATACAAATAACCATATTTATTATTTCCAATAAATATATTTGCTAGACCAACATTTTTAGGCGCTAGAACTGGTATACCATATGACATTGCTTCCCCCATTACATTGGGCGTTCCATCATATTTAGAGGTTATACATAATAAATCGATCATACTTAAATATTTTTTGAATGGATTTTTAACAAACCCATGAAAAAAGATATTTTTTTTTCCAGCTGCTGCGTTTTTTAATTGTTTTTTATATTCACCATCGCCTACCAAGTGAATGTTTATATTGGAATAGTTTTTTAAATTTTTAACAAAAAAAATTGCATTTTTCTCGTAACCAAACCGACCTACAAAAAAAATATTTAATTTTTTTTTTTTTTTAAAACTTTTAACTATTTTTTGTTTTTCGAAATTATTATAAATACAGCAAGATTTAATTCCTAAATTTTCAAAATATTTTACATTTTGTAATGAAAAAGTAATTACTTTATTGGCTAATTTATAAAATCTAATTAAGAATTTTTTGATAAATACATTTTTTAAGTATTTATATTCTTCCTTATTATAATGATTAGGTACTATTCCAGCTGTCCTAATTATAATTTTAGAATTTGTTGTAAACTTATTTAATACAAGTGGAACAAAATGATCAGTCATTGAAAAAATTATACTTTTATTGTTCAATTCTTTTTTTAACCTCCAAAAAACAATAATATCTTTAAGTATTCTTAATTTAAAATTATAAGTTTTTTTAGGGTGGTATATCTCTATCTTTTTATTAAATTTATTTAACATTTTATGATCAGTGGTATTCGTAAATATTTTTACTTTGTATATTTTTGATAAAAAATTTGTGTATTTGATTAAAGTTGTTTTTATTCCACCCCTCTCTATAAAAGGGCAATAAAACAATATATTTTTTTTTTCTTTATTTTTGTTAATTTTCATTATATGAAATTTCATCCTTTTAATGAAAATTCATTATTTAGCAACATCTAATATCCCCTCAAAGACAGCAAACAGTTTACAAATAACCAAAATGTGTGAAGCATTTTCTAATATTGGACATAGTACAAGTTTGATTGTTCCCAACTTAAAGTGTGAGAAAATTTCAATCAAAGAATATTACGATATAAGGAATAGTTTTAAAATATATAAAGTTGGATCACAAATTAATAGAATAAACGGTTTAGGTAATATTTTAGTACCAATTAAAATATTAAAAAAATCTTTTGATTTAGGTTGTAATATTATTATTACTAGAAATTTACTAATATCATTAATATTAATTCTTTTAAAGAAAAAACACGTTTTTGAAATTCATGATGACTTAGAAACTAGTGGAAATTTTATATCTAAAATTTATAAAATATTTAATCTTTTAAATTCTAAATCAATATTAAAAATAGTTTTTATCTCAAATAACTTAAAAAAGTTTATTTCTAAAAATTATAATTATAATAAAAATAATTTTGATATATTGCCTGATGCTACAGATTTAATTAATAAAAAAAAAATTATTAAAAAAAAGACTAATAGAAAAAAGATTGGTTATTTTGGGAGCATATATTCTTCAAGAGGTATACCATTAATTATAAAATTGTCACAAATTGATAAAAATAACAGTTATTTTATTTATGGAGGATCCAAAAAAGAGATATCAGAAATTGTTAAATTTAAATCCGATAATTTGATTATTCATCCACAAATTCCATATAAAAAAGTTAAAAAAAAAATAATGCAGATGGATATATTATTAATGCCATATACTAAATATGCAACTTTTTCTGGAAATTATGGCAATATAATTAATTTTATGTCACCAATGAAAATGTTTGATTATTTAGGTGCGGGTAAAATAATTGTAAGTTCTAATATAAAAGTATTAAAAGAAGTATTAAAGAACAATTTTAATTCTTTACTAATTAATAATTATCTTGATGTAAACGAGTGGAAAAAAAAAATTGATATGATTAAATTAGAAAAAGATAAATTTACAAAATTAAGATTAAATGCATTAAAAACTGCCAAAAAATATAGTTGGAATAACAGAGCTAAAAAAATTATAAGATTTGTTAAATGAAAATTTTACTTACTGGTGTTGCAGGGTTTATAGGTTTTCATTTAGCAACTGAGCTGTTAAAGCGAAAATACTCTATAATAGGCCTAGATAATTTGAACTCCTATTACTCGGCCAAGTATAAAAAACATAGGATAGAAATTTTAAAAAAAAATAAAAATTTTAAATTCAAAAAAATTGATTTAAAAAATAAAAAAAAACTTAGCTTGTTATTTAAAAAAAATAAACCTGATTATGTTTTTCATTTAGCATCTCAACCTGGAATAATGTATTCCTTTAAAAATCCAAGTACATACATATCAAATAACATATTGGCTACGAAAAATTTAATTTTAGCTTCTATAAATTACAATATAAAAAAATTTTATTTTACTTCATCAAGTTCTGTATATGGAAATAAAAAAAAATTCCCGATTAAAGAAAATAGTAAATTAAAACCAATAAATTTATATGCAAAAACAAAAAAGCAATGTGAGATGATGCTAATTAAATATTTTAAAAAAACAAATATAGATCTAAAGATTTTTAGACCATTTACCGTATATGGAACTTTTGCACGCCCGGATATGATTTTTTTAACATATTTAAAAAAAAGTTTAGAAAATAAAAGTTTTTACTTATTCAATAAAGGTAATTACACGAGAGATTTCACATATGTTGGAGACGTTGCTATAATATTAGCTAAATTTCTTAGTGTTGGCAAAATTAAAAATAAAATTTTTAATATTTGTTCCTCAAAGCCAATTAAAATAAAAAAAATTATTCCAATTATAAATAAATATTCTAAACAAAAATGTAAAATAATTTTAAAGCCATATCGAAAAGGAGAAATGATTAAGACTTACGGGGATAATAATAAAATAAGAAAAATTGTTAATTTTAAAAAATTTACAAACATTAATGATGGCATAAAAAAAACTATAAATTGGTATTTGAGTTTTAAAAATAAAGATATTCTGTATTTTGATAAAGTAAAATATTAGTATTTTGCAAACGTTTTTATACTTTTTACTGATGACTCGAAAGCATATTTTGGTTTCCAATTTAAGAATTTTTTAAGCTTAAGAACATTGCCGCTAGTTTCAATTAATTCTTTCTTTGACATTTTTTTCATTTTAAAATTTTTTGTTTTCCTGAAACTTTCATATAATTTAATCAATGATTTTGATTTACCACTTGCTACATTAAATGTTTGATTAATTTTTTTAATTTTTAATTTTCTTAAAAGTAAAATAACAACATTAGAAACATCTCTTACATCTATAAAATCTCTTCTTGGAAATATCATTTTATTATTAATTTTAACATAATTTATTGAAACTTTTTTAATACCATAAATAAATTTAAAAAAATTCTTTGATAATCATTTTTTAAAAATTTAAAAATATAAAACTTTTTAGATAAGCCGATTACGTTAAATAATCTTAAAATAATTAAACTATCAAAATTTTTTTTCTTTAAAAAATTCTCAATTAGAATTTTATTTTTTCCATAAAAATTTTTTGGTTGGGTAGGATCTTTTTCATTATAATTCTTATTTAGCTCCTTATAAACATTAGATGAAGATAAAAAAATAAAATTTTCTACACCGCTTTTTTTGCAAATATTTATAAATCTTTTTGTCTTTAAAACATTATTTATGTAATATTTATTTTTATTTGCTTCAGCATCCAGAACATAAGAAAATGCACCGCAATGCACTACTGATTTTACTGAAAATTTTTTTATTAATTTAGATACCTTTTTATTTGAAAAATCCATTTTATAAAATTTTTTTTTATTTATAATATTTTTTTTATTTGAATAACTAAGGTTGTCTATACCTATATATTTGGTTTTTTTTTTTTCAAATATATTTACAATTTCTGATCCAATGTATCCTGATGATCCAGTTAATAATATCATTTGTAGTTGTAGTTATGTGAATATGCGAATAAATATATACTATAAATTTCTTATGAAAAAATCTATTTATTATTGGGCACCATGCCTAGATAGAGTTGGAACTGAAAAATCTGCAAAAAATTCAGCAATAGCAGTAGCCAGGTATTCAAAAAAATACGATGTCAGTGTAATCAACGTATTTGGTGAATGGAATCGTTTTAAAGAGACTTTTGAGCAGAACGAAGTCAAGTTTATAAATTTAGGAATAAATTTGTACAGCATACTTCCTAAAAAAGGATTTATATTTAGCAGGATTTCTTATTTAATAATTATATTTCTTTCTCTTATTCCATTAATTATTTTATTGAAAAAAAATAAACCTGATTTTTTAGTTGCTCATTTACTTACATCCTTACCAATTTTTCTTTTTAAAATTTTAAATTTAAGCACTAAATTAATATTAAGAATATCAGGTTATCCTAAACTTAATTTTTTTAGGAAATTTCTATGGAAAATTTCATCTAACAATATACATTTTGTCACTTGTCCATCACAAGAACTTTTAGAAAAATTAAAAAAAAAAAATGTTTTCCCCAGTAATAAAATATTTTTTTTACAAGATGCAATTTTAGATATTAAGGAATTTATTGAAAAGAAAAAAGATAATAACCTAGGTAAAGATTTTGATATAAATCAAAAGTATTTTTTATCAATAGGACGTCTTTCAAAGCAAAAAAATTTTAAATATTTAATCGATGAATTTAAATTATTTAAAAACGAAAATAAAAACTCGAATATAAAATTATTAATTATTGGGGATGGGGAAGAAAAAAAAAATATATTGAAACGAATTAAACTTAATAATCTCTCAAAAGAAGTAAATTTATTAAATAGAACAAACAATGTTTACAAATATATGAAAAAATCAGAAGCATTTATACTGCCATCATTATGGGAAGAGGTTGGTTTTGTAATTGTAGAGGCAGCGATGTCTAATACTTTTATAATTTCAAGTAATTGCCCAAATGGGCCAACAGAGTTTTTGAATAATGGCGATGCAGGAATATTATTTAAAAATAACAAAGTTGGGGAGTTATCTAACAGTTTAAAATTATTTTTAGATAATAAAATTAATTTTATGGAAAAAAGGAAATACGCTAAAAAAAATTCTGTTAAATATACAAAATTTAGACATTTTAAAAAATTAATAAAAATTATTGATGAAAACCAAGTATAAAATTTTTTTAGCAAAGCAAATATATAAAATTATTTCATTATTTATCTCTAAAAATTTTGTTTGTGAAAGAAAAGGGCTTAAATGGAACATAGATTTGTCCGAAGCAATTGATCTACATATTTTTCTATTTGGTTATTTTGAACAGGAGATAAAAATTACAGCCAAAAAAATGAACTTAAATAAGCATAAAGTGATTTTGGATATAGGTGCAAATTTTGGTGTACAATCCCTGCAATTTGCCAGTAATTTTAATAATTCAAAAATTTTTGCGATAGAACCAACTAGGTATGCATTTAAAAAAATGATAAAAAATCTTGATTTAAATCGCGATTTTGCAAAAAATATATTTCCAGAACAAATATTCCTTAGTTCTTATAATAAAAAGTTACCCAAAGGTGTTTATTCTAGCTGGAATCTAGATTTAGATTCAGAACAGCATATGAAACATAAGGGCACAAAAAAAGAAACAGCCAATTCAAAAGTATATACTCTTGACGAATTCACTGATTTAAAAAAAATTAAAAATGCAGATTTTATTAAATTAGATGTAGATGGTTTTGAACTAGATGTGATTAAAGGTGGCATGAATTACTTAAAAATATTTAAACCACCAATTTTTATGGAACTTGCACCATATCTTTATAGAGAATTTGGATATAGTATTGATGAGCTAATTGATAATTTAAGATCATTAAACTATGAATTCTACGATATGAACAAATTAAAAAAAATTGATAATATTTATTCATATTCAAAAAAAATTAATGATGGATCGAGTACAAATATACTTATACTTTAAATTTTTTTTAATAAATTTAAGTATTTATTCAAATTTTCTTTTTTATCAAATCTATAAAGAAGTTTACTAGAGTATTTTATTTTATTTAAAATATTTTTTTTGTTAGAGCTAAAGTTCTTAACTTTTTTATACAAGTCATTTGAATCACCTGCTTTAAATAAAGTGCCTCCTTTTCCATAATTTAAAATTTCTTTAGGACCAGTTGGACAATCACTTGAAATTACATATTTTTTTAAAGCTATTGCTTCTAGCAAAACATTTGGCAATCCCTCATACAAAGAAGTTAAAATAAAAATATTTGATTTTTTAATATATGGAAATGGATTATTAATATTTTTTAATATTTTAACTTCATTTATAAGTTTATTTTCTTTTATAAATTTTTCCATTTTTTTTTTATTTTTTCCATCCCCTATTATAAGTAATCTAAAATTAATTATATTTTTTAAATTTAAAAAGGCATTTAACAAAGTCATATGATCTTTTTGATCTTCTAATCTTGCTACATTAATAAAATTTAAACAATTTTTTTTAAAAAACGAAATATTTACTTTTTTTTTGCTTAAATTAATTATTTCATCTTTATTTAGTGGGTTATAAATACAAGAACTTTCAACATCAAATTTTTTTTTAACTTGTTTTTTAAATTCCAAAGAATTGACTATTATTTTATCAGCTATAGAAAATGCATTTTTATAAATTAATTTTTTTAAAAAATTTTTAGACCATCCTTCGGGAGAGCTATTTGATCTAACAACTACTTTTGTTCTCAACAATTTACATAAATAAACACAATATATATTTGCCTGGAAGCATAGAACTATACTATTTTTATTTTTGATGATTTCTGTTGCGAGCATTAACAAACCAACTAAAAATTTAAACCTTCTAGAGTAATTTGACAAATTAATTTTACTTTGAGATATGAATTTTATTTTTTTAGAAAACTTATTTTTTTTGTTAATTGAAGTAGTTATAACTGTAAGTTTGTTAAATTTACTTGCTAAAAAGTTTGAAATTATAATAAAATTTTTCTCAACTCCACCAATCTCAATAGATGGCATAAAAAGAATTAAATTTTTTTTATTCATTTAAATTTTTGTTTAAATTGCTAGATTAGTCATTTATATTTTAAACATGGATCTTGTAAGTGTAATAATACCTTATTTTAAAAAAAAAAAATTTGTAGATCAATCAATCTCATCAGTATTAAATCAATCATATTCAAATATTGAAATTATCATCGTTTATGACGATGAAGATAAATCTGACTTAGAATACTTAAGAAAAATTTATAATTCAAATAAAAAAATTAAAATTATAGTTAACAAGAAAAATATAGGTGCAGGATTTTCTAGAAATAGAGGGATTCGTGAATCAAAAGGAAAATACGTTTGTTTTATTGACTCAGACGATATTTGGAAAAAAGAAAAAATTGAAAATCAAATAAATCATATGAGAAAAAATAATTATAAAATATCCCATACATCTTATGAAATAATAAATGATAAAAATGAAATTATTGGAAGTAGAAAAGCTAAAGATTTTTATAACATTAAAGATATTTTAACTTCTTGTGATATTGGTTTATCTTCAGTAATTTTGGAAAAAGATTTGATTAATGATCAAATTCAATTTTCAAATTTAAAAACAAAAGAAGATTTTGTTTTATGGTTAAAAATATTAAAATCAAAGGTAATTATAGGCGGTTTAGATGAAAATCTTTTACTTTGGAGAAAAACGAAAAACTCACTTTCTAGTTCAACAATTCAAAAATTATTCGATGGATTTAGAGTTTATAAAATTTATATGGGTTTTAATTTAATTTTTTCTCTATACTATTTGTTTTGCTTGAGTCTGAATTTTATAAAAAAAAGATTTAATGATTAACTTATTAATATTTATTGTTTTTGCCTCTATAGTTATTTATTTCTCAAGAAGAAGTAATTTTTTACCTAATTTTTCAGGTGAAACACATCAGCAGTATTTGAAGGAAAGTAAAGTTCCACTAATTGGTGGTTTTTTTATAATTATTATTTCATTTATTATTTTTTTCAAAATTAGTAATTATTTTTATTATACAATAGTATCAATTTTTCTTATTGGACTTTTTTCTGATGGTAAAATTTTATCATCACCTAAGATAAGAATTCTCTTACAATTAATTATTGTTTTTTCATTTGTTTATTTATTAAAACTAGAAGTTACACCAACAAGAATTAATTTTATTGATAGACTTTTTGAAAATACTCTTTTGAGTTTTTTATTTACTACCTTTTGTCTAATGATACTTATTAATGGTTCTAATTTCATCGATGGTTTAAATGGTCTATTAATTGGTTATTTTTTAATCATCTTATCTCTACTTTTAAAACTTAGTTTAATAAATTCTATTGAAATAAATCAATCAGCTTTAATTTTTTTTATAGGCTCGATTATATTTTTATTAATTTTAAATTATTCTAATTTTTTCTACTTAGGAGATAGTGGTGCTTATTCAATAGGAATAATAATGGGCTATTTACTGATTACTATCTACGAAAAAGTAAATTATATTTCACCTTATTATGTTATTTTATTGTTATGGTACCCATGCTTTGAAAATTTATTTTCAATTATTAGAAAAAATAAATTTAAAAATTCTCCTATTAACCCTGATAGCAAGCATTTGCACCAACTTTTATACTTTTATTTAAAAAAAAATTTTTCATTAAAAAACTTATTTGCTAACAATTTAGGCAGTTTAGTTATTAATTCTTTTAATCTTGTAGTATTTATAATTGCATCAAGTAATTATAGTTCTACAATATTTCAATTATTTTTGATTATATTTTGTGTAGCTAGCTATTTATTGTTTTATAGATTTTTATTTAATTTTAGATTTATTAAAAAAAAATAACTTAATCATTGCAATTAAGATCATAAATCCGTCTTTAAAAGCATTAACTTTTTTTTTACCTGCTATTCGTGGTTTTTCATTTGATGGGGAAGAAACTAACCTATAATCATTTTTTTTTGCTTTAATTGGTAATTCAACACAAAAAGCAAAATCTTTAGATTTCAAGTTCAAATGTTTTGCCTTTTGTGTGCTTCCCATCACATAAGTATACAAAATATCTGAAATGCCTAAAAAAAAGAAAAAATTTCCAATAAATGAAAAAAATTTATTTCCAATTAATGTAACAATTGTATCATCTTCGCTGGATGCACCGTTCATATATCTTGAACCAAAAACAAAGTCAGCAGAATTATTATTTAGTAAATTGTACATAATTTTTAATTCACTTGATAAAAATGATCCGTCAGCATTAAATATGCAGAAATATTTTGTATTTACTTTATTTATTCCTTCAGTTAGTGCATCTCCATATCCTTTATTTTTTTGATAAAGAACATCTATATCGTTATATTTATTTATAGATTCTATAGTTTTAAAATCTTCTTTTTCTAAAACTACAATAGTTTTTAGTTTAAATTTTATTAAATCATCTAAAACACGAGGAAGAGATTCACTTTCATTTTTAGCAGGTATTACTAATGTTAAATTTTCCATATATGTTTGATATTATTTATTATTAAGAAAATAAAGAAAAATAAAAAAATATAATTAAAATTATTATTTTTATATAAATTTTTTAAATTTAAATTAAATCTAAAAATTGTAAAAAAAAGAATTATCAAAAATGGATCATAATATTTATGATACACTGTTATTTGAGGGTTACTAACTAAAAGCAAAGTAATTATAATTAAATTATTATAATTATTTGATGATAAGTTTAATATTACTAGAATTGAGATAAAACTTATAATAAAAAAAAGTATATTATTTTGAAATAAAAATATTGAGGCTTTATAAAAAATGCCACCACCGGTGTACGAATATTCGTAGTCAAAAAAGAATATAGAAACGG
>CACFUH010000010.1 GCA_902569415.1 uncultured Pelagibacteraceae bacterium
TAGTTGAAAAAGATATTTATGTATGTGGAGGTGGAAGAAAAAACCAGTTTTTGATTAATTCAATTAAAAATAAAATTAATAATAAAATATTTCAGATTGATAATCTTGGCATAGATGGTGGTTTTATAGAATCGCAAGCATTTGGCTATTTAGCTATTAGATCATATCTTAAATTACCCATCTCATTTCCAGAAACTACAGGATGTAAAGAGCCTTGTAGTGGTGGAGTTTTTATTAAAAATTTTTAATATAAAGCAGATTCTTTTTTTATATATTTATTTAAAGATTTGATTAATGGCTGTTCAGCTTTGGAAAAAAAATGATTAGCGTCTGGAATAGATTCAAATTCAACTTTAATACCTTTTTGAGCGCTTAATCTTTTATTTAATTCATTAATATGTTCTAGAGGCACAAGTTCATCTTTTTTCCCATAAATCATTAAGCCTGATGATGGACATGGAGATAAAAATGAAAAATCATAAACATTTGGCTGAGGAGATATTGCAATAAATCTATTTATTTCTGGTCTTCTCATCAATAGCTGCATTGAGATTAGTGACCCAAATGAAAACCCTGAAATCCAACATTGCGAGTTATCAAAATTTTCTCTTTCTAGCCAATCTAAAGCTGCGGCTGCATCAGCAAGTTCTCCTTGGCCATTATCAAATTCTCCATCAGATTTTCCTACTCCTCTAAAATTTACTCTACAAACAGAAAAATCATTTTCCATAAACACATGGAAGGTATCAACAACCACTTTATTATTCATTGTCCCTCCATATTGAGGATGAGGATGTAAAACCAGAGCTATCGGCGAAGTATTTTTTTTACTTTTATAATATTTTGCCTCTAGTCTTCCTGCTGGTCCTGGTATAAATATTTCTACTATTTTGCTATCCATAAAAGATTTTGATTATTATTCTCAAAAAAAAATTATATTTTTCTATCAAAATTGAGCGACAAAAAGCAAGTCTTTAAATTATTTATAAACTTGACTAAATTAGTCAGGTATATATAAAGCGCGTGGATTGCGGAAAATATGAAATTATCAAGTAAAGGTAGATATGCTGTAATGGCACTTGCGGATCTTGCAAAGTTTGATCCTAATGAGCCAGTTTCTCTTAGAGATATATCTTTAAGGCAAGGCATATCATTAGTTTATTTAGAGCAATTATTTTTAAAATTAAAAAAAAATAAAATTGTTAGTAGCGTAAGAGGAAAAAAAGGAGGCTACACATTAAATAAAAATGCATCTGAAATTAATATTTCTGAAGTTCTTTCAGCAGTTGAAGAAAAAATAAAAACAGTAGGTTGTGAAAAGCATTCAAAAAAAGGATGCAATGGAAAAAGTGCAAAATGTATTACACACAATTTATGGGATGAACTTGAAGATTATATTAATGTCTTTTTTGAAAAAAAGAAATTAAGTGATCTAATAAACAAAAGAGATAATAGAATTTAAATGAGAGAAAAACAGATAGATAAATTAAAAGATTATAAATATGGTTTTACAACTGATATTGAAAACATCAGAGCACCAAAAGGCCTGAATAAAGAAGTTATTGAATTCATATCTAAAGCTAAAAAAGAACCAAAATGGATGCTCGACTGGAGAATGAAAGCTTTTGAAAGATTAAAAAATTTAAAAGAACCAAATTGGCAAAAGCCAAAATATCCAAAAATTGATTACCAAGATATTTATTATTATTCAGCTCCTAAAAGTGCAAGTGATAAACCTAAAAGTATTGATGAACTTGATCCAAAACTTTTAGAAACTTACAAAAAACTTGGGATACCATTACAAGAACAGCAAAGATTAAATGGTATTGCCGTAGATGCAGTATTTGATTCTGTTTCAGTTGCTACAACTTTTAAAGATAAATTAAATGAAGTTGGAGTAATTTTTTGTTCAATTTCAGAAGCAATTCAAAAACATCCAGAACTTGTAAAAAAATATTTAGGCTCTGTAATTCCTTTAACCGATCACTATTTTGCAACTTTAAATTCAGCTGTTTTTACAGATGGATCTTTTGTTTATATTCCTCCTGGTGTGAGATGTCCGATGGAACTTTCAACGTATTTTAGAATTAATGCATCTCAAACAGGACAATTTGAAAGAACATTAATCATTGCTGATAAAGGAAGCTATGTAAGTTATCTAGAGGGTTGCACAGCTCCTATGAGAGATGAAAATCAACTTCATGCGGCAAACGTAGAATTAGTTGCCTTAGATGATGCTGAAATTAAATATTCAACTGTTCAAAATTGGTATCCTGGAGATGAAAATGGAAAAGGAGGTATTTATAACTTTGTGACCAAAAGAGGCTTATGTAAAGGAATAAACTCTAAGATTTCTTGGACTCAAGTAGAAACAGGGTCAGCTATTACTTGGAAATATCCTAGCTGTATTTTGCAAGGTGATAATTCTATTGGAGAATTCTATTCAATTGCAATTACAAATAATCATCAAAAAGCTGACACAGGAACTAAAATGATACATTTAGGAAAAAATACTAAAAGTAAAATTATTTCTAAAGGAATTAGTGCTGGTTTTTCTGACATGACTTACAGAGGATTAGTTGATATTTCCTCTAAAGCAAAAAATTCAACAAATTATACA
The DNA here is from genome assembly GCA_902569415.1 of uncultured Pelagibacteraceae bacterium. GTDB lineage: Bacteria > Pseudomonadota > Alphaproteobacteria > Pelagibacterales > Pelagibacteraceae > Pelagibacter. The sequence continues at coordinate 2,621 of CACFUH010000010.1, forward strand.
CAGTGTGATTCATTGTTAATGGGTAATAAATGTGGGGCACATACTGTTCCTTATATAAAAAATAAAAATCCGGAATCTAATATAGCCCATGAAGCTACTACGTCTAAAATTAGTGAAGAACAACTTCATTATTGTCAGCAAAGAGGTTTAAATCCAGAAGAAGCTGTAGGATTGATAGTTAATGGTTTTTGTAAAGAAGTATTACAACAACTACCTATGGAATTTGCTGTTGAGGCTCAAAAACTTGTTGGAATAAGCTTGGAAGGAAGTGTTGGTTAAATGTTAAAAATAAAAAATTTAAAAGCAGATATCGATAGTAAATCAATTTTAAATAATTTTAATCTTGAAATAAAACCAGGTGAAGTTCATGCCATTATGGGACCAAACGGATCAGGAAAAAGTACTTTATCAAATATTTTATCAGGGAAAAAAGGTTACAATGTTTCAGGAGAAGTTCTATTTGAAAATAAAAATCTTTTTGAGCTTGAAACTGAAGAAAGAGCTCATAAAGGGATATTTTTAGCTTTTCAATATCCTTTAGAAATACCGGGAGTAAATACAAATATTTTTTTAAAAACATCTTTAAATGCGATTAGAAAAGCTAATGGAGAAAAAGAACTTGATGCAATAGAATTTTTAAAATTAGTAAAATTGAAAGCAAAAAATTTAAAATTTGATGAAGAAAAATTAAATAGACAATTAAATGTAGGATTTTCTGGCGGTGAGAAAAAGAAGAATGAAATATTACAAATGTCAATTTTAAATCCTAAGCTTTCAATTTTAGATGAAACTGACTCCGGTTTAGATATTGATGCACTTAAAACTGTTGCCGATGGAGTTAACTCTTTAAGAAAAAAAGATAATTCATTTTTAATAATTACACATTATCAAAGACTATTAGATTATATAAAACCTGATTATGTTCATGTATTGATGAATGGTAAAATAATCAAATCTGGTGGCCCCGAACTAGCGTTAGAGCTAGAAAATAAAGGATATGAAAATTTTAATTAAATGGAAGAGCAATTAAAAATAGATTTTGAAAAGTTATTAGAAAAATCAAATTTTTCTAAAAAGAACATTGAAATTAAAAGAAAAAATTTTAATAACTTTATTGAAAAAGGATTTCCAAATAAAAGAGAAGAAAATTGGAAATTTTCAGATCTTAATCAAATAATTTCTAAAAATATTAAAAATTTAAGTTTTTATAATGATTTATCAAAACCAAATAAAATAGATCAGTCTACTTTTATTGATGGTTTAGAACATAATAAACTTGTTTTCGTAAATGGTAGAATAGAAAAAATAGAGTTCGATTACGAAGAAAAAAATAATATTGAAATACTAGATGATTTAGTTTTGGAAATACCTAATAATGTCAACAATTCTTTGCTTTTTTTGAATAATGCATTTGTAAGTAAATTTTTTAAACTAATTATCAAAAAAAACTATTCACTTAAAAAGCCTTTAGTTATTTACAATATTACCAATAAAGATTTAGTTTCAAAAAGTATTAACTTAAAGTTTGATATACTGCTTGAAGAAAATAGTTCTTTAAAACTTATTGAGTTTTCTAATGATAAATCAACTACTAATTTTATTAATATTAATTATAACTTTGATGTTAAAAAAAACTCTATCTTAAAAAATTATAAAATTGATAATAATCCGAATAGTAATATTAAATATTATTTTAATAATATAAACCAAGATACCAATAGTGTTTCAGAAATATTCCTTCTATCATCTGGATCAGAATTTATAAAAAATGAAATAAATTGTGATCTTAATGGAAAATATGCTTCAGCATTTGTAAATGGAGTTTTTCTCTTAAACGGTTCAAAACATCATGAGATTAAAACCAATATAAATCATTTAGTTGAAAATACTAAAAGTTATCAATTAATCAAAAGTGTTTTAGAAGATGAGTCAAAAGCAGTTTACCAAGGAAAAATTTTTGTTGATTCAAAAGCTCAAAAAACAGATGGTTATCAATTAAGTAAAGCTATTTTATTAAACGATAATACTGAATTTAATGCGAAACCAGAACTAGAGATTTATGCTGACGATGTAAAATGTTCCCATGGATCTTCATCTGGCAGTTTAAATGAAGACTCAATATTTTATCTAATGTCTAGAGGGTTAAACTATAAAGAAGCAAAAAAACTTTTAATTAATGGTTTCCTATTAGATGTTGTTGAAAAAATTACAGATTCTGAAATTAAAAATTTAATAAAAAATATTATGAGCTTAAAACAATGAACATTAGTAATATAAAAAAAGAGTTTCCTATATTTGATAATAAAGTTCATAATAACGATCTTGTATACTTAGATAGCGCTAATTCTTCTCAAAAACCAAGAGTAGTTGTTGATAGAATTTATGATTTTTATACTAAAGAATTTTCTAACGTAGGAAGAAGTGTTCATTATCTCGCAGTTGCTGCAACAAATTTATATGAAAATACCAGAACATCAGTTCAAAAATTTATTAATGCAAAAGATTCAAATGAAATTGTTTTTACCAAAGGAGCTACAGAAGCAATAAATTTAGTAGCAAGTACTTTTGGCCAAAATCATCTGAAAGAAGGTGATGAAGTTTTATTAACTGAGCTTGAACATCACTCAAACTATGTTCCTTGGCATTATTTAAGAAAATCCAAGGGTGTTAAAATAGAGTTTGCAGAGATAAATGAAGATGGAGAAGTTACTTTAGAGAGTATAGAAAAAAAAATTACGCCAAAAACTAAAATTATTGGAGTAACTCATTTATCAAATGTTACTGGAGCTATTTTACCAATTAAAGAAATAGTTCAACTAGCTCACTCAAAAAATATACCAGTATTGGTAGATGGTTGTCAGGGAGCTCCACATTTAAAATTAGATATGCAAGACTTAGATTGTGATTTTTATGCCATCTCATGTCATAAAATGTATGGACCAACAGGCTTAGGTATTCTTTATGCAAAAAAAAAATGGTTAGAGGAATTACCCCCGTACCAAGGTGGTGGAGGAATGATAGGTGAAGTCAAAAAAGAAGGCATAACCTACGGTGACTTGCCAAATAAATATGAAGCTGGAACAATGGCAACAGCACAAGTAATAGCATTTGATGAGTCTATTAAATTTTTAAATAAAGTAGGAATGGATAAAATAATTAAACATGAAAAAGAACTTATTGAATATGGTCAGGAGATATTAAGAAAAAATAATTCTGTTAAATTAATTGGAAATCCTAAAACAAAAGGATCTGTTCTATCCTTTACTATTGATGGAATACATCCTCATGATATAGCAACTATTTTAGATGAAGATGGCGTTGCCATAAGAGCCGGTCATCACTGTTGTCAAATATTACATGATAAACTTGATATAGCTGCTTCTGCAAGGGCATCATTAGGAGTTTATAATACTAAGGATGATCTTGATAAACTAAATTCGTCAATTAATAAATGTAAAAAAATATTTGAACTAAAATGAACTTAAAAGAACTCTACCAAGAAATAATTTTAGATCATGGAAAAAATCCAAGAAATCTAAGAAAAACAGAAAATTTTAATAAAGATGCAAAAGGACACAACCCTTTATGTGGTGATAAGGTTCATATTTTTTTAAAGCTAAATGATAATAAAAAATTAGAAGATATTTCATTTGAAGGTCAAGGCTGTGCAATTTCAATGGCTTCGGCATCAATAATGACTGATTTGTTAAAAGGAAAAGCAGAAAAAGAAGTAAAAGAAATTGTAACTGATTTTTTAGAAATGATTAAAGAAAAAGATGAAATTAAAACAAACCTTTTGAAAGATGATGAAAAAACTAAATTAATGTGTTTGTCAGGAGTAAAACAATATCCAATGAGAGTTAAATGTGCAACTCTATCCTGGCACACATTGACATCAGCTATAGACAAATCTCAAAATGAAATTAATACTGAAAATTCGGAGACTTAATGGAAATAAAAGATAAAGTTATTGCTGAAATAAAAAAGATCTATGATCCAGAAATACCAGTTAATATTTATGAGTTAGGCTTAATATATGATATAATTATTGACGATAAGAATAATGTTAAAATTGATATGACTTTAACTTCACCTAACTGTCCCGTAGCTGAAAGTTTGCCTAATGAAGTAAAAAACAGTGTTAAAGAAATTAAAGAAGTAAAGAATGTTGATTTAAATTTAGTATGGGACCCTCCGTGGGATAAATCAATGATGACAGAATCTGCAAAATTAGAATTAAATTTATGATGAAACAAATAATTACATTAAGTGATAATGCTGCTCAAAGGATAAAAGAAATTATGTCAAAAGCAGAAAGTAACGCTGTTGGTGTAAGAGTAGGTGTTAAGTCTGGTGGTTGTGCAGGCATGTCTTATATAATGGAATATACACAGGAAATTAACCCAAATGATGAAATAATTGAGGAAAAAGGGGTAAAACTTTTTGTAGATCCAGGCGCTATAATGTACCTTTTAGGAACCGAAATGGACTATAAAAAAGAAGAATTTTCCTCATCTTTTGTCTTTAAAAATCCAAACGAAACTGAAAGATGTGGATGTGGAGAATCATTTAAGATATAATAGTGGTTGATGAGAGACACTAAACATTTAGAAAAACATGCTAATAAATTAGCAGAAAGCAAAAAGGAAAAGGAACTATTCAGAACTCAACGTAAAGCAGTTGAAGCTGGAGCTCACGGTACTTTAGAATACACTATAAAAAAAGGTGTAAATAAGAATAAAATTGCTGACGATAAAATATTAAAAAGTAAAAAATAATTTAAGAGCTATAATACATCTCAAACTCCATAGGATGTGGAGTGTGTTCAAGGTTATAAATTTCTTCAAATTTTAGTGCAATAAATGCATCAATTTGGTCATCAGTAAATACACCACCTTGTTTTAAAAAACCTCTATCTCTATCTAAACTTTCCATAGCCTCTCTTAAAGACCCACAAACGGTTGGAATATTTTTTACTTTATCTTCTGGCAGAGCATACAAATCTTCATCAAGGGGTTTACCTGGATTAATTTTATTTTTAATACCATCCAGTCCAGCCATCAACATAGCAGAAAAAGTTAAATATGGGTTTCCTGCAGCATCAGGAAATCTTATTTCACATCTCGCACCTTTTTTACTTAATGTTATTGGTATTCTACATGAAGCAGATCTATTTCTTGCTGAGTAAGCTAACAAAACTGGAGCTTCAAAACCTGGAATTAATCTTTTATAACTATTTGTTGTTGCATTTGAAAAAGCATTAATTGCTTTAGCGTGTTTTAAAATTCCACCAATATAATGAAGTGCAGTTTCTGATAAACCTGCATATTTATTTCCTGAAAATATTGGATTTTTACCTTTCCAAATTGATTGGTGTGTATGCATTCCTGAACCATTATCACCTTTTACAGGTTTAGGCATAAAGGTTGCAGTTTTTCCAAAAGAATGAGAAACCATTTGTACTACATATTTATATAACTGAACGTTATCCGCTTGTGTTACTAAAGTATTATATAACATTCCAAGTTCATGTTGACTTGGAGCAACTTCGTGATGGTGTTTTTCAACTGTAATACCAACTTCTCTTAATCCTTTTAAATATTCACCTCTCATGTCTTGAGCACTATCAACTGGAGGTACTGGAAAATATCCACCTTTTACTCCTGGTCTATGACCCATGTTTCCATTTTCATAATTTTTACCTGAATTGTAAGGACCTTCTGAACTATCAATCTTAAATCCTATTTCATTCATTTCATTTTTTATTTTTACATCATCAAAGACAAAAAATTCTGGCTCAGGACCAAAATAAGCTTTATCACCAACGCCAGATTTTTTTAAATATGCTTCAGCTTTTTTAGCAATTCCTCTTGGATCTCTTTCATAAGGAGTTTTTTTGACTGCATCTAAGATATCACAGAAAATAATAAGAGTATTATGTGAAGTATAAGGATCAATTACTTGTCTACTTAAATCAGGTTTTAAAATCATGTCTGACTCGTTAATAGCTTTCCACCCAGCTATTGATGATCCATCAAAAAATACACCATCGTTAAGCATGTCGTCATCAACAATTGTTGAGTCCATGGTTAAATGTTGTAATTTACCTCTTGGATCAGTGAATCTTAAGTCGACAAATTCAATCTCTTTGTCTTTCATTAATTTTAGTACTTTGTTTGAATTCATAATTTTTAATTTAGTATAATCTTATTATCAAAAAATGCGGTAATAAGAAGATAATATAATAAGATATCACCTATGCATTTCTTACATGGATAAATGTCTATTAATATGAAATTATCAATTCACAAATTGTTACAATTATTAGTTGAATGGAAGATTTATTAAGTAAAGAAACGGTAAAGAGAGTATTGAAGGTTTTGAATGATTTTGATCAATCAATAAAAGTCCAAAACTTAGATACAACAGCCAGAACAGCAAAAGATGCTGCAGAAAGTTTAAAAACTGAAATTGGCTCTATCGTAAAAAGCTTATTACTTAGAAGACAAAGCTCATTCTTGTTATGTTTAGTTGCGGGTGATAAGAGGTGTTCCTTAAATAAAATAAAAAAATTGCTAAATGAAAAAGATGTAAGTATGGCTAACGCTGATCAAGTAAAAGAAATAACAGGCTTTACAATTGGTGGAGTTTCTCCAGTGGGTCATTTAAATAAAGTTGATATTTTTATAGACGATTCATTAGCAAGATTTACAAATTTATTTGCGGCCGCAGGCCATCCTTATAGTATTTTCAAAATTAATTTTGATAATCTTTGCAAAATTACAAAAGGATCAGTCAAAGATATATCTGAATGAGAAATCCAAAACCCCTAGATTATTTGCTACTAGGAACCTTATCTTTGATTTGGGCATCTGCATTTTTTAATATTAAAATTGCAACATATTCTTTTGGACCTGTAACAATCGCATTTTTTAGAATTTTTCTTGGTGCAATACCGGTTGTAATTTTATGTTTAGCAAAAAGAATAAAGATTGAAGCATTTTCAAAAGACTGGTTGTGGTTTGCGGCGATTGGATTCATAAATCTAGTAATACCTTTTTTTTTAATCGCTTATGGTGTTCAAAAAATACAAAGTAATCTTGCTGCAATTCTTATGGCCACTACACCTTTAAGTGCAACTATACTTGCTCATTTTTTTACTGAAAATGAAAAATTTAATTGGTTTAAGAGTGTTGGAATATTAATTGGATTTTCAGGAATAGTTTTTTTATTTTCAGACAAAGTATTAATTAATCCAGAAAATATACTTTATGCTCTCTCAATTTTACTAGGTTCTACATGTTATGTTATTGGGGGGATTTTAACTTTAAAAATAAGTAAAAAGAAAAATGAAAATGTTACAGCATCAATATTAATTTGGGGATCAATAATTGTATTTCCGATCTCAATGTATTTTGAACAACCTTGGAGTCTATCTCCAAGCTTAGACTCAATGATTGCATTATTGTACCTTGGGGTTTTCCCTACTGGAGTTGCGTGGTTATTAAGATTTAATATTTTAAAAAATAATGGTTTAGTTTTTCAGTCTCAAGTTGCTTATTTAATTCCAATATTTGGGGTTATTCTTGGATATATATTTTTAAATGAACTTATAACTTCAAAAGTTATTGTTTCTTTACTACTAGTTATTTTAGGAATTTATCTGGTTAAAAGATCAAATAAAATAAAAATTACTTCAGTTTAGATAGTTCTTTAATGTGAGATGAATCTGTTTCGCAACAACCTCCCAAAATTGTTGCACCTTTTCTACTAATTTTTTTAGCAAATTCACAAAAAACTTTACCATTAACTTCTTCTCTTTTTCCCAAAGTAATATTTGGATTTTTCCCAACCTCATTATGCCCAGCATTATTAAATCTATGTACAGGCAAAGGTTCTTCTACACCCCATAAATTTGCTTTAAAACCAAATGGTATTTTTAAACTTTTCAGTTCATCTGCCGTTTTTTCTATTATTTCTAATGATACGCATGCAGCAACCACTCCTAACCAGTTAGTATTTTTATATTTTTTTACTATTTCTGTTATCGTTTCACCAGATGGAAGCATACCATTTTTCTTTAAATGCAAACCAACTAGCACTGGTTTATTTAATTTGTGAATAACATTTAATGCTATCTCTACTTCTCTCCCACTAGAAAGCACATCTAAATAAAAAAAATCAATATAAGGATTAATAATATTAGCTTGATCAAAAAAATCTTTTTCAACTATTTTTTCATCTCTTTTATCAACATCATATGTTTCGTTTTGAGCAGGAAGGCTGCCTGCAATTAAAATATTTCTTTTTGATAATTCTTTTGCCTTTATTGCAAGCTCACATGCTTTTTGGTTTGCAAATTGAAAAAGATCTTCGACTTGATTTTCCCTCATTCTTACTCTTCTTGTAGTAAAAGTGTTCGTTAATATTACCTCTGCTCCTGCTTCAATAGCAGATAAATGAGTATCAACTACCAAACTATTAAATTTTTCATCTATTAATGAAGTTGCTGACCAAAGGGTTCCTTTGGTTACAAGTCCTCTTGCAAGTAACTCCTGGCCCATACCAGCATCTAAAATTCTAGTTTTTTTAAAATAATTTAAATCCATATTATAAAAATAATTTAATACCCATCCTAATAGCAACAAACAATACCAAACCAGATGTAACCAATGCAAGCAATCTTGTTGGAAATATTTTTAAATTTAAAAAATTACCGATATGACCACCAATAATTACTATTAAAAATAAATACCAGTAGTTTGATATATCACTTAAAACTATATTTTTAGTTAATTGACCAAAAACCCCAGATATAGAATTGATAAGAATAAATAAAGATGCAGCTGTAACAATATGTTTTGGTCTAGCTGCTTTAATTAAAAAAAGTATAGGACTTAAAAATATTCCTCCTCCAATTCCAACAACTCCAGAAACAAAACCCAATATTCCTCCAATTAAAATTGATATTAAAATTGGAATTTTTCTATAGGAAGATTCATTATCATCATATGATTTGAAATTTAATAAAAGTAGTGCTCCAGCAATTGCCAAAACTATAAATAAAAAAATTTCGAATAGGTTTTTATCTATTTCTAAGGAGCCACCAATAAAAGCTAGAGGAATTGAACCTATTAAATAAGGTATCAATAATTTAAAATTTAAATTTCCAGCTTTTATGTAATTATAGCTATTTCCTGAAACAACAAATATATTACACATCAAAGCTATTACTGGAAAAATATAATAGGGTACGCCCCATATTAGTAGTAGCGCTAGATAAGTTGACCCACCACCAAAACCAACACTGGCATATAATATTGCAGTTACAAAAAATAAAATTGATAATATAATCATTTAAATTTTATGAATGTAAATATAGCATTATTAACAGTTACCGATACAAGAACTTTAAAAACCGATAGGTCAGGAAATATTTTAGTAGATAAAATAAACAAGGCCAATCATAATTTAGTCGATAGGAAAATTTGTAAAGATAGTAAAAAAGCAATTAAAAAAATATTAAAAGACTGGACTAAGAAAAAAAATATTGATGTAATAATAACAACTGGTGGTACTGGATTAACTGGAAGAGACATTACACCTGAGGCATTAGATGAAATAGCAGATAAACATATACCTGGATTTGGTGAGATATTTAGAACAATTAGTTTAAAAACTGTTGGTACATCGTCTATTCAATCAAGAGCTTGTGCAATACTAGCTAATGGTAAATATATATTTGCACTACCGGGATCCTCTGGTGGAGTAACTGATGCCTGGGATGAAATTTTAGTACATCAATTAGACATTAATCATACACCCTGTAATTTTGTAGAATTATTTCCAAGACTTAAAGAAAAATAAAATTTTAATTTTTTTCTCTTGTTGCAATATAAACTCCTAAGGTTGCAATTAAAAATCCAAATATATCAACAGAGTCTAAATTTTCTCCTAAAAAAATAAAAGCCATAATAGCTGAAGTAGGGGGTATTAAAAAAAATACAGATACAGTTTTGCTTGCTGAGTTTTTTTTTATTAAATACATTAAAATAGTAAATGCTCCAAAAGAAACTAAAAATATTTGATGACTTATTGCAATTACGAAAGTTGTTGAAAAATTTATAAATGGTTTTTGAATGAAAAAAATAATTATTAATAAATGGAATAAAAAACCGCCTAAGGCTTGATACATATTACTAACTGATAAAGGTAAATTATTACTTATCTTTTTTTGCCATAGTGTTGCAGAAGTAACTGCAATCAAAGAAATAATTACAGCAACAACTCCTAAAGTTGGTAAAGATTTACCTATATCAAAACCAATAACCAAACTTGCTCCAATAAATCCCAAAAGAACTCCAAGCCATTTATTCCATGTAATTTTTTCATTTAAAATAGGGCCAGCCAAAGCATTTGTTAATACAGGTTGAAGTGTAACTATTAAAGCGGCGATTCCTGTGGGAAGACCAATAGAAATTGAATAAAAAACACCACCAAGATAAAATCCATGAAAAAGTATTCCTGTAGAAATTGATGGTAAAATGTTTTTTGAATGAACTAAAATTTTTTGCTTCGAATATAATGAAAAAAAATAAAACCCTATCGCAACTATTAAAAATCTAAAACTTAAAGCTGCAAAAGGATCACTGTAATCAACTATTGGTTTTGTTGTTATAAAAGCTGAGGACCAAAGTAAAATAAATATTAAAGGAAGAAATTTTATCACCAGTTAATAAAATTACTTTTGATATTTTTCTTTCCACTCAGAATAAGGCATTCCATATACATGTTCTCTTGCATCAGGATCTGATAGTGAAATACCTTTTTTTTCTGCTTCTTCCCTGTACCACTTAGATAAGCAATTTCTGCAAAATCCAGCTAAATTCATTAAATCTAAATTTTGTACATCTTTTCTTTCTCTAAGATGTTCAATTAATCTTTCGAATGCCGCTGACTGTAATTCCTTTTTTGTATTATCATCCATAATAATTTGTGTTAAAGTTTTATTGTATTAATGAAACTTTCTGGATCATATCAAATAAACTTGGAAAAACAAAAAGTTTGGGAAGCATTAAACGATCCTGAGATTTTGCAAAAAACAATACCAGGCTGTGAAGAATTTATAAAAAAATCTGAAACAGAGTTCACCGCAACGGCAACTAACAAAATTGGCCCATTTAATGCTAGTTTTAAAGGAGATATTGAGCTTAAAGATTTAAATCCTCCCCATAGTTACAAAATTACTGGTTCAGGAAACTCTCCAGTAGGTTTCGCAAACGGAGAAGCCACAGTTAGTTTAGAGGATGAAGATAATGGCACTAAACTTACTTATACAGTTGAGGCTAATGTTGGAGGAAAAATTGCTCAGGTTGGCTCACGTTTAATTGATATGACTGCAAAAAAAATGGCTGATATTTTTTTTGGAAAATTTTCTGAATTAGTTTCAAATGACCAGGGTGATAAAAAAACTATAAAGGAAAATGTTGAAAAAATTGAAGTACCTACTAAAAAAAAATCACAAAAAAAAACACTGATTTATATATCTATTGTATTATTCGCAACAGTTCTGATTTATTTAATTAGTTGAATCGCGTAATACTAGAAAGTTTATATTTTTTAAAGTTGAGTGTGACATTATTGTATGTTTAACTTGAGCAATTAATAAGGAGCGGAGCCTTATGAAAAAAATTGAAATAGAAGTTAACGGTAAGAAAGTTTCAAAAGAAATACAAGATCATACAACATTATCAGGTTTACTAAGAGATATTTTGAATTTAACAGGAACTCATATTGGTTGCGATACAAGCCAATGCGGTGCATGCGTTGTTCATGTTGATGGAAAATCAATAAAAAGCTGTACAGCATTAGCAGCAGATCTTGATGGCTCAAAAGTTACAACAATTGAAGGTTTGGCTTCAAATGGAAAATTACATCCAATGCAAGAAGCATTTAAAAAAATGCACGGATTGCAGTGTGGATTTTGCACACCTGGCATGGTCATGAGTGCAGTTGATCTTTTAAAAAATAAAAAAAATCCAAGTGATCAAGAAATAAGAGATTGGTTGGAAGGTAATATCTGTAGATGTACAGGTTACCATAACATTGTTGCAGCTGTCAAAGAAGCTGCTTCAAAAATGTAGGAGTTAAAATGGCAAGTTTAGTAGGATCTAGAGTTGAAAGAAAAGAAGACAAAAGATTTTTGACTGGTAAGGGCAGATATACTTCTGATATTAATATTGCGAACCAAACATATGCCATATTTATTAGATCTCCACATGCAAGAGCAAAAATAAAAAAAATTGATACATCTAAAGCTCTTAAATCCTCAGGAGTAGTAGATATTTTAACAGGAGAACATATAGCGCAAGACAAAATTGGAGGCTTGATAGCTGGATGGGCTATTAGAAGTGAAGATGGTTCAGAAATGAAATGTCCTGCAAACCCACCATTAGCAAAAGATAGTGTGAATTTTGTTGGAGATCCCGTAGCTGTAGTTTTTGCTGAAACTTTAGATGAGGCTAGAGCAGCAGCTGAATTAGTAAAAATTGATTACAAAGTTTTAAAGGCAGTTTCTAATTTAGGTGAAGCAATGAATAGTGAGGCAATACATGATGGTATAGATAAAAATCTTTGTTACGATTGGTTATTAGGTGATAGACAAAAAGTTAAGGAAGCATTTGAGAAAGCGGATAAAATTATAAAACTAGATATTAATAATAATAGACTTATTCCTAATGCTATGGAACCAAGAGCTTGTGTAATAGATTACAACACAGCTTCAGAGGAAATCACTTGTTATACTACAAGTCAAAATCCACATTTATCAAGATTGATTATGTCAGCTTTTGGAGGCGTTGCTCCAGAAAATAAATTAAGAGTTGTTGCACCAGATGTAGGTGGAGGATTTGGATCAAAAATAAATCTTTATAATGAAGAAATAGTTTGTAGCTGGGCTTCAAAAAAAATAGAGAGACCTATTAAATGGGTAGCCGAAAGAACAGAATCTTTTTTAACAGATACTCACGGAAGAGATCATATTACTCATGCGGAATTAGCAGTTACTAATGATGGTAAATTTTTAGGATTTAAAAATGAAACAATTGCAAATCTTGGAGCTTATGCAAGAGTATTTGGAACTGTAACACCAACATATTTATTTGGACCATGTGCAACAGGAGTTTATATAATGCCAGCTGCTTATTCTAATGTTAAAGCAGTATATACGAATACTGCACCAGTAGATGCTTATAGAGGAGCAGGAAGACCAGAGGCCACTTATACTATTGAAAGAATTGTAGATAAGGCTGCAATGGAATTAGGCATGGATCCAATTGAAATAAGAATGAAAAATTTTCCTACAGAATTTCCATTTAAACAAACTTTAGTTCACCAAATAGATTCAGGAGATTATGTAGCTGGATTAAATAAAGCAAAAGAAATGGCAGATTATGATGGTTTCGCTGCTAGAAAAAAAGAATCTGAATCAAAAGGCAAACTTAGAGGTATAGGTGTCACCTCTTATTTTGAGGCGTGTGGAATAGCACCATCTCCAGTAGTTATGATGTTAGGATGTGGAGTTGGATTATGGGAATCTGCTGAAGTAAGATTTAATCCAACAGGACAAGTTACAGTTTATACTGGTTCTCATAGTCATGGACAAAGTCACCAAACTACATTTGCACAAATTGCTGCTGATGAGCTAGGTGTTCCAATTGAAAATATTGATGTTGTTCATGGTGATACTGACAAAGGTACATTTGGTATGGGAACATATGGTTCAAGATCTTTAACTGTCGGAGGAATAGCAATAGTTAACGCGTGTAAAAAAATAGTTAATAAAGGAAAAAGAATTGCTGCCAAAATGCTTGAAGCAAGTCCTGATGAAGTTGATTTTAAAAATGGAGAATTTGTTGTTGCAAAATCAAATAAAAAGAAAACAATTGGGGAAGTTGCTTTTGCAAGTTATCTACCAGGAGTAAGAGACGAAGTTAAATCGCCTTTACCAGAAGGTGATGAACCAGGATTGATTGAATCTTCTTTTTTTGATCCAGCTAATTTCTCTTTCCCAGCAGGATCACATATTTGTGAAGTTGAAATAGACCCTGAAACAGGTCGTGTAAAACTTGACAAATACACAGCGGTTGATGATTTCGGAACTATAGTGAACCCACTAATTGTTGAAGGACAAGTTCATGGTGGATTGGCTCAAGGAATTGGGCAAGCCTTATATGAGAATGCTGAATATGACGATTCTGGTCAATTAATTACAGCTTCTTACATGGATTATACAATGCCAAGAGCTGACGATCTTCCAGATTTTAATTTAGGATTTACATGTACAAAGGCTACTACTAATCCATTAGGAGTTAAAGGATGTGGAGAAGCAGGAACTATAGCTGCAACACCAACAGTAATGAACGCAGTTATTAATGCTTTGGGTGGAAAGGAAATTTCTTTACCTGCAACAGCGGAAAAAGTTTGGAAAGCATGTAAAGAAATGAAAAAATCTAATGCTAAGGTGGCTTAAAGGAAACTATGAAAACATTTAATTATCATTCTGCAAAAGATGTCAAAGAAGCATCAAAGTTAGCATCCTCTAATTCAGCTTTTTTAGCTGGAGGAATGACAACAATACCTTCAATGAAACTAGGCTTAGCTTCTTATAAAGATATTATAGATATTAAGAGAATAAAAAAATTATCAGGAATTAAAGTATCTGGAAAAACAGTTACAATAGGAGCAACGACAAAGCATTCTGAAGTAGCAAGTTCAAAAGATATTAAAAAAGCAATTCCTTCGTTAGCAGCTCTTGCAGAAGGTATTGGTGATCCACAAGTAAGAAATAGAGGTACGATTGGTGGCTCAATAGCAAATAATGATCCTGCCGCAGATTATCCTTCAGCATGTATTGCTTTAAATGCAACTATACATACAAATAACCGTTCAATTGATGCAGAAAAATTTTTTAGAGGGATGTTTGAAACTTGTCTTAAGAGTACTGAAGTTATAGAGGCAATTGAATTTTCAATACCTGAAAAATCAAGTTATCAAAAATTGCCAAATCCAGCTTCGCGATATGCTATAATAGGTGTTTATGTTGCAAAACATAAAACAGGAATAAACGTTGGAGTAACTGGAGCTAAGTCATGTGTATATAATGATAAAGATTTAGCAGGGGCTTTAACTAAGAATTTTTCTTCCTCAGCCATAGATGGTGTTAAAATATCTTCATCTGAAATGAACTCAGATATTCATGCTTCTTCAGATTACAGAGCAAATATGGTAAAAGCTTTTGCTAAAAAAGCTGTTGATGCTTGCTAAATATTTCTTTCGGTAATACCTTTACATCTAATGAAAAATTCATTTGATGAAAAAATCTTAGAAGAAGCAAATGATTGGTTAAATGCTAACCAAAAAGTTGTTCTTGCTACAGTAATTCAAACCTGGGGTTCGTCACCTAGACAAGTCGGAAGCAGAATGATTGTTAATGAAACTGGAGATTTTTCAGGCTCTGTTTCTGGTGGATGTGTAGAATCTGCAGTAGTAAGAGAATGTATTGGTTTAATTAAAGACAATAAACCATGTAAAAAAATTGAATTTAAAGTTTCTAATGAAAGCGCTTGGGAAGTTGGACTTGCATGTGGTGGCGAAATAGCAGTTTATTTGGAGCAGATAAATTAAATTTATGATTGAGATGCATAAAAAATATATAGACTGGTGGAAAAAAAATCTTAACCTTTCAGATTATGCAGTGCTTTGGATAACGTTTATTAAAGGCTTAATCATTGGACTTTTAATCTACCATTTTTTTATTGTTTAAATGAATCATTCTCAACTTAAGGAAATAATCAAAAAAAAGGCTTCAAAGATAGAATTTGCAATTGTAACTAATCTTGAAAATGGTTTGAGCGAAATATATGAACCTGGAAAATCATTAAGCAAAGAATTTGAAACACATAAAGAACAAATCGATAATTTTTTTAAATTAAAAAAAAATGGAGTAATAGAAAATACTGAAATTTTTATCGAAACATATATTAGACCTATAAGAGTTATTATTGTAGGCGCAGTTCATATAGCTCAATATCTGGTAGATTTTGCAAAAAGCTTAAACTTTGAAATTTCCATTATAGATCCTCGCGGCTATTTTGCATCGGAACAAAGATTTCCTGATATGAAAATTATCAATAAATGGCCAGATGAAGCTTTTAAAGAAATAGAAACAAATGAGAACTCTGCACTAATTGCATTAACTCACGATCCCAAAATAGACGATCCAGCATTACAACATGCTATTAATAAAAAATTTTATTACATAGGTGCGTTAGGTAGTAAAAAAACTCATGAAAACAGATGTCAAAGGCTAAAAGAAGCGGGATTTAATAGTGACCAAATTAATTCAATACATGGTCCAATTGGTATCAAACTAGGTGGAAGATCAGCTCCAGAGATAGCTTTATCTATTATTGCTCAGTTAGTATCAGAAACTTATAAAAAATAAATGCAACAAGTATTTGAAGAAATAAAAATTAATACCGAAGGGCAAGGCTTTTATAATTTTACTGAAAATACTTTAGATTGGATTGATAAACAAAAAATTAAAAATGGTATTTTAAATATTAATATATTACACACTAGTGCTTCATTAGTTATTCAAGAAAATGCAGATCCAGATGTATTATATGACCTTAAAAATTTTTTTCACAAACTAGTACCAATGGATCAAAAACTATACAAGCATACCACAGAAGGAAAAGATGATATGCCAGCCCATATAAAATCTGCACTTACTAATAATCAATTAACTTTAAGTTTAAAGAATAAAAAATTAATTCTTGGTACTTGGCAAGGTCTTTATTTGTTTGAACATAGACTTGAAAACCAAACAAGAATTTTATCCCATCACTTAATTGGAGATTAAAAAATGATTAAAGCTATTCTGTTAGCTGCAGGACAGTCCAAAAGACTTAAAAGTGAAAATAAATTAATCAAAAAGTTTAAAAATAAAGCTTTAATTAATCATTCACTACAAGCATTATTTAAAAGTAAAGTAGATAAAATAGTCATTGTTCTTGGTTATCAGAATAAAGAAGTAAGAAAAGTGATTAAGAATAATAAAAAAAATATTTTTGTATTTAATAAAAACTTTAGATTAGGTATGTCCTCTTCAATTAATGCTGGGTTAAAAAAAATATCAAAAAAAGACAAAGGATTTATAATTGTTCAATCTGATATGCCATTTATTAAGACTTCAGATATCAATAAAATATATAATTCAATATCTAAAAAAAAACATCTGGTTCATGCATTAAAATTTAAGAATAACATTGGTAATCCAATAGGTTTTGACAGCTCAATATTAACTAAATTTAAAAGAATGAGAGGTGATATTGGAGCCAAGTTTATGGTCAAAAGATTAAAAAATAATACTAATTTTATAAAAGTTTTAAGTAAAAAAGTTTTTAAAGATTTAGATTTGAAAAGAGATTTTAATTAGCTTGGATAGGATTTCCTTTTAACCATTCACTTTCCTCATTTTCATAATGTTCTTTTTTCCAAATAGGAGATCTTTTCTTAATTTCTTCAATAATGTATCTAGAAAGAATATATGTTTCAGCTCTATGAGGACAGGCAACAGCAATAATAATGCTTATTTCTCCTAATCCTAAATATCCTTTTGCGTGTTCTATATAAACTGCTTTGTCTTTAATTTTTAATTTTTGGTCAACATCGTTATAAATTTCTTCAAAACTTTTTATAACCATTGCATCATGGCTATCGTAGGTAATTCCTGTTACTTTTTTATTATCATTATTTTCTCTAACAGTTCCTTTAAAAATTAATGAAGCTCCAAATTTAGATGAAGATATAAAATCTTTAGCTTTATTAACTTCTATTTTTTCTTTTTTAATATCTATTATTTTTGCATGAAGCATTAACCGCCTCCAATAGGTGGAATAATTCCAATTTTTTGATCTTTTGTAATTTTATAATCTTCGGAAATAATATTATTATCTTCTGAACAGAAAGCTGAGGTTTCAATTATTTTTTTGTAATTTTCATTTCCTTTAAACTTTTCATCAACATAATTGATAATTTTTTTCTTTAAATCTTTAATAGAAATTTTTTTTTCAATATTAAATTCTAAAAAATCTTTATCACTTAAATCTCTGCTTGATCCAAAAAGCTCAAGTTTAACTTTCATAATTAAAAAATATTTTCTAAAAATTTAGGAAGTCCATCTGGATTTTTCCATAATCCACTTTTGCCACCTTCTTTAATTAATAATTTAACATTATCAATTTTTAGATGCGGATTTACAATTTTACTTAGGTCGTAAATTGTAATCAGTGCCGCATTAACTCCCATAATCGCTTCCATCTCAACACCTGTTTTTGCAACTGCTGAAACAACACAAAATACTTCTAAAGAAGAATCTTCTTCGTGCATAATAATTTTAGTTGCAGTGTGATCTATTGGAAGAGGATGACATAAGGGAATTAATTCACTTGTTTTTTTGACACCTAAAACAGCCGAAACTTCTGCTAGAGCCATAGGATCTCCCTTGGGCATTTCTTTATTTTTAATCATATTAAAAACTTCTTTACCAACATAAATTTTCCCTGATGCAAGAGCTCTTCTAAATGTTTCTTTTTTTGAGGAAACATCAACCATATTAAATGAATTTTTTTTAAAAATTTCTTTTGCCCAATCTTTTAATTCATCTTGATTTACTATTTTTAATTTAGTCAATTATCCTCCTGTTTTAGATAAATTTTTAGTTGAACCTGTGTCTCCAAGTTCTAAATAATGCGACTCTTTTTTAAACTGCATTTGTTTTAATATAAGGTCTTTTAACTCGTTAAGTTGATCATCTTTTTGTAATAAATGTCTTACACTTATTCCAGTATTTCCAAATAAACAAAGTCTCAAATCTCCTCTAGAAGTAATCCTTAAACGATTACAGGTTTTACAAAAATCTTTTGAATAAGGAGCAATTATTCCAAATTTACCTTTATATTCAGGGTTTATATAATTTAGTGATGGACCGGCGTCTTTCCCTAAGGTTTGATAGATCCAATTATTTTCATTTAAATAATTCTTAAATATCTTGGATGAAGCATGATATTTTTTAAAATATTCTAAATTATCACCTGTTTGCATCAGTTCTATATATCTAAAATCTATTTTGTTATTTTGAATAAATTTTGACCATGTATCAAAGTCTTTTTCTGATGAATTAACCTCATTCAGCAGAACAGCATTAATTTTAATATTTTCAAAACCTAATTCTTGTAAATTTTTTATTCCTTCTAAAATTTCTGGCAACCTGTCATGTCCAGTGATATTTTTAAAAGTTTCACGGTTAAGACTATCTATACTTATGTTTATTCCATTTAAACCACTATCAACTAATAGCTTTGCTTTTTTATCTAAATGGTAGCCATTTGTTGTAATTACAACTTTTTTTATCCCAGCATCTACTTTTAAAACTTTAATAATTTCAAAAAAATCTTTTCTTACAGTTGGCTCACCACCTGTAATTCTAATTTTATTAACCCCTAATTCAGAGAAGCATTTTGCAAGACGTTTTATTTCATCAAGATGAAGAAATTTTCTATTATCACTTTTATCGATCTGGTAACCATTAGGCAAACAATAACCACATTTAAAATTACAAACATCTGTAATTGACATTCTAATATACGGAAATGTTCTACCAAAACTATCTTTAAGCATTTTTATTTATTTTTTTTTAATTTAAGTTATCATAATTATTAAATTATAACATGACCAAAATCCTTACCAATGATGAGATAAATCAGTTCAAAGAAGATGGTGCTATATTTTTGAAAGGAAAATTTGATTCTAGTTGGATAAAAAAACTTCAGACCGGAATAGAAAAAGATATAAAAAACCCAAGTCCAAGATTTAAATCTCATACTTTAGAAAAAGGTGTTCCTGCTTATTTAGAGGATTATTGGACTTGGCATTTGGTTCCAGAATTTACAGATTTTGTATTCAATTCACCTTATGCAAAAATAGCATCAGAGTTAATGTCAGCAAAAAAAATAAACCTTGTTATGGATAATTGGTTTTTAAGAGAAGGTGGTTCTAAATCAAAAACTCCTTTTCATCATGATGTTAGTTATTTTGATATGGAAGGCACAATGTGTGTACTTTGGTTACCGCTTCAACCAAGCAAAAAGGAAGAAGGTGTTGCTTGGGTAAAAGGATCACATTTATGGAATAAATTATTTTTAAGGGTTCTTTTTAAAGATGGTCACAAGATAGAAGGTGATGAATGTATAATTAATGGAAAAAAATATGAAACACCTCCAGATATTTTAGGAAATAAAGAGAAATATGAATTTTTAAATTGGGATTGTGATTTGGGAGACTGCGTAATTTTTGATATGAGAACACTTCATGGTGCTCTTAGTCCATCTATACCAAACAAAACATTAAGTCGTTACACTTTAAGAGTAGCAAAAGAAGATGCAAAGATAAGTTATATTGGAGATTGGACTAGTTATAATTATAGAAAAGCCATGCAAGATGCTGGATATAAAAACGGTGATCCCCTAGGTGGTGAAATGTTTCCAACTTTATATGAAACTAATTAACTTCTAGCCCTTAAGACTAGAAGTTAAATTTCTAAAAATTTATCCTGCAGGTTTATAAAGACCCATTGCTTTTCCAGCCATCTCAGCTGTTTTACTCATATCCATTTCTTCTAATATAGTAAAATTGCTAATAGCTCCAGAAGCCTCAACTGCTAATTTAACTGCAGCCATTGACTCAAAGTCTTTTCCACTAACACATCCAACAAAATCATAAGAGCCTCTTGTTATCGCAAATGATTCCATTTTAGCATCCAATGCTGTTGCTAATGCATTTGCAGCAGCAGCTCTATCTTGTTTGGGATCTTTTATAAATCCTTTAAACGCTTGGGCGGTGTAGTTTCCAATTATATAAAATTTAGCCATAATATTCTCCTTTCTTTAATATTTTAGAATATCATTATTACAAAAATGTTATAATGAGTAAATTGCATAGTAGACACAATCTAAAGTAATGTTAAATTGAAGCTTATGTACGAAAAATTTGGACAATTTATTGATGGTAAGTGGCAACAGTCATCTGACAAATCAACATATGAAGTTATTAATCCAGCTAATGAAGAAGTTATAGGTCACGCATCAAAAGCAACACCCGCTGATGTTGATAAAGCATTAAAGTCTGCTGCGAAAGGTTTAGAAGTTTGGAAGCAAACACCACCATGGCAAAGATCTTATATTATTAGAAAAATAGCAGACAAGATGAGAGAAAAACAAGATGTCCTAGCTAAATGGATGACTCTTGAGGTAGGTAAACCGTTTGCGGAAGCTAAAGGTGAGGTTGGTGGAGCTGCAGATATTTTTGAATGGAACGCTGAAGAAACAAAAAGAATTTATGGACAAACAGTTGAAAGTAGATTTGCAGATACAAGAGTACATGTTTATTATCAACCAATAGGAGTTGTTGCAGCTTTAACACCTTGGAATTTTCCATTAGTTTTGTCTTCGAGAAAAATTTCGACAGCTTTAGCAGCAGGATGTTCAGTAATAGTTAAGCCAGACGTTATAACGCCAGGAACAGTAATGGAACTTATCGATATATGTAGAGAATGTGGAGTTCCTCCTGGAGTAGTAAATTTATTATCAGGAGATCCTCCAAGTATTGCACAACAATTAATTTCATCAGATATAATTAAAAAAATTTCAGTAACTGGATCAACAAGGGTTGGAAAATTAATTCTTAAACAAGCAGCTGATAAAGTACAAAGAGTTACAATGGAACTTAGTGGTCATTCTCCATTTATTGTTTTTGATGATGCAGATATTCAAAAAGCTACTGATATGGCAATTTCTGCAAAATATAGAAACAACGGACAAGTTTGCATTTCGCCAAATAGATTTTATATCCAAGAAAATAAAAAAGATGAATTTGTTAATTTATTTATAGAAAAAACGAAAAAATTAAAAATAGGTGATGGAATGGATCCAACTGTTCAACTTGGTCCTTTAACAACAAAAAAAAGATTAAACGAAGTAGAAGAATTAGTTGAAACAACAAAAAAAGAAGGTGCAAAAGTATTATTAGGTGGAAAAAGGCCTGCTGGATTTAATAAAGGTTTTTATTATGAACCAACAATTTTTGATAATGTAAAAGATGACTTTACAATTATGAAAGTTGAGCCATTTGGTCCACTGGTACCAATGTTATCTTTTAAATCATTTGATGAAGTAATTGAAAGAGCAAACAATAATGATTTAGGTCTTAGCAGTTACATATGCACAAATTCAATGGAACAAGCACATAGGGCATCAGAGCTAATGGAAACAGGTACCGTGGCGGTTAATACTCCTTTAGTAGCTTTAGCAGAAGCACCTTTTGGCGGAATCAAACAAACAGGTTATGGAAGAGAAGGTGGATCAATGGCGATTAAAGATTATTTGAATGTTAAATATACTCACCTTGGTATCAAAGGTTAAAAAAAATTGAGACAGAATAAATTAAAAAAGATGATATCGGAAGGCAAGCCTATCATTAATGGCTGGTTACAAATACCAAGTTCTTTTTCCGCAGAGTTAATGGCCCATCAAGGATGGGATTCATTAACAATTGATATGCAGCATGGATTGGTTGATTATTCAAATGCTCTTGAAATGATTCAAGCAATATCAACCACAGATGTTACACCACTTGCAAGAGTTAATTGGAATGAACCAGGTCAGATTATGAAGATATTGGATGCTGGATGCTACGGTGTAATTTGTCCAATGGTAAGCAACCGATTAGAGGCTGAAAGATTTGTTCAAGCATGCATGTATCCTCCAAAAGGTTATAGAAGTTTTGGGCCTACCAGGGCATCAATTTATGCTGGAGATGATTACTCAGATTTTGCTAATGAAGAAATTTTAAAAATTGCAATGATAGAAACAAAAGAAGCATTAGATAAATTAGATGAAATAATGAGCACACCTGGAGTCGATGGTATATACATAGGTCCAGCAGATTTAAGTTTTGCTATAGGCGAAAAACCAAGTTTTGATAATCCAGAAGGAAGTCCACAATATAAAAAAATTGTTGAGATATTAGAGCATGCTAAAAAAAATAATATAGCAGCGGGAATACATAACGGAACTCCTGAGTACGCACAAAAAATGATTGATATTGGTTTTAATTTTGTATCAGTTGGGACTGATCAAAACTCATTATCCACTGCATCTAAACTTGATGTATCTAAACTAAAAAATGTAGTTAATAAAAATAAGTCAAAGACTTATTAATTTCAAGCCATGAAGTCAGATATCTATAAGATTGGAATTATAGATTCCATGAACTCTAAAGGAATTGAATTATTAAAATCATGTAAAAATTTTAGTGTTGATGTTATTACAGACCTATCCAAAGAAAATCTATTAAAAGTATTACCAAAATATGATGGCGTAACTTTAAGACGTGGAAAACTAGACTCTGAATTACTAAAAAAATGTAAGAACTTAAAAGTGATCGCAAGACATGGAGTAGGCTATGACAACATAGATACAAATTATTTAAAGGCAAATAATATTACTTTATTAGTTACACATAATTCAACATCAACATCACCTGCTGAGCACATTATGTTTATGATTTTAAATATTTATAAAGGCCGTGAGATGTTTGATAAAATGGTAAGAAATGGAAATTTTCATGAGGCAATCCATTTACGAGTTGATGATAATTTTGAACTATTTAATAAAAAAATATTAATAGTTGGTTTTGGTCGTATAGGAAAAAAATTAATAAAAAAATGTCTTGGTTTTGATATGAAAGTATTAGTTTATGATCCATATGTTGAAGAAAAAAATATTAAATCATTAGGTGGTGAAAAAATAACTGATCTAGAAAACGCTTTAAAAGAAATAGATATACTTTCAATGAGTGTGCCTTTGACAGAAAAAACTAGAAATATGATTTCATATAAGAAAATTTCATTAATGAAAAAAAACGCAATAATAATAAATATTTCAAGAGGCGGGATAATAAATGAAAACGATTTGAATGATGCTTTAAATAAAAATGTTATATCTTTTGCTGGCTTGGATGTTTTTGAGAAAGAACCACCAGAAATCAACAATCCTTTACTTAAGAATAAAAGAGTTTTGCTAAGTCCTCATGCTGCAACATTTACTAAAGAGTGTTTAGAAAATATGAGTCTTGAAACAGCTCAAAATATTATTGATTTTTTTGACAAAAAGTTAGAAAAATCTAAAATTGTAAAATTATAAAGTGTAAAATACCAAAGCATTTTAGTTTTGAGGAAATTAAAAAAATATTTAAATAATTATGCAAATAGGAATAGATTTAGGGGCTAGTAAAATAGAGAGTGTTGTTTTATCTGAAGATGGAAAGGAACATTTAAGAGAAAGAGAGCCTACACCAAAAAGTTACAATGAGACAATAAACATTATAAAAAAAATAGTAATAGAGATTGAAAGAAAATTTAACAAAGAATTAAATGTTGGCTTATGTCATCCAGGAGCAATAATTCCTTCAACTGGTAAACATAAAAATGCAAACAATACTTTATGGTTAAATAATAGAACATTACAAAAAGACATATCGAAGGAACTTAATAAAAATGTTTATTGTGAAAACGATGCAAATTGCCTTGCTTTATCTGAAGCTATTGATGGATCTGCGAAAAATTATAAAACAGTTTTTGGTATAATACTTGGTTCTGGGTGTGGAGGTGGATTAGTTATTAATAAAAAAATTATTTCAGGTTCAAATAATAATGCAGGTGAATGGGGTCATAACCCTTTACCATATTTTGGATTAATCGAAGATGAAGTTTATCCATTATCAAAAGATAGTATCTTTGTACCTAATATTTCTATTGAAAAATATATTTCAGGCAAAGGATTGGAAGATTTATATTTTGAAAAATTTAAAAAAAAAACTTCAGCTGGGGAAATATTCAAAAACCAAAAGGAAAATCAAAAATTTATAGATAATTTCTATAATAGACTCTCAAGAAGTTTATCTACATTAATAAATACTATTGATCCAGATATTATAGTGTTTGGTGGAGGACTATCAAATGAAATTAATGATTTGAATTTACTTAAAGAAATGACAGGAAATTTTGCTGGATCTTTGAATATAAATACAGAATTCGTTAAGCCTATGTATGGAGATGCAAGTGGAGTTAGAGGAGCGGCTAGACTAGGAAAAACAATTAATTGTTGATATTATAAAATACAATGAAATTTTTAAGAATAGGGACCAAAGGGAAAGAAAAACCTGCAGCATTGGATAAAAATGCAAAAATTAGAGACCTTAGTTCCCACATAACAGATTTTGATCCTGAAAATTTAAATTTTGAAACAATCAATAAATTATCAAAAATTAATTTAGAAACATTACCAGAACTATCACCTTCAGAAAGAATTGGACCGTGTATATTTAAACCAGGAAAATTTGTAGCGATAGGTTTAAATTATTCAGATCATGCAAAAGAAACAGGGGCAAAAGCTCCAACAGAACCTATTGTTTTTATGAAAGCAACTAGTTCAATTAACGGACCGAATGACGACATTAAAATATCTAAAGACTCAAAAAAATTAGATTGGGAAGTTGAGCTAGGTATTGTTATAGGAAAAAACTTAAAAAATATAACAGAAGAAGAAGCACCAGATCATATTTTAGGCTATTGTTTAGTTAACGACATCAGTGAAAGAGAATGGCAAATTGAAAAATCGGGGCAATGGGTCAAAGGAAAATCCAATGACACTTTTGGTCCAATAGGACCGTATTTAGTTACTAAAGATGAAATTTCTGACGTTAATAATCTCAATTTAAGTTTAGATGTAAATGGAAAAAGAATGCAAACCGGCAACTCAAAAACTATGATTTTTAATGTAAATTTTATTATATCTTATTTAAGTAAATTTATGTCTTTACAGACGGGAGATATTATAACAACAGGTACTCCACCAGGAGTAGGAATGGGAATGAAACCACAAGTTTTTCTTAAATCAGGTGATAAAATGAGACTATCAATTGATAATTTAGGTGAACAAAATTCAAAAGTGGTACCAGAATAATTTGAAAATTAAAACATCAGAACCCAAGGCAATTTGGAAGTCTAAAACTAAATTGGGAGAAGGAACTTTATGGGTGCCTTCACAAAATTCTATTTATTTTGTTGATATTAAGAAAAAGAATATTTTAGTTTTAAATACAAAAACTAAAAAAAAAAAAATTATAAAAGTAAATAAAGAAATTGGTTTTTTATCTCATATTAAAAAAAATATATTTATACTTGGTTTAAAATCAGAACTTAGGGTTGTTAATTTAAAAACTAAAAAAATTATAAAATCTATCCAAATTGAAAAAAAAAAACCTTTGAATAGAATAAATGATGGAAAGACTGATTTTCAAGGGAGACTTTGGTTTGGCACAATGGACAATCAAGAAAGAAAAATTAGAAATGGATCATTATATTGCCTAGACAAAAAGTTAATTCTTCACAAAGTTGATACAAATTACTATATAACTAATGGACCAGCATTTATTAATAAAGATACTTTTTTATATACAGATAGTAGAAGTAAAATAATATTTAAAATTAAGATAAATAAAAATTTTAAAATAATTAAAAAAACTAAATTTTTAAAATTTTCTAAAAAAGATGGCTCTCCAGATGGAATGACAATTGATTCTAAAAAAAATATTTGGGTATGTCATTTTGGCGGTGGATGTATCACAGTTTATAATTTAAAAGGAAAAAGAATATATAAAATTGAAATTCCAGCAAAAAATATTACAAATTGTACATTTGGTGGAGTTAATAAAGATGAGATTTTTGTTACAACAGCATTAAAAGGAATGAAAAAAAATAATACAAAGCAATTTAATCTTTCAGGATCACTTTTTAATATAAAAACAAATATAAAAGGATTAGTTTCTAAACCATTTAATATAAAACTATGATTGAATTATTTATATCTTTTGGCGCTGGACTAATTAGCTTTTTGTCACCCTGTGTTTTACCACTTATACCAGGTTATATTTCTTATATTTCTGGAAGCTCTCTCAATGAACTTGTTGAGAAAAAAAATATAAACTTATTTCCAATTATTTTATTTACTGTTGGTTTTTCTATAGTTTTTATAATTTTTGGTGCTGCATCAACTTTCTTAGGTCAGTTATTACTTCAAAATTCATTTGAGTTAAGAATTATAGCAGGAGTGATTATTATTATTTTTTCACTTCATATAATTGGCATAATAAATCTAAAGTTTTTGAATTATGAAAAAAGAATTCATACGAGTACTAACAAGAATTTATTTAGCCCAGTTGTTATTGGGGCTGCTTTTGGTTTTGGATGGACGCCGTGTATTGGTCCTATTTTAGGCTCTATTTTAGCTCTAGCCGCAACTGAAGACAGTTTAAATAAAGGAATATTATTATTGTTTTTTTACTCATTAGGTTTAGCAATTCCATTTATTTTGTCAGGTTATTTAATACAAAAATTTTTAATATTTTCTAAAAATTTTAAAAAGAATATTAGTTTAGTTTCAAAAATCGGTGGATTAATTTTACTTATCACAGGTATATTAATTTTAACAAATCAACTTCAAATATTAGGATTCTATATACTCGAATATTTACCGTTTTTACAAAAATTTGGTTAATTATTTTTTATTTGGTTTAGTAAATACTATCAAAATTACCCCAACAATAATTATTGCGCCACCAATAAATAATTCTTTAGTTGGCTCTTCCCCTAATAGAAATATTGCAGCCAATAGTCCAGTAGGAGGTATACCCATTGTGACTATAGGCAAAACTTTATACAAAGGATTATTTTTTAAAACATAGTAGAAACAACCATACGTTATTGGCTGCATAATAAATCCCAAATAAATTGCAATCATCCAAGCTTCAAAGCTTGCATTTTTAAAGTAATTAATTGTATTACCGTCAAAGATACTTGAAAGAGTAATTAATATTGGACCTGAAAACAAACCTAACCAAGCAACTAGTGCCAAGGGATGTATTTCTTTACTTAAAGGTTTTACTAAAACTTGTCCTAAAGCCCAAACAGCCGATCCAATAATCGTTAATGATACACCAAGAAATTTTCCATCTAAGTTTGGAGATCCAGTTAAAATATATACACCAACAAAAGCAATAGCTATTCCTATCAGAGCTTTTATTGTTGGTTTTTCTTTGAGCATAAAATATGCAAATAAAACCCCAAAAGGAACTTCCGTTTGAACAAGCAATACAGCTGCTGAAGCGTCTATAAAACTTAATCCAGTGTATGTTATGCTGTACTGGGTTGTATTTGCTATAAGAGAGGCAAAAAATATTCTTTTAAGATAACCTTTTGGTATTGGAAACCACCAAACTAAAAGCAATGCCACAAAAGTAAATCGTAAACCCATTAACAAAAAAGGAGGTAAATACTCCATTGCAGGTTTTGCGATAACAAAACCAAACCCTAAAAAGATTGGAACTATTGCAGCTATTAATGAATCTCTGAGAGTCAAAGATTAAATTTTCTTTTGAGATGTCTTAATTTACCTTCTGTACTATCAAAATCTATATAACAACCTTGTAGAAATCTATTTCCTTCACTT
>CACFUH010000011.1 GCA_902569415.1 uncultured Pelagibacteraceae bacterium
ACCTATATTTACAAAAGGTGATTATTCTTCTGCAAGAATACAAAATATATATAAAAAAAATATTTTAAAATATCTTAAATCAGGTGGAATTCCTGTGGTTGCAGGTTTTCAGGGAATAAATAAAAACAATAGAATAACAACTATTGGTAGAGGTGGAACTGATGCTAGCGCTATAATGTTAGCGAGGTTTTTTAAAGCTGAAAAATGTATAATTTACACAGATGTAGATGGAGTTTATACAACGGACCCAAATACAATTAGAAAGGCAAAAAAGATAAAAGTCATATCATATGAAGAAATGCTTGAAATGGCGTCCCTAGGAGCAAAAGTTATGCAACCACACTCAATTCAAGATGCTAGATTAAATAGAATTGACATTGATGTCAGATCTTCATTTAAGAAAGCAAGCGGCACATTAATTACAAAAAGAAAAAATATTTTTTCCAATAAAATAATTAGAGGAATTTCTTTCACAAGAAATGATGCTAAAATTACTTTAATTGGAGTTAAAGATAGGCCTGGAGTTGCAGCCTCTATATTTGAACCACTATATAAAAATTCTATAAATGTTGATATGGTAGTTCAGAATACTTCTTCAAATGGTAAAGAAACTGATTTAACATTTACAATTACATCAGACGATTTATACAAAACTGAAAAATTAGTAAAAAAGAATAAAAAAATTAAACTACGTAGAATTATTGTTGATAACAGAGTATCAAAAGTTTCAATAATTGGAGTAGGAATGATTACTACACCGGGTGTTACTTACAGAATGTTTAATGCTTTAGCAAAGAAAAATATAAATATTATTGTAATTTCTACATCTGAAATTAAAATATCAGTTCTAATAAATAGAAAAGATTTAAAAAAAGCAGTATCTGCTTTACATAAAGAATTTAATTTAGAAAATTAAACCATTAACATGAGCATAAGACCTTTTAGGGATATAAAAAGAAGAGTCACCAGAGTTATTCAAGTAGGCAAAGTAAAAATTGGTGGCGATAATCCTATTTCAGTCCAGTCAATGACAAATACTTTAACCAAAAATGCGAAAGATACTTTAAAACAAATTAATAGTATTTCCGAAGTTGGTGGTGATATTGTAAGAGTTTCTTGTCCTGATGAAGAATCTACTTTTGCTTTAAAAGAAATTACTAAACATTCAGCTATCCCAATAGTTGCCGATATTCATTTTCACTACAAGAGGGCTATCGAAGCAGCTGAAAATGGGGCAGACTGTTTAAGAATAAATCCTGGTAATATTGGTGAAAAAGAAAAAATTGCAGAAGTTATTTCAGCTGCAAAAAATAATAATTGCTCAATAAGAATTGGAGTAAATTCAGGATCTTTAGAAAAAGATATTTTAGAAAAGTATAAAGAGCCATGTCCTGAAGCACTAGTTGAGAGCGCAATTAGAAATATTAAAATTTTAGAAGATCTAAATTTTTTTAATTTTAAAATAAGTGTTAAATCTTCTGATGTGTTCTTGTCTGTAAAAGCTTATAAAGAACTTTCAAAAGTTACAGATTATCCACTTCACCTGGGAATTACTGAAGCAGGAAGTTTCATTCCAGGTAGTATAAAATCTTCTATAGGCCTAGGAAATTTATTAATGGAAGGTATAGGCGATACTATTAGAATATCACTCTCAGATGATCCTGTTGAAGAAATCAAAGTAGGTAATGAAATTTTAAAATCCTTGAATTTACGTAATAGAGGAGTGAAGATAATATCTTGTCCTTCATGTGCAAGACAAGGTTTTCAAGTTATAGATACTGTTAAAATTTTGGAGGAAAAGCTATCACATATTAAAACTCCAATAACTCTCTCAATAATAGGATGTGTTGTAAATGGACCAGGTGAAGCAGCCCAAACGGACATAGGCATCACAGGGGGAGGCAAAGATAGTAGTATGCTTTATTTAAAAGGTATACAAACTGAAAAATTAGATAATCAAGATATTATTTCTAAGGTAGTTAATTTAGTTGAAAAAAAAGCCTCCGAAATTGAAAAACAAAAAAAATGATTCCACTAAAAAAAGTTGAAGACTTAATTCAAAAACACAAAAGTCTTGAAAAAGAATTGTCATCAGGAAATGTTGATAAAAAATTATTTGCAACAAAATCCAAAGAATACTCTGATCTTAATGAAATAATTAAATATGCAATTAATTATTTAAATTTTGAAAAAATTAAAAATGATCTAGAAAAAATTATTTTAGATAATAAAAGTGATCAAGAAATAAAAGAAATGGCCCAAATAGAGCTTGATGAATTAAACAAAAATAATTTAATAGAAGAAAAAAAAATTAAATTATTTTTGCTTCCTAAAGATGAGGCAGACTCAAAAAATGCAATTATTGAAATAAGAGCAGGAACTGGAGGTTTAGAAGCAAGTTTATTTGCATCAGATCTTTTTAAAATGTATGAAAAAGTTTGTAATAAAAAGAAATGGGCGTTAGAAATTATCAGTATTTCAAAAAGTGAAGCTGGAGGGTTAAAAGAGGTAATAGCAAATATAAAAGGTAAAAATATCTATTCGCTTTTAAAATATGAAAGTGGGGTTCATAGAGTTCAAAGAGTTCCTGATACTGAAACCCAAGGAAGAGTTCATACTTCAGCAGCGACAGTAGCAGTTTTGCCAGAAGCAGAAGAAGTTGATGTAAAAATTGAGGATAAGGATTTAAGAATAGATGTTTTTAGAAGTAGTGGACCAGGTGGACAAAGTGTCAACACAACAGATTCGGCTGTAAGAATTACTCATATTCCTACTGGCATTGTCGTTAGCCAGCAAGATGAAAAATCTCAAATAAGAAATAAAGAAAAAGGATTAAAAATTTTAAGATCAAGAATATATGAATTTGAAAGGCAAAAAATAGATGAAGAAAGATCAAAAGATAGAAGGAGCAAAATTGGAACAGGGGACAGATCTGAAAGAATTAGAACCTACAACTTTCCCCAGGGAAGAGTTACTGATCACAGAATAAATCTAACTTTACATAAGCTCGAAGAGTTTATGCAAGGGGAAATATTTGAAGAAATGATCGAAAACTTAACAATACAAGCACAAGCAGAAGAGCTAGGTAAGTTAATTTAAAATGAAATATCAGGAAATACTTAATCAAGGATCAAAAATATTAAAATTGAATAATATAAAATCATATAATTTAGATAGTGAAATTTTGTTATCGAAAATTATTAAAAAAGACAGATCCCAGTTACTTTTGAATCTAGATAATAAAATTGACGAAATACAAAAAAAAGCATTTTTTAAATATATTAATAGAAGAAAAAAAAATGAACCTATAGCTTACATAACTGGATTTAAGGAATTTTGGAAAAATAGTTTTAGGGTAAATAAAGATGTGCTTATTCCAAGACCTGAAACAGAAACACTAGTCGAGCAAGTCTTAAATGAAATAGATATTATGTCTAAAAAAACGATTTTAGATGTTGGTACTGGTTCTGGATGTATTATACTTTCTGTGTTAAATGAAAGAAGAAAATGCACAGGAGTTGGTATAGATATTTCAAAAAATGCAATAAAATTAGCAAAATATAATGCAAAAATACAACACATTAAAAATAGAGTTAAGTTTTTTAACTCTGATATTGACAATTTTTATACAGGTAAATATGATTTTATATTATCTAATCCTCCTTACATAAAGTTAAATGAAATTAGTGATTTAGATAAAGATGTTAGAAATCATGAACCGAAGCTAGCGTTAAATGGTGGAATAGATGGTTATTCTAAAATTAAACTTGTAATTAAGAAAAGTTCAGAATTGATAAAAAAAAGAGGTAAATTATTTTTGGAAGTAGGTTTTAACCAAACAATAAAAACATTAGAAATACTTAAAAATAATGGTTTTCAAAACAGTATGGTTGTGAAGGATTTAGCAAAGAAAAATAGATGCATAATTTCAACAAAAAATTAGGTCAAAAATTTAGCAAATGAGGAATTTTAAAAATAATTTTAGAAGAAATAGATATAAAAATCATTCGGAAAGAAATAATCATAAAAATGATAATGGAAATAAACTCATAAATGACCTCCAAAATGGGTCAAATTTTGTTAGAAAAAATTTTGGAAGGAATAATTATAATGCACCTAAGTTAATCGAAAAATATACAAATTTAGCCAGAGAGGCATTATCAAATGGCGATAAAATACTTTCGGAAAACTACTTTCAGCATGCTGAACATTTTATAAGAATTCTAGAAGAAAAAAATAATTTATTAAATAAAAATCAAGTATCTGAAGAAATATTAAAAGATAAAGAAGAAAAGCTTATAGAGGTTAAGGCTGATCTTGATCAAAAAATATAATAGATAGAATATTTAACTTAATATATTTAATAAAATTAATATTACTGAGAGTTAATTAATTCAGCTTTTAGAACATTTATTCTAATTTTGCTAACTTCGAAAAGTTTTCTTTCTTTTCCTTTAAGTATTTTTCCAGAAGGTAACTTAAGCTTTTGTGAATTTACTTTCTTACCATTTATAATTACTTCATAGTGTAAATGAGGTCCTGTAGACATTCCTGTTGATCCTACATAGCCAATAATTTGCCCTTGTTTAACTCTTACACCTTCTTTTATTCCTCTAGCGAAGTTTCTTAAGTGGGCATATACAGTTGAATATGTTGAATTGTGATTAATTTTTATACAATTACCCCCACCTCCACACCATCTTGCTCTAACAATTTTTCCATCCCCAGAAGCCATAATTGGTGTTCCCTCAGGTGCTGCAAAATCTGTACCTCGGTGCATTTTATTATAGCCTAGTATTGGATGTTTTCGCATACCAAAACTTGAAGATAGTCTTGCACCATTAATTGGAGTCTTCATTAAACTTTTTCTTATACTTTTGCCCGCTTTATCAAAATGTTCATAGCCATCTTTTGTTTTAAAAATATACAAGCTATTTTCTTTTCCTTGTAATATGAGATTTGCATACAGTATATTTCCAGTTTCTAAAACTTTACCTTTATTATCTTCATAACTTTCATAAATTATTTGAAAACTATCATTTTTCCAAATATCTCTTTGAAAATCTACTTGAAAACCGTAGATACGTGCAAACTCTATTATAATGTTTGGTTTTATTCCTTCTCTTATAGCGCTTTCATATAAGCTATTTGCTATAATTGTTTCTTTATATTCAATTATTTTATTTAAAGATTTATTAATCTCTTTATACTCAAATTTGTTTGATGTGTTTAATCTACTAAATATCAAAAGTTTAGTTTTTGATTTTTCAACAGTTACTTCAATAACTTTTACAGGAACAGTATTATCTAATTTGAAAGAAATTTTTTGACCTTTGTATAATTTATTTATTGATTTAAATTTTGATAATTGAATTAATACATTTTCCTTTTCTTTTTTTGATATTTGCATTTTGTCAACAATTTTTTGAAATGTATCTCCACTGCCAACTTCAAATTTTT
The DNA here is from genome assembly GCA_902569415.1 of uncultured Pelagibacteraceae bacterium. Lineage (GTDB taxonomy): Bacteria > Pseudomonadota > Alphaproteobacteria > Pelagibacterales > Pelagibacteraceae > Pelagibacter. The sequence continues at coordinate 5,461 of CACFUH010000011.1, forward strand.
TATTACTAAACATTGGGTTTAAGTTTTTTATTAGTAAACTTATTGTTTTGTCCAAATAAGTATTTTCTGAAAGATCTATTAAACTAAGCTGCTGTTTATTTTTAAATGAAGTATAAAAACTAGTTGAAATAATTGTAAAAATTACAATTGAAAATAATAGAACAATATAAATATTGTTTTTTATTATCTTGTTTAAATTGAATTTTAACATAGGTTCAAACTAGCAAAAAAACATTGATTTTTGTATGTTTTTTGACTTTTTTTTTAAAAATCTAATTGCTTGATTTCTCGTTGATTTATACTATAAGCGTCACACTCAACATAGAAAAGTTGTTTATTATTAGGCCTTAAACAGCCTAATTAGCTATTTTATTTGTAAAAATTTTAAGAAGAGAAGTGTGGACGGTTAAGGTTACCAAAATTTGTCGTACACACTTCAACATTATATAAATTTTATTCTTAGAATTTATATAGAAGCTAGTGTGCGCCGTTTTTAAACTTGAGAGTTTGATCATGGCTCAGAACGTACGCTGGCGGCACGCCTAATACATGCAAGTCGAACGGAGTAGCAATACTTAGTGGCAGACGGGTGAGTAACATGTGGGTATCTTCCCTTTGGTGAGGAATAACACGAGGAAACTTGTGCTAATACCTCATAAGTCTTTACGGAGAAAGCTTTATGCGCCAATGGATGAGCCCGCACTTGATTAGTTTGTTGGTAGGGTAATGGCCTACCAAGACTGTGATCAATAGCTGATTTGAGAGGATGATCAGCCACATTGGGACTGAGACACGGCCCAAACTCCTACGGGAGGCAGCAGTAGGGAATCTTGCACAATGGAGGAAACTCTGATGCAGCGATGCCGCGTGAGTGAAGAAGGCCCTTGGGTTGTAAAGCTCTTTCGTCGGGGAAGAAAATGACTGTACCCGAATAAGAAGGTCCGGCTAACTTCGTGCCAGCAGCCGCGGTAATACGAAGGGACCTAGCGTAGTTCGGAATTACTGGGCTTAAAGAGTTCGTAGGTGGTTAAAAAAGTTGGTGGTGAAAGCCCAGAGCTTAACTCTGGAATTGCCATCAAAACTTTTTAGCTAGAGTATGATAGAGGAAAGCAGAATTTCTAGTGTAGAGGTGAAATTCGTAGATATTAGAAAGAATACCAATTGCGAAGGCAGCTTTCTGGATCATTACTGACACTGAGGAACGAAAGCATGGGTAGCGAAGAGGATTAGATACCCTCGTAGTCCATGCCGTAAACGATGTGTGTTAGATGTTGGAAATTTATTTTCAGTATCGCAGCGAAAGCAATAAACACACCGCCTGGGGAGTACGACCGCAAGGTTAAAACTCAAATGAATTGACGGGGACCCGCACAAGTAGTGGAGCATGTGGTTTAATTCGAAGATACGCGCAGAACCTTACCAACACTTGACATGTTCGTCGCGACTCTAAGAGATTAGAGTTTTCGGTTCGGCCGGACGAAACACAGGTGCTGCATGGCTGTCGTCAGCTCGTGTCGTGAGATGTTGGGTTAAGTCCCGCAACGAGCGCAACCCTTACTTTTAGTTGCCATCATTTAGTTGGGCACTCTGAAAGAACTGCCAGTGATAAGCTGGAGGAAGGTGGGGATGACGTCAAGTCCTCATGGCCCTTACGTGTTGGGCTACACACGTGCTACAATGGCATTTACAATAGGAGGCAAGATGGCGACATCAAGCAAATCCTAAAAAAATGCCTCAGTTCGGATTGTACTCTGCAACTCGAGTACATGAAGCTGGAATTACTAGTAATCGCGGATCAGCGCGCCGCGGTGAATACGTTCCCGGGTCTTGTACACACCGCCCGTCACACCATGGGAGTTGGTTCTACCTTAAGGCAAAGCTTAAAACCTTTGACCACGGTATAGTCAGCGACTGGGGTGAAGTCGTAACAAGGTAGCCGTAGGGGAACCTGCGGCTGGATTACCTCCTTTCTAAGGATGATTAAGGATTTTTTCTTAATCTAAATAATTATACAGGTTAATGTTGACCGTCCTCATTTCTCTTCTTGAAATAGTGTTTCTCTTTTCTGAATAGGGCCGGTAGCTCAGTTGGTTAGAGCACACCCTTGATAAGGGTGGGGTCGAAAGTTCGAGTCTTTCTCGGCCCACCAATATTTGGGGGATTAGCTCAGCTGGGAGAGCGCCTGATTTGCATTCAGGAGGTCAGCGGTTCGATCCCGCTATCCTCCACCAAGAAACACTTAGTTATTTAATTTGTGAAGATTATTTTATATTATCAATATCTATATCCGATTGTTCGAATAGATGAACAATCATTGAATGTTCGAATAGATGAACATTCCAACAAAATTTGATTCAACACAGAATTTTTTTCTGTGCATAAATCAAGCGTTTAAGGGCGTGTGGCGGATGCCTTGGCACTGAAAGCCGATGAAGGACGTGGTATACTGCGATAAGTTACGGGGAACTGTATGCAAGTTTTGATCCGTAAATTTCCGAATGGGGAAACCCACCACTTTATGTGGTACTTTAAACTGAATAAATAGGTTTAAAGAGAAAACCTGGAGAACTGAAACATCTAAGTAACCAGAGGAAAAGAAATCAATTGAGATTCCGTTAGTAGTGGCGAGCGAAAGCGGACTAGGCCTGTAGATTTGTTAAAAAAATTTGAATAGTTTGGAAAAGCTAACCAAAGAGGGTGATAGTCCCGTATAAGTAATGTTTAACAAATTTCTTGAGTAAAGCGGGACACGTGAAATCCTGCTCGAATATAGGGGGACCACCCTCTAAGCCTAAATACTCTTCAGTGACCGATAGTGAACTAGTACCGTGAGGGAAAGGTGAAAAGAACCCCTATTAGGGGAGTGAAATAGAACCTGAAACCGCATGCCTACAATCAGTCGAAGCTCTTTTTAGAGTGACGGCGTACCTTTTGTATAATGGGTCAGTGACTTAATTTATAAAGCAAGCTTAAGCCATCTAGGTGTAGGCGTAGCGAAAGCAAGTCTTAATAGGGCGATTAGTTTTATGAATTAGACCCGAAAACGAATGAGCTTACCATGAGCAGGTTGAACGCAAGGTAACACTTGCCGGAGGACCGAACCAGTTGACGTTGAAAAGTCTTTGGATGACTTGTGGTAAGGGGTGAAAGGCCAACCAAATTCGTAGATAGCTGGTTTTCCGCGAAAACTATTTAGGTAGTGCGATGAATAAATATGCGTTTAGAGGTAGAGCACTAAATGGGCTAGGGGGAAGAGATTCTTACCAAACCTAATAAAACTCCGAATGCTAAACGTAGTTCTTCATCAGACAGACTGTGGGTGCTAAGGTCCATGGTCGAGAGGGAAAGAGCCCAGACCACCAGATAAGGTCCCAAAATTGTGATTAAGTGTGAAAGGATGTGGAAATTCCTTAACAGCCGGGAGGTTGGCTTAGAAGCAGCCATCCTTTAAAGATAGCGTAACAGCTCACCGGTCTAATAGAGTTTCTGCGCCGAAGATGTAACGGGGCTAAAATCACATACCGAATCTGTGGGTTTATAAAACTTTCGAGTTTTATAAGCGGTAGCGGAACGTTCTGTAAGCCTGCGAAGGGATACCCGTGAGGGATCCTGGAGGTATCAGAAGTGCGAATGCTGACATAAGTAACGATAAACGAAGTGAAAAACTTCGTCGCCGAAAATCCAAGGGTTTCTGCGCAAGGTTAATCCGCGCAGAGTTAGTCGGCACCTAAGGCGAGGGCGAGAGCCGTAGTCGATGGAAATAAGGTTAATATTCCTTAACCAGATGGAAGTGACGGATTTTGTAAGTTGTAAGTTCTTAATGGATTGAACTTGCCGCGAAAAAGTCCCAGGAAATAGCTCCATCATTAGACCGTACCCTAAACCGACACAGGTGGATTAATAGAGTATATTTAGGCGCTTGAGAGAATGATGTTGAAGGAACTCGGCAAAATGCTTCTGTAACTTCGGAATAAAGAAGACCTTTTTATGGGCAACCATTAAAAGGTGGCACAAGCCAGGGAGAAGCGACTGTTTATCAAAAACACAGGGCTCTGCTAACACGTAAGTGGATGTATAGGGTCTGACGCCTGCCCGGTGCTGGAAGGTTAATGCGATGGGTGCAAGCTCATTTCTGAAGCCCCAGTAAACGGCGGCCGTAACTATAACGGTCCTAAGGTAGCGAAATTCCTTGTCGGGTAAGTTCCGACCTGCATGAATGGCGTAACGATTTCTCCGCTGTCTCCAACATCAACTCAGTGAAATTGAATTCTCCGTGAAGATGCGGAGTTCGCGTAGTTAGACGGAAAGACCCCGTGCACCTTTACTGCAACTTTACATTGGTGTTAGGAAAAACATATTTAGCATAGGAGGGAGACTTTGAAGCAAAGGCGTCAGCTTTTGTGGAGTCAACAGTGAAATACCTCTTTTGTTTTTCTTGGCATCTAACTGATTGCCGTCATCCGGCATCAAGACATTGTATGGTGGGTAGTTTGACTGGGGCGGTCGCCTCCCAAATAGTAACGGAGGCGTGCGAAGGTAGGCTCAGAACGGTCAGAAATCGTTCGTAGAGTGCAATGGCATAAGCCTGCCTGACTGTGAGACTGACAAGTCGAGCAGAGTCGAAAGACGGTCATAGTGATCCGGTGGTTCTGAGTGGAAGGGCCATCGCTCAACGGATAAAAGGTACGCCGGGGATAACAGGCTGATACTGCCCAAGAGCTCATATCGACGGCAGTGTTTGGCACCTCGATGTCGGCTCATCACATCCTGGGGCTGGAGCAGGTCCCAAGGGTTTGGCTGTTCGCCAATTAAAGTGGTACGTGAGCTGGGTTCAGAACGTCGTGAGACAGTTCGGTCCCTATCTGCTATGCGTGTAGAAGAATTGAGAGGAGCTGTCCCTAGTACGAGAGGACCGGGATGGACGTACCACTGGTGGACCGGTTGTAGCGCCAGCTGCAGTGCCGGGTAGCTAAGTACGGACGAGATAACTGCTGAAAGCATCTAAGCGGGAAACTCACCTCAAAACTAGTTCTTCCTATAGAGCCGTGGTAGACCACCACGTTGATAGGCTGGGTGTGGAAGTGCGGTAACGCATGTAGCTGACCAGTACTAATAGCTCAATTGGCTTGATTTATGCACTGAAAAAAATTTTAAATTCTTTTTGATAAATCTAAAATAATCTTATTTGATTGTAGAGATATTTTATTTTCATTTTTTGGTATACTAATTTTATTCTTTACAATTTTCATAAAATAATTAATTGACTTCTTATTAGAATTTTCAAAAACTTTTTCAATTTTATGTGTTTTCTTTAATTTTGGTTTTAAAAAATTTCCTTTTTTATTAAACTTATTATTTGGATAGAAAGCTTTAATATAATTGTCAGTAATTTCTATTTTACCATTTTTAAAATAAAATAAATAAAGTTTTTCTAACCCGTTAGAATATGACAAATTAATATTAAAAATCTTTTTTCTAATTTTAAAACTTACTAAAACGTTATCAATAATTTTTAATTTTTTGTTTATCTTATTAGACACAATATTCATGTCCTTAATTTTTGCTGAAAATTTATAAATTATTAGATCTAAGTAATGGATTAAGTTATTTGTTATCAAAGTGTCCTTAAAGTACATTCTCCAATTTTTTGATATTTCTTTTTTAAAAATTAATGGTTTAGAATCAATGATATTAAGTGATATTAGGTCCCCTAAAACTTTATTATAATTCATATATTTTATTAGAACAGAATGCCTTAGATTAAAATTAAAATAAGTTTTGTTATTTTTAAATTTTGATATTTTTTTTAAATCTTCTTTTTTTGTTACAGGAGGTTTTTCACAGAAAATATATCCTTTAAATTTATTTTTATTAAAAAAACTTAAATAAGAGAAATGAGATTTACTAGGACAAATAATGAAAATACAGTCAAGTTTAAGAAAATTTTCTAGATTATTTGTAAAGTTTTTTAAATCTAGGTTTTTTTTGGGATGATAAATGTATTTAATTTTATAGTTTTTTCTTAAAATTTTTATAATTTTACCCGCATGATTTTTGTAACCAATTATTCCTATATTAATCATATGTTAATGCTGACCACATCTATCACAGGGAGTAAGTTTATTTCTTTTATTATCTAAATGAGTTTTCTTCAGATTAAAGAATGCATCTGAGTTCCAAATATTTTTTATTGTATCATTTTTTACATTTCCATATGATAAATAACTTTTATAATCTGCATCACAGGGATTAACTTTACCATCGAACCATACATACATTCTCTCCCAAATGGCTCTACACGGTGTTAAAAGATCTTCATTTACTTCATTATTGTAAGTGTTCCATCTTTCTGAAACTTTTTTAAATACTACTTCGTCAGCATATTGACCCCAAAATTTATGGAAATTTTCATCTGATTGTTCCTCGTATACTTTGAGACCAGAAACTCTAGTAACTGTCTTACAATTTTTATAATTTTTTTTTATTTCACAATACCTTTGAACATTTTTCAAAACTTCATCGAATTTTGCAAATTTTCTAATTTTTTCATAAATTATCTTATCCTCAGAGTCTATAGAGAATTGAACAAGGTCAATGTTTGAATCAAAAATTTTATTAATTAATTTTTCACTTAATTTTGTTGCATTTGTTATTAATTTAAAATCTAGAAATTTATTTTTTGCATAATCAATAAATTCAGTAATTTCTGGATGTATAGTCGGCTCTCCTCTAGATCCAAAAGTAATTGCTTTTGTTCCATTTTCTACTGCTTCATCAATAACTTTTTTATAAAGCTGAAAATCCATTTTTCCCATGAATTCTTTTTTAATAAAACTTTTATCACTTTGAAAACATACATTACATTTGAGATTACAAGATGAAACTGGTTCAATTAATATATACAAAGGAAAATCGGTAGATATTTTTCTTTTTGGATATTCTTTGAACTTGTACCTATATAATAAATAATCTAACAAATTTTCATCTTCACAAGTTTTAATATAATTACTTTCTTGCTGTGTAATTTGAAATTCTAATTTATTATTATTTATATCAGAAATAATTAATTTAAACGCATCTTGATCTATTTTTGTTTTACTAATCTTTTTTAAATTAAATAGCCACTCTTTAGTAATTTTAAACTCTGTATTTTTACCTAAAAATTTTATATTCCTTATATCTGTATTATCATTTATCATTATGATTATTATTAAAAAAAGCTACCTTATATCAAATATAGATTATATTAACACAATTATTAGTACATTTTTAAACAAAAATTATATATCTTAAATTTATATAGTTTTCACTTTAATTTATTTAAATGAAAATTTAGTAATTATTTAATGAAAAGATTTTTTTATAACTGGATATTGGAGATTACGAAAATTATTTCAAAGTTAGGATTAATTTTGAATTTACCTTTCTTAACATCCTTAGCTATTATTTTATGTTTAAGAAAAATAAAATCTAAAATAAAAAATAAAAAAAAAACTATTTTAATTCTAGAAAAATCACACGGAATTAACGATATTAAGCAGATTGTTAAATATCAATTAGATAAAAACTTAAAGTTTGTTTTATTAAGTAGAATTCATCTTAATATTATTTATCAATTTTTTAAAAAAAAAAATAATCAACTTTTATATTGCCATTATATAAATAAAGTTTTTTATTATATTAAAAAATTTTATAATATAAATTTAATTATAAGTTTTAATGTTAGATATGATACCGAAAGAGTTTTACAAAAATTAGATAAAGATCTTAATATCAAATATTTAGTTTGCCAAAAGGAATGTTTATTTAATGCAAATGTTTTAAATAACATAAAAAACTCATTGATTGATGGTTTTACTAAACATCCTTTTTTTAAAATTAATAAATTTTATGGAGATCACATTACTGTTTATAATAAGAAATTTAAGAATATGATAACTTCAATTAATTATGTAAACGAAAAAAATGTTTCTGTGGTCGGTATGAATAGAGCAGACGAATATTTTAACACAGAAACTCAAAGAAAAAATCATATATTATTTTTTTTAATAAGACCCAAAACTGGTTTGAAATGGGATGAAAAAAATTTTTCTTGGCAAAAATTGGGTGAAAATACACTAAAAACTGTTTTAAATTTTGCAGCACAAAATCCAGATTTAAAATTTATATTTAAAATTAAGCTTATTAATGATCATGAGTCTGTTTCTCAACAAAAAATGATAAAAGAAAAAAATCTTGATAACTGTTTTGTAGTTTATGGGGGAAATCCAGTAAAACTTATTTTAGAATCTAAATTTATTATAGCATTTAATTCCACTGCAATTTTTGAAGGATTGGCGGCAAAAAAAAAAGTAGTTATTCCATATTTTAAAAATGATTATAATAAAGAGCTTAAAGAGTTTACAATTGATACAAGTAATTCAAATAATATTTTACATGCAGAAAATGAAATACATCTTGAGGAATTACTTAACGATTTGTGTAAAGATGATGAAAAACTTAAATATATTGACTCAGAAAGAGACAACGAATTACTTGAAGAAAATATTGGAAATAAAGATGGAAACTCTTCTAGGCGATTAACTAAAGTTATTGAAAGTTTAGTTTAGACTTTAACTATAAAATTTTTCTCGCATACTTTAGATCTGCAATTGTATCTATATTAACTGTGCTATAATTGCATTCAGACAAAATCATATTTCTAAGATATATTGTTTTTTTGATTTCCAATTTATTTATTGAAAATATATAAAAAACCCCATTTCTTATAAATACGTCATCCAGCATTTGTCTGGCAAAAACTTTTTTCCCTTTTTTTGAAAATAATTGTATTTTACCTTTATTTGATCTTAAAACTTTTAAAGGATGATATTTTTTATCAATTTTTGTTACTGACCAGGCTCCATCAAGTTTCTTTTTAATAACTTTTTTCAAGGTTTTTACCAGATGTTTTATATTTCTTTTAGGGGAAGTCGGTTGAAGATAAATTAAATAGTCTGCTCTAATATTGTTTTTTTTTAACTTTTTGATTGAATGATTTATTATTTGATAATCAGAAATTTTTGATCCCGATAAAGATTTTGGTCTTCTAATATTGATAAAATCAAGTTTATTACCAAGATTTAATATTTTTTTATTATCAGAATTTAAAACTTTATAATCTGTGATATTTAAATCATCTATAAATTTGGATGTTATTTCAACCAACGATTTATTTTTTATTTTCTTTAAGTTTTTATATTTAATTTCTTTGCTTCCACCTCTTGCAGGAACCAATGCGATAATTTTTTTTTTTAAATACATTTAATACTTTACAGTACCAACTAAACCAAACCAATTTTTAATGTAAGTTTTCCTTTCATCTCTATCCATCTTTTTAATTATTTTATTTTTATAAAAAGAATCTTTTTTTAAGCTTCTGGTCGAAATTTCTTCAAATATACAACCATTTTTTCCTGCTCTAAATTCATGCCAACTACTTTTTTTTAAATCAACTCTATCTCCAGGAGATAAGTTATATTTATCTTTACCATCAATTAGTTTAAGTGAGCCAGCAAGCATTATAAATGTCTCAGATTTTGATTTATGAAAATGCGATGGATGTTTCTGATTTGGAAGCATAACAATGAGTTTTTTTGCATACGCTTTATTTACAATATTGAAAAGAAAGCACCCAATTTTCTCAAAATTTTCTATTCCTTTATGGTGAGATACCTCTAAGCTAAAAGACTCACCAACCTTAATCTTGTTATAATTTAACATTGCTTTTGCTTTATGAAGATAAGAACGTACTTTAAACTTTTTTAATAAAGATTTATCTTGAGTAACATTTTTTTTATAAATTGGTTTGTCTTTCAAAATATCTTTATCTAATATTGTATTTGTTTTTAATTCTTGTGATGCTAATTGATTTTTTAATAAGGGTATTGCAAAAAACACATTGTTTTTATTTAATATAGTATTTTTCTTTAAATTTTTTTTTGCAAAAACACCTCTGGATAAATTATTTATAGTAATAATTTCATCTTTAAATATATTTTTATCACTTTTTCCAATCATTAATTTTGCTTTATTAAAATTAATTAGCCATTTTTCAAAATTATCCTGAGTAATTGAATACTTGTTTATTGGATATTTTTTTGATCTGATACCAATGTGTTTTTCAAAAATAGTTGCCCCAAGTGTTAAAGCTAATGCTCCAGGTAACATTTCATTAGGATCCTCGTGAGTTGACCAACCAATTGGAATATTGTCATATCTTTTTTTTAAATTTTTAATAAACTTAAGGTTTAAATCTTCATTTCTAGTTGGATAAACTGATACACAATGCATAATAGCAAAGTTCTGTTTTTTTTTTGAATAAAAACTTACAATTTTATCAATATCGTCTAAGCTTATTCCACCAGTAGAAATTATTTTAGGAATATTATTTCTGACAACTCTCTCATGAAGATTAAAATCTAAAGCAGATACACTTGCTACTTTTAAATAGTCAAAGCCAAATTTTTCAATCTTATCAACTGATTTTTCATCAAAGGGTGTGCAAGATGTTAAAAATTTGTTTTTTTTTATAAACTTAAAAAGTTTAAAAAAATTTTCATCTGATAATTTTGTATCTAGGAATCTTCTTACATATTTAATTTTTTTATCTCTATAATCTTTATGTACGAAATCTGGTAATTCTCTAAATTGGAATTTAATTGTTGCTTTTAATTTATACTTCTTTTGTACTTTAGAAAATGATTTAACTATTTTTTTTGCGTGTATTAGATCACCATAATGGTTATTTGCCATATCTAAAATAAAAAGGTTTTCAAATTTATTTTTTTGCATTTTTAATAACTTTTTTTATAATTTTCATAACGCTTATTGCATTATCTACACCCAAATTAGACTTTAAATTTACTTTATTTTTTGAATTAATTATATGTTTTAACTCATTCTCAAACTCTGATGACCTAGTTTTCTTAAATAGTCTTATTTTTTGAGAATTATTTTTATTTATTATAATTGCGTCAAAATTTTTTTTATAATTAAATATTAGCTGAATTCTTAAATTTTCTGATAATATCAATATATTTTTCTCTGCTGGTTCTGATATTAAATCGGTCTCATATTTAAAAATAATATTTTTTTTATTACCTACAAAGCTAGAAAATTGATCATATTTTTTACTTTTTTTCTTTAAATACAAAATTTTACTTTTAAATTTTTCTATTTCTAAGTTTATCTGAAATTTTTTAAGTATTAAAAATAGAAGGTGTAATCCGTGGGAATGCTCATGTAAACTACCACCACCTTCTTTGATATTACCTAAATATGATGAAAATTCATTTTTCATCCAGAAGTGGGCACCCATTATTCCTCTCCAACCTTCCTTCCAATGAACTTGTACATATTTGACTTTACTAAGCTTACTAATATATCTTAATAAAAAATTTACAGATTTAGAAATCGAGTGGTTATAACCACAATATATGTTGTATTTTTTTTTTTTAAATAAATTTTTATTTAGCAGCTTATTTTCTACTATTGTTAGTGGTTTCTCAATTAGAATATTTTTAAATTTAAGCTTTGATTTACAAATTTTAAAAATTTTTAAATGTGAACTAGGAGGTGTGCCAATAATAATTAAATCAAATCCTATGTTAAGATCGAATACATTGTTATAAGAAATTAAATTAATTTTATTATCCCATTTCTTATATCTTTTTGGAAAAATTTCATTTTTCATTCTTATCATAGCTTTTTCATTTATATCTGTAATATAAACTTTATATCCAAGTTTTCTTGAAGCAAATGACATGTGGTTTCCAATTGAGCCACAACCAAAAATAAGAATTGTTTTCATTAAATTGAAAAAAATTTATTTTGAAATTTTAGATCTTAGTAGATTAAATGTATCTGAGAATTCTCTAATCATTTCTAAATCGTGCATATTCATACTACAGACATGTGCGCTCTGGGTACTTACTCCAATTGTTTTGCTATTACTAAAATGTTTTTCAATTATTTTTGCTCCTCTTGCAAGTGCAAATAAACATGCGCTAATCCCAATAGTGTGGTCACTAAAGCCGGAAAAAAAAGTTTCACTAAAATCTGGCATATCTATATCTTCCAATGATGTTGGGTATTTTGCTACGCAATAAAGATAATGGATATTCTCTCTTTTTTCAAATGGAGCACCATTTTTTTTAAAATCATACATTCCTAAAGAAACTATAGTTTTTTTATTAAGTGATAAAATTTTTTCACACAACTCTTTATCCTCAACACTTCTGCTAGCTATTTTATAGGTTTTAAAATTTAATTTTTCACACCAATCCACTCTCTTAAGGTCAAAAATTGAAGCAGACAACTCGATGCCATGAATTTTACAAAATTCATTTATTTCTGATAATTCGTTTTCAGAAACATCTAAGTATACTCTTTCGTTGTCACCCCAGAGTTTTTTACTATCATACAGTTGAAGTTTGACTATATCTGCACCAGCTATTTTTGATTGGATTATCATCCTTTTGATTTCATCCATTGATCCATAATGCTGAGGGTGTATTTCAGATATTATTTTAACATCTCTTTGTTTTTTATTTGTTTCCATATTATATAATTTTTTTTAAATCATCTTCATAGTGAATATCAACTGCACCATTAATCACTCCTCCTGTAAAAGTACTCAATGATTTTTGGTATGCGTATTTATATTTAACTACTCTTATTGCTGAATTTTGCATTAAATTTTTATCTAAAGACATTATTTCATTTCTATTATATTTCTTCATTGCATACAAACAACTGGTAATATCATAACTTGTAACATTTGGAGAATTTGCTTGTAAACTAATTACAATATCTGGTTTATTTTTCTTTTTTATTTGCTCTAATGCATGAATAATCACATTCCATTTTGGAACACTATCATTTGATAAATGTCTCGGTCTGAGAATTGTTTTTGCTCCAAATTTTTTTGAAATTTTTAAAATTGTATTACTTTCAGACGAAACATATATTTCATTTACCAGTCCACTTTCCTTCGCAGCCTTTATTGCCCACGATATCATTGGTCTTCCCCAAACCTTATAAGTATTTTTATTTTTAAATCTCTTTGAACCTGCTCTTGCTGGAATTATTGCAATTATTTTTTTATTTTTTAAAATTCCTTTTTTTCTTATTTCTGCAAGCAAATAGTCATTTCTTAATTTTGTTATCTTATTTTTAAAATAAAATAGATAGGCACCACTTTTAGTTTTATTTTCTTTATGCATTCTGTATCTATAAAGAGGTATATGCAAGTAATCTAAGATATATTTTTTTCCCAATCTTATTCTTAACTCTTCTTCTTCCCTGTGTCTAAATTTGTTATTGTATAAACCCTGTTCAATAAATTTATTTTTATTATAAAGTATTCCACAAGAAATTGGTTTTTCTTTTGCACTTATTCTTTTTAATTTTTTTTCAAATTTATCTATTAATGTATAGTCACACGCTACTCCAAAAATTTCTTTTCTTTGTTCAATAAAAAAAATTAATTGTTCCAGTGTGTGTTTTGAAATAAAATCATCAGCATCAACTCTTACAAAATATTTTCCTTTAGAATTTTTTATTGCTTTATTTGCAGATCTAGAAACACCAATATTTTTTTTATTTTTAATAATTTTGAAATTATTTAGTTTCTTAAACTCTTCAGCTATTTTAAGTGAGTTATCTGTAGAATTATCATCTATTAAAATTACTTCAAAATTCTCTCCAAATGTTTGTCCCAAACAGCTTCTTAAACATCTTCTTAAAAACTTTGAGTAGTTATAGTTTGTTACTATTATTGAAGCAATCATTTTAAAATAAATTTTTCAAACTTTTTTTTCCAACTTTTTAATACTATTTTTGTTTCTTGAACATATAAAATAAATTTCTGGAGAATTAAAATTTTTCTCTATTTTATTTGTTAGGTTCAAAGTGTATATTTTATTCTTATTTAAATATTTTAAAAAACTATTTGTTATAGTAAATAAATGTTGTTTACTTAAGTCTTCATTTGAATGACAGTAAACAACAACATATTTGCTTACATCTAAAGCATAATTCAATATCATTTTTGGTTCAAATGTATGATCTAAAGTATGAAATATTCCAAATAAATCAAATTTTAAATTTGGTTTATTGAATTTTAAGTCTATTATTTTAAGATCAAGCATTTTTGAAGCAAAAGATTTACTATTAACTGACATATAATTATCATTTTGGCCCCAACACAGATTTGAGTTATCAACGAAAAGATACTTTTTTACTCCTTTTTTTTTCAAATTTATTCTTTTTAAATTATCAACATTTTTTAAAAATCTTTTAGACTTTTTAAAAGAAGATTTTTGAAATTCTTTTGATCTTCCAGCAACTTGTCTTGAAATAAAGTAATTTATTAAATTTTTTTTTAAATTTTTATAAAATAAAGTTGATTGTTTGTATTCTTTTGAAAAAAAATTAATTAATACTCCCATAAAAGGACTATTAAACTCAGCATAATTTTTTATTTTAATATTATTGGTTAGTAAATTAAAAAGCTTTCCATGGTTTGGCAAAACTCCTTTATTCATAAATTTTAACAAATTAGACCAACCCCTGTTGTGTTGTCCGTATATCTCTGAATAAATTTTTCTAGATATTGCGTCTGAAAACCAAGGGTTATTTTGTATAATATAACAATTTTTGCATCTAAAAGTTTTAATTTTTTTAAATAATTTTTTAGATATTCTTAAATCTGAAATTATTGCATCTACATAAAAATTTTTAGAGTTAAGCTGATTTTTTTCTAAAACAAAATTTTTTCCCCCACAAAATGTACACTTGTTATAATTAGAGAATATATTTGAGTTATCTTTCATAAAATAAAATAGATTAATATATTAAACTTTTTTTTTTTAACAATTTATAAATCTCGTAAGATTTTTTTTTAGAAATTTTAATTTTTTTAAAAATTTGATCAAGTGATATTGTTCCATCACTTAAGGATAAAAAATCCATAATACTTTGAGCGTAATTTTTCTTTCTGTCTAACCTTATTGTTGGATATAAATTGTATTTTGTCATAAATGGTTCACATAAAAACTTAGATTTTAAAATTATTTTTTTTTCAAATTCTTGGATTATATTTTTATACATTTTAAGGCTTGTACTAAGACCATTAGCATTCATTACACTACCAATTTTGTCTTCAGAAGTATGATACTCTGGGTACGAATGATATTTTGTTCTTATAAGAGAACAAAAAGGTAAATCAACATTTGGTGAACAAAACTGCCTTTCATCACTTTTTCTATCTAGCCAAGTATACTTTTTCTTTTTGCCATTTAAATTCGAAAAAATTTTTAAAGCAACTTCATCGCTAATTGTATTACCTTTGCGACTTGGTATATAAGAGTATGATCTGTTGTCACCAACACAAGTCACAACATATCCTGCTATACAGAACTTTTTCAAATTTTCTAAATTTTTACTAATATATGATATTGTGCCTATTGTTTCAGGAGCAAAAATTATTCTGTAACTATAATTTCTTTTTTTTTGACTAATAAACTTTGCTAGAAATGTTAATAAAACTGGTCCAGATAATTCATTATTGGCTAAAGAGGGATGACATATATATGTTGAAAACGTAACCTCTAATTTTGATTTCCCAGGAATATATATTTCACCATAATGCATAAATCCTTTTTTAAAACTAGAACTTATATTTACATGGTATTTTCCTGGAATTAGTTTTTTATAGTTATTATAGGAAATACAGAAACCCCATCTTTTTTTATAATAGGAGGTTAAATATGGAATTGCATGTGGTTTTTTTTTTATAAAAAAAAGATTTTTTTTAAGTTTTTTTAGGTCAATTTTTTTTTTAACTTTTTTTGAGTAACCAAGTAAATGAAGATTGTTTTTTTTAAAATCACATATTTTTTTACCATCTGGTGTTAAAATATAAGCTTTATTTACTTTCCATTCGTTGGGTATTTTCCAATCAAAAACTTTGGTTCCAGATTTAAATTTTTTTATTTTTAAATGAGGATTGTATTTTTTTATTATTTTTAAAGTCTCTAAATTTCCTTTACCTGTAAGTGATCTATTCAGAGGCCAAAGTTTTTTTGCTAACTCAATCATATGAGGTTATTTAAATAAATAAATTATCTTTTTAAAAATTAATTGTATAGTATAAATAGCATCTATCATTAAAAATTTTATTGTGAAGAAAATAATTTACAAAACCTTTTATTCTATTTTTAGCATCTTAGCAAGTTTTAAGCTTTCTCAACTCACAGCATTTCTAATTTTTCTCTCATTGACAAGATTAAAAAATATAAAGGAAGTAAAAAGTTCATCAAAAAATAAAGTTATTATTCTTGAAAAATCAATTGGTATAGAAGATCTAAGAGTTTCATTTCAAAACGAAGCTCCAAAATTTATTCCATTTATACTTCATAGAAAATTACTTTTTATAATACATAAAATTTTTTATAAAAAAATTATTTTAGAAAAAAGAAATTTCTCACCAAATAAAAAAATAATTGCACCTGAAAATATACTTTCAGACAGAGAATACTATTCATCAAACAAGAAAATAAAAGAAATTAAAAAAAAACATCAAGAACATTTAGATGAAATAATTTTTTTTTTAAAAAAATTATTTAATTTTAAAGCAGTAATTTCTTTTAACTACGCCTATAGAGTTGATACTGAATTTGGGACTTGTTGTAAAAAAAATGGCATTAAATATATAATTTGCCAAAAAGAGAGTAATTATTTAGAGGGAGAAAAAAATGTTTTAGAAAAAGCCTTAAAAAATAAGTCAGATTCACTTTCACATTGTTATGGGGATTTAGTTACTGTCTATTCAAAAAGATATAAAAATTTATTAGTCAAAAATAATGTTTTAGAATCTAAAAAAACTTTTTTAACTGGCGTTCCAAGGATTGATAAACTTCATAAATTTAAGCCCAATAAAAATTCAAATAAAAAAATTGTATTAATAATGCTAATGCAAATTAAAAGAAGACAAGCTGAAAAAAATCGAAGAGCAATTAAATTCTGGGAAGAATTATCATCAGACATGATCGATTGTGTGCTTGATGTTGCTAAAGATTTCCCAGATCAAAAATTTATCTTTAAAACTAAAATTTCCAACGAAACATTTTCTGTGGGTCAAAGAAAAAAAATAAATAAAGCAAGTCTGGATAATTGTAATATAGTTTATGGAGGAAGTAGTTTGGAATATATTGAAAACTCTAAATGTTTAATTGGTTTTAATTCAACATGTCTCTTGGAAGGAATAGCATCAAAAACCACAGTATTAGTTCCTTATTTTGGTATAAAAAATAATAATTTTAAATTAAAATTTACAATGAATTTAAATGATGGTTTATTATTAGCACACAATAAGCAGCAATTTAAAAATTATCTTTCTAAAGTAATAAATCGAAAAAATTTAATTAGTTCTAAAATTTCAAATAAACAAAAAAAACTTCTGAAAATTTATATGTTCAATTCAGATGGAAAATCATCAAATAGAATGACCTCAACTTTGAATAATTTTATAAATCAATAGATGTTGAAAAATTTAAAAAAAATAATAAGTAATTTTTATCCAGAAATACTTTTTTTTGGTTTTTCAATTTTGGTTTTATTATATACGCTTGTAAGGGATCAATTAATTTGGGATGGTCAAAGATTTGATGACTATTTAAAATATTATATATTTGGTTTATTACTGCTTTTCCTATCTTTTTTAAGTTTATTTCTTAACAAAAAAATCAAACAAAATATAATATTAATTCTTACTTCTACCTACTTATCGTTATTGCTATTAGAAGCTGGCCTAAATTTTATCAATTATAACAAGCATGAATCTAAAAAAAAAATATTTTATAAAAGTAATAATTACAAAATAAATGAAAATTCACTTTACTTGGAATACTTTCAATCAAAGGATAAGAATAATTTATATGTTAAAGTATGGCCAAAATATTTTTTAAATAAAAATTTAGAAATATTTCCTTTATCAAGTATTTCCTATTCGAACATAATATACTGTAACGAAAATGGATATTTTTCAAAATACAAAACTGATAGATATGGATTTAATAATCCTGATGATGTTTGGGATAATGAAAAATTGGATTATGTTCTAATCGGAGACTCTTTTGTTGAAGGGGCTTGTGTCAATTCTCCGTATGATATATCAGGTCAATTAAGAAAAATATCAAACAAAAAAATTATAAACCTAGGCCAAGCAGGCTTTGGTCCTCTATCTCAGCTCGGTTCTTACATAGAATATATGAAAAATAAAAAAGTAAAAAATATAATTTGGTTTTATTATGAAGAAAATGATTCAATAGATTTAATTCATGAAAAAAAAGATTATTTATTAAAAAGTTACTTATTTGAAAAAAACTATAGTCAGAATTTAATTAATGATGAAAAAAATTCAAAAAAAAATAAAATAGTCAAAGAATTTTCTAATTTAAGGTTAAAAAAACTTTATGAATCTCATATTGAAAATACCGACATAAATTTGAAAATAAAAAGATTTATTACTTTACATAATTTTAAAAATAAAATTTTTTCAAAAGAAGCGGAAATACCTTTAATTGATAAAGATTTTTTCAAAATTTTAAAGAAAATTAAAAAAATATCAGATATACATGAATCGAATTTAATTTTTGTTTATTTACCTTCCTACAACACTTTTACAATTAAAAAACCTAGAACTAATTTAAGTAAGAATTATGTTAATATTAAAAAATTTCTTAATGAAGAAAAAATAGCATTTATTGATATTTATCAGGATATGTTTGAAAAATCGTTAGATCCATTTATTTATTTTCCACTAAGACAAGACGGTCATTATAATAAAAAAGGATATAGAAAAATTGCAGAAATTATTAATAATTATGATTTAGAAAATTAAATACTGTCCATTACTACCATTAATGCAATTCTCTCACCATTTTTAACGACTGCTCCGTTATGCATCCCAGCACCAGGATCAAATAATAAAGTATTTCCTTTATCTGAAGTAAAACAAAAAAGGTTTTTGTCTAGATACTTTGCAATTTCTGAATTATCTTTAATAAATCTTCCAAACTCCATGGTTCCACGTATTCCTTTTGGTAGTCTAAATATAGCTCTTCTAGTTATTTTATTGCTACATCTTCCACTAACTACAATAGATCTAGCAAATAATTCTTTCAGAGGATCATATATAAATCTGTTAGATTTAGGCAGATAAAAGGTAGGACCTTTAGTTTTGTCTACTTTATCCAAATATACCATTGCCTTAGTTACTCCTTCTAAAGGGTCTATATGGATACCTGTATGTCTTGTTACTTTTTTACAATCATAAAAAAAATGTTTCCAACCTTTGTCAGATGGTCTGTGCACAGTCATTCTCACTCTAGTAACCCTCATTTTTTTTGCATAATATGCTTCTGATGCCTTTATTAATCCACTTTCTCTAAAAACTTTATCAATTTTTGAAACACTTTTCGGATTTAACTCTAACCACCTATCATGTGTACCAGGAGGCGGATTCCAATCTTTTTTTTTACTTAAAATTGAATATTTTTTTTCAATATCTTTATTCATAATTTTGCTTAAATCTAAATTACAAACATGGAACCCATTACTGTAAAGATCAGTAAATATTTTTGACTTTATCATTCTAGAATTAATCTTGAAATTTTTATAAAAATTAAAATATTGATTTAATTTTTTTCTAAAAAATAAACTTATATTCTCTTCCTTTTCAGAAATTGGTAAATCTTTTTTAGTTTTCTCAATAATTTTATCTAAAGAATAATTAAATTTATCTAATTTTTTTTTCTTAAATGCATCTCTTAAAGGTTTTAGATCTTCTTTTCTTTCATTTCTAAATTCACTTTTTACCTCTTCATAATCTGCTATATCTGTAAATCTTTTAAATTTGTGATTTAATATTGGATTATCGAACCTCATATTGCGTTTTATATATTTACAATTATAATTGTCAATAATTTAGTAATACAAAACTTCAATTTAATATGATTATTAAAAGTTTCTTAAAATCTGTAAAACTATACCCTAAACAAATTGCTATAATTACTGAAACCAAAAAAATAACTTATTTAGAATTATATAAAATTTTTAGTGAATTAGTTTTTTTTTTAGATAAAAAAATTTTAAAAAATAAAAGATTAATAATAGCTTTGGATAATTCTGAAAAAAACCTTGCTATTTATTTAGCGTGCATGTTTTTAAAAATAACAATTTTTCCAATTAATAAAAATACCTCGTTAGAAGATATCGAATTATATGCAAAAGAAATCAAAACAAAGTTTGTTATTACAGAAGACATTTCATTAAATAGTAAAATTTTAAAAATTTTTAAATTAAAAAATGTTTCAAAATTGAACATTAAAAACTATAATAAAATTATAAGTAATAAAAAAAATTTCTTATCTAATAAAGAATTTGATTTTATAGTTGCTCTTTCTTCAGGAACAACTGGAAAAAGAAAAAAAATTATTCTCACTGATAATTGCAAGTTTAAAAGAGCACAGCATACAATTAATTACTACAAGCTTGGGAAAAAAATTAAAACAATTATATGTACACCCATGTATCACTCTCTTGCCCAAAGGCTTTTTTTTATATCCATAATTTCTGGAGGCTATGTTGTAATCTTAAAAAAATTTTCTTTAGAAAAGTGGTTTAAATTTGTAAAGAGTTATAGGGTAAATTTTTCTATGCTCGTTTCAACTCATTTGAGACAATTTTTGAATTCAAAAAATTATAATTTTAAATTATTAAAAAATTTAAAAAATCTTATCTCATCATCTGACAGTATATCAAGAAAAGAAAAGGAACTTCTTAGTAAAAAGTTTAGCTGCAACTTACATGAAATTTATGGAACATCTGAAACAGCAACAATATCTAACTTAAATATTTTCAAAAATAAATCTAATTTAAGTTCAGTTGGCAAACTTCTTGATGATACAAAAGTTAAAATAAAAAATAAAAAAAATGGTATTGGCGAAATATATTGTAAAAATAGTAGACTTTTTAAAGGATACTTGGGTTCATCCAAAAAAAATAATTTTTTCGCCACTGGTGATCTGGGATATCTTGACAGAAAAGGTTTTTTATACTTTGTCGGAAGAAATAAAGATATTATTAAAATTTCAGGAATGAATATTTATCCTTTAGAAATAGAGACCAAAATTAAAAGAAATAATTTAGTAAAGGAATGCGCGGTAATTGGTGAACCAAACTCATATTTTGGTGAAATTATAAAAATGTTTGTTGTTCCTATAAATAATAAAAAAATTACAAGAAAAAAAATTATGAGCTATATTTACAATAGTTTAAACGAATATGAAAAACCACAAAAAATTAATTTTACCTCGTTTTTGCCAAGAAATTCTCTTGGTAAAATAAATAAATTAAAATTGAAAAAACCACAAGGATCTCAAATTAAATATAAGACTAATTCAATGAAAAAGTATTTAAACCTTATTAATCAATTAAAATGAAAAATAAAAAGACATCAAAAAGTAAATTAAAAGATATACAAAAATTGTTAATTAAAATTATTGAAAAAAAAAATAAAATAAAAATGAATAGTATAGAAAAAAAATTAAAATTTAGATATTTAGAGGAAGGACATCTAGACTCAATTGAATTAATAAATTTCATAATTTCTCTAGAAGATAGATTTAATGTAAAATTTACTAGCAAAGATACTGAAAGTGAAAACTTCAGGACATTAGAGGGAATTTCAAAAATTATTTTAAAAAAGTAATTATATATGAAATCTTATTCTAAAAAAGAAATTAAAGAAAAATTGTTAAAGCTAGGTGTTTCGAGAGGGGATTGTCTTTTTTTATCATCTAGCTTAGGAATGTTAGGTAGACCTAAGGGGTTTAAGGCAAAAGACTTAAATAAGATTTTTTTAAAAACAATTCTAGACATAATTGGTAATAGAGGAACTCTTTTTGTTCCCACTTACTCATACTCTTTTTCATCAAAAAATAAAAAGGGTGTTTTTGATATTAAAAAAACAAAGCCAAAAATTGGATCATTCCCAAATTTCTTCATTAAACAAAACTCAATTTATAGAAATGCAGATCCATTTGTTTCAGTATCTGGCAAAGGTTTTTTAGCTAAAAAAATTTTAAGTAAAAGCAATTTTTCATCTTACGGAAAAAATTCTGTTTTTCACAAGCTTGTTAATGTAAAAAAGGCCAAACTTTTAAATATAGGTCTTGGTCCTAATTGGACACCGTTTATTCACCATGCAGAATATGTATCAAAAATTAGTCATAGATTCGAAAAAGTTTTTGAGGGTTATACAAGAAATAATAATAAATTAAAAAAAATTAAATGGGTATATTTTTCAAGAGTTTTAATAAATCAGACAAAAGCTAATGTTTATAAAGTAGGAAGTCGAGCTTTAAGGAAACAAATTTGGAATTCACAAGAATTAGGTAGATCAAATCTTTATCTAAGTAATTATAAAAGATATTTTAAATTTGTTCTTTCTGAATTAAAAAAAAATAAGTGGGCACTTACTAATGGTCCAAAGGTAGATTTAATAAAAGAAGAAAGAAAAAAATTATTTAAAAAAAATAAAATTAATAAAAATAATGCACTTTCTTTAATTGATGGATTTAATCCAGAAACAGAATATATCCTAAAAATTTTAAACAAAGGTTTTAAAATTTCAATTAAAAAATTTAAAACTGGTTATAATTTTTTAAACTATGTAATGCCTGAGAGAACTACTATTTTAAATGGAAAAAAAGTAAGGACGTTTGATGAAATTAAATTTGGAATAAAGGTAAGTAATTATTCTAATTTTGTTTTTCTTTTTTACCTAAATAAATTGAATAAAAAAAAATTTCTGTTTCTGCAGAAATTTGCTGGACAAATAATAAAGGATAAAAGTATTAGGCCAGAGATTTTGTTTATCTACGATTATAATGCTTATGTTTCTTATTTATCTGAAAACTTTAATAACAATAAAGGTAAAACTTTTGTTCATTTAAATTTTTCTAATATAAATTCCTATAATTTTAAAAATATCAAATTTAAATTAAAAAACAAAATTATAAAAAATATGAAAAGTTTAAAAATAAACTTTAAGAAAAATTTGAATAATTTTGAAACTGAAGGAAATTATTATTTAAGTAAAAATAAACTTTCAGACTATAAGATCAATGAAGTTTTTTATGAATTAAATACATCCAAATTTCTGATAAAAAACTATGATAAGTTCTTGTTAAATTAAATAATAATTAATTATAAGAATAATCCGTTAATTACATTAGTATCTGAATTTTGCAGTCTTACAATATTTTTTAATATTTCGTCATAACTATGTGCAGAAGTAATAAATATTTTGTCAGTATTATTTTTTAATTTTTCTGGCGAAATCACTTTTATACCATTGATTTTTTTACCCAATTTACTTGGGTCACTATCAAAAATATTGAATGATTTGAAATTTTTTAAAATATTTGTATTATTTATTAAATCTTTACAAATTTGACCAGCTCCATACAGATTAATTTTATTATCCTTATTAGGATAAATTATACTATTTAGGTCGTTTTTATTTGCATATTCGAGAATATTTAGTTTATTTTCTTCTTCTAATTTTAATATTCTAGCTAATACATGGTCATCAACAAAATATCTTTTAACTCCATTTTTATTAAATTCATCCATTAAAAAAACAATTGATTTAACAAAATTTAAATCCATTTTTTCTTTTTTATAATCAACACTTATTTGGAAATAACATTCTTTCAAATTATGATTTATCATTTTATTTACAAAAGCATGTAATTCGTCTGGATGATTGTTTTCGTCAGTTAAAATATATTTAATTGTTATTTTACTTGAATCTATTTCGCTATATTTTTCAAGATTAGCTAAAACATTGCTCATTTTGCCCCTACCTCTAACCTTTTTATAAGTTTCTTCAGTTCCTGCATCCATGCTTGTAGTAATTTTTACTTTTCCTTCTCTTAGAAATTTTTCTAACGGCAGACTGTATCTTA
The DNA here is from genome assembly GCA_902569415.1 of uncultured Pelagibacteraceae bacterium. Classification (GTDB taxonomy): domain Bacteria; phylum Pseudomonadota; class Alphaproteobacteria; order Pelagibacterales; family Pelagibacteraceae; genus Pelagibacter. The sequence continues at coordinate 29,541 of CACFUH010000011.1, forward strand.
CAGAATTTGTAAAAACCCTATGGTATATTTTTGGATTTGCATTTTTTTGTATTGTTTTAAAAATATTTTCAAAACTTTTGTCCAGAGTTGGCTCACCACCACCCCAAACTACTTGACGGCAATTGTGAAAACTTCCTTCCTGAGAAAGCTTACTTGCAAATCCCCATACATCATATTGTGGTTTTTTTCCCCCATAAAACATTTCGCTACAGTATGTGCATCTTAAATTACAAAATGAGTGTTGTTCTACTGATAAAAGTTTAATCTCATTTGTTGCTTTAGGTCTTTCATCTGTTTCCGTCAAATATCTACAACCTAAGCAATCTTTATTTTTATCTATTTGAATTTCATCTAACATTTTTTGTCTGCTCTGAACTAGTGTTTCACTATTAAGATTATTAAAATTATCTTTCTTTATAAGTTTAGCATCACCTCTCATTTTACCTTTGTAAAAAAATCTTTGACAACATGCTCTTATTTCGTTTGGAGCAAGATACAATGCTTCTTTTATAAATTTGCAGGTTTTATATGTTTTCACTTTTAAAATATTTTAAAAATTTTATATCTTTTTTTGTAACAAGTTTATCAGATTTATTAACATATTTTTTGGCATGAGAAACCAAAATATGTTCAATGTTCTTAGTTTTTTTCATATTTTTACCAAAATTTATCTTTTCATATATATTAACTAATTCCCCCCGCATTCTATAATTTAAAATTCGACT
>CACFUH010000012.1 GCA_902569415.1 uncultured Pelagibacteraceae bacterium
ATTAAGTAAGGAAGGTGAACTTAAAGGTACTGACGTTACTGAAACAGGCGTAATAGCGTATGCGATAAGAGATTAACGAATCAATTAATCAATTGATCAATTGATATAGGGGCTTTCTTCTCCATGTTTTCTACTCAAAGAAAGCCCCTTAAAAATTTCTCAAGCCCTCTAACTTTTTCCCCCTTTTTAAAAAAGGGGGTTTTTTATTCATTTTCATCCCACAATTTTTTGTAATCAATAAATGGTGATAAACCATAGCTGGAGTTAACATTTGTAAAATGTACCGATAAGCTTTTAAGAGGAGATATGCAAATTTCATTATTATAGATCTCATTTATGTACTTTTCAAAAGGATCATGCCTATCGAGGCATGTTTTATAAAAATTATCCCAATATTTTTCTAAAAGTTCTTTACTAGTCATAAACGTACATAAAGTCTCTTGAACTGTTCTCCAATGCCTTTTGTTTCCAACTAAAACATTAGTTTTATTATTGTTCATATATAAATATGGGTAATCAGCAGGGCACATCAAAATCTCTCTTTTTATTTGAGATGAAATTCTTTCATAGGATGCTATCATTTCTTCAAGCATAGGCTCAAAATGAATATAATCATCCTCAACAAAAAAAACTAAATCTTCAGTATTTTTTTTTGCAATTTCGTAACAACTAAGCAGGCTGGCAAGATTTGAATAAGTTTGTTCATTTTTTTGTTCTTTGATTATTTTTCTATATTTTTGATGATCAACACTTACATAATCCGTATTCAAGTTATCAATGCTTGCTAACTTTTTTATTTTATTTAAGTTAATCTCATCAGTATTATCTTCAATTATTACAAGTTTAATTTTAACATTTGGATATTTTTTTTTACAAAAACTAATTGATTTTAAAAGAGAATTTAATGATCTTTGTGTATATTCGATTTTAGGTAGTTCAAATAATCTTTTTTTATTTTGATCCCATATTTCAATATTACTGTTTGTTCTAAATAACAATAAAATAGATTTAACTTTTCTTGTTATATTAACCTCACCCAATGGAAGAACTATTGATTTATCATTTAGTATTGATAATTCCTCATTCAGTTTTTTTTCAAGGGTTGGGGAGGTAAAACTATTTTGATCGATTATTTCATAACCCATAATTTTACACAGCTTAATAAATAATTTTTTTATGATGCTTTTTTTCATTATATTGTTTATGATATTTTATTTACAATATTATGAGCATTAAATCACCACAAACTCTCGTTTCAGAAGCATTAAATGAAGTAAAAACCATTACTCCTGATGAAGCAATGAAATTAAATAGTGAAAATAAATGTAATTTAATTGATATTAGAGATGGAGTTGAATTACAAAAACTTGGAGCTATTGAAAACTCTTTTCATATACCAAGAGGCTTATTAGAATTTTCTATTCATCCTGAAAGTGCGTATGTCCAAAATAATCAAATGGATTTAAATAAAGAAACAGTATTATTTTGTGCAGCAGGAGGTAGATCTGCGTTAGCAGCAAAGACATTAAAAGAAATGGGTTTTAAAAATGTATCCCATGTTGAGGGAGGTTTTGGTTTAATGGTACAAAAAGGTTTTAAAATTAAAACTTAATCGTAAAGAGATATTCTTTTTGCATAGAAAATTCTTATTAACCAATAAATAAAAACTCCTAAAGGACCAGTAAAATAAGTTATTATAATAGGGACAAAAATAAGAATTTTAGATATAGTAAATTTTCTACTGTCACTAATTATCCAGGAACCACAAAATAAGTTAATTGCAAGAAAGTGCGTCCAAAAAATAATTAGAAAAGCTGTTTCACTAAATAACTCACTTAGTGAGTCCAAACCTAAATACAAACTAAAATTTTGAGTAAAATCGTATCCAGTAATAAAAAAATAATAAATTAAGTATAAATAAATTATACTTAGTATAAAAATTGGAAAAACTGAGCTAACAAAAACACCACAAACTTTTGAATTTGGAAAAAACATCAAAATAAACCAGAATGGAATTACACCAATATTTAACCATAAATAGATCATATCAATTGTAAAGAATGTAGAAATTTGTTCGATCATAAGAAATTGTATTATAATACAACAATTTATGATTCCTATTAAAAATAAAAAAAAAAATCTAGAAGCTACGGTAGAGGAAATGCGTAATTTTGCTTTTGCTTATATTGAAAAGTACGCTCCATCAAAGCAACAATTAAAGACTTATTTATTAAAGAAATATCTTAAAGCTAAAATAACAAGTATTAATAAATCAAATATTAGTGATCTAATAAATGTTGTTTTAGAAGATTTAGAAAAAACAAAGTTTATCAATGATAAATTTTACTCAAATTCAAAAGCTAAAAGTTTAATTCAAAGAGGAAGTTCAATAAACAAAATAAGAAGTTATTTATTTTCTAAAGGCGTTAAAGATAAATATATTAAAACAACTTTAGATGAAATTATTGCAAATAACGAAGATCAAGATTTTTTCTCAGCTATAAAAGTATGTAAAAAAAAAAGAATAGGCCCAGCTAGAGATGAAAATAATAGACCTTTGTTTTTTAAAAAAGATATAGGGATATTAGCTAGATCAGGGTTTGATTTTGAAACTTCAAAAAGAGTTATGGATTTAGAAAAAAATGATTATTTAAAAATAATTAATTTACTTTAATTTTTTTTATTTTTTTCATTGAGATAATAATTAATTTTTTTTTTAATATAGTTTTTTACAAAAACAAAAATTAAAAGACCAAAAATTGATACAGATACAATAATTATTAGAATTATTCTTAATTGTTCACTCATAAAGGTAAAATGGATCTTTTTAATATTAAACTAGGGTTTTTGAACTCTTTCTTTCCATACAAAATTTCCTTACCTTCAAAATCTGTAATTATACCACCAGCATTTTTAAGTATAGCATGACCGGCAGCTATATCCCATTCGCAAGCTCTTGGTTCTGCAACATATAAATCAAATTCTCCAGCAGCGATTGCACAAAATTTTAATGAACTCTTCATTTTTTTATATTCTGTAACACCATATTTTTTATGCAACTCAACAATACTAGGTTTCAAAGTTTCTGAATAAGTAACTGCTTTTACTTGGTCCTGTTTTGTTTTTTTTGGACAGGTTAATTTAATATAAGTTTCATTTCCTCTTATTTCTCTAGAATCTGAACCATGTGTAAAAAATAATCTTCCTTTTGCCGGTGCATTTATCATCCCTAAAACAGGTTTTTGTTCAATTATTAATCCAGCGTTAATAGTAAATTCATCTCTTTTATTAATATAATCATGAGTACCGTCTATTGGATCAATAAGCCAAAAATTTTTAAGATTCTCCAAAGACTTATTTGATGAACTTTCTTCAGATACTATTGGAATTCCTGGTGTTAACTTTTGTATCTTGTCTGTAAGAATTTCATTCACAGAGATATCCCCATTAGAAACGGGAGTATTATCTTCTTTATTTTCAATTGTTAAACCCAATTTTCTAAGGTTTAAAGCCACGTCGCCTGCAGTTCTAAATGTAAGAATTAACTCGTCAGTTATAGATACTAAATCTTTATCATTCATTTTTTATATATTTTTCTAGCTCAATATTATTTGCATTAATTACTTTTTTACCTGCATTTTGAAAATTAACAGTAATTTTATTATTTATTATTGATTGTATTTGTCCAATTCCCCAATCTTTACTTAAAGGATTAATCACTTTATCTCCTGGTTCAAATTCTATAATCATTTTATGTACCTTATAATAGAAATCAGTATAAATACCATCAATGAGTGCTAAAAAAAATTCAATTGGTTTAAACAAAGATCCAAAAGACACAACAGTAGTTGTGGCAATGTCTGGAGGCGTAGATTCATCGACTGTTGCTGGAATTATGAAAGAAGAAGGTTACAATGTTATTGGTATTACACTAAAGTTGTATGATGACACTAAAGAAGTTTCAAAATCAAAACAATGTTGTGCTGGTCAAGATATTTTAGATGCAAAAAGAGTAGCCGATAGTTTGGGTATTGAACACAAAATTTTATATTACCAAAATAAATTTAAATCAGGTGTTATAGATAATTTTGTAGAAAGTTACTTAAAAGGGGAGACGCCAATCCCATGTGTACAATGTAATCAAACTGTAAAATTTAAAGATTTATTTGAAGAGTCAAAAAAATTAAATGCCGATGCATTAATTACTGGTCATTATGTTAAAAGTGTAACGACTGATAATGAAACCAATATGTATAAAGCTTTAGACCAAAATAGAGATCAGAGTTATTTTTTATTTAATACTACAAGAGAACAATTGAATTATTTGAGGTTTCCACTGGGTGGAATGTTAAAAAATGAAACAAGAAATATTGCCAAAAAACTAAGTTTAAATGTTGCCGATAAACCTGACAGTCAAGATATATGTTTTGTTCCAAATGGCGATTACTCTTCAGTGATAAAGAAATATAGACCTGATGCATATCAAAAAGGTAATATAAAAGATTTAGATGGAAAAGTTTTGGGTGTTCACGAAGGCATTATAAATTTTACAATTGGACAAAGACGTGGAATAAAAGTTTCAGATAAAGATCCACTTTATGTAATAGAAATAAATGCTGAAAAAAATGAAATTATTGTAGGTACCAAAGAACATTTATCTCAAAATGAAATAAAATTAAAAAATTTAAATTTATTATGTAAACCAAGTGAACTTAGAGATGAAATCTTAGTAAAAGTTAGATCTACAGGTCGACTAATCAAAGCAAATGTAAATTGTAATAATGATACGGCAAATATTAAATTGTTAGAAGATGAGTATGGAATTTCTCCAGGTCAAGCGTGTGTTTTTTATTCTAAAAATAAAATAGGATATAAAGTTTTAGGTGGTGGGTGGATTACAAAAAATTAAATATTTTTTTTCCACATAATAGAAGATAAAAAATAAAATATTAGCAATATTAAAAAATAGTTCCATTCTAAAATATAATCAGCTTTTGAATCTAAATTATATATAATTAAAATAGCTATAATTAAAACCGAAGCAAAACAAACAGTTAAAACAAAAATTAATTTAAGATATAATATACTCTTATGTAAATATTTAATTATTTTATCTTTTTTATAAAATAATTCTTTTATTAAGAATGCTTGAGCCAAAAGTTCAAATAAAATAAAAAATACAATTAAAGACCTTCTAATTTTTGCTAATACTTCATTTTCAAAAACTGTTCCTAGAAAATATACGTGGAAAAGCAAAAAAAGTGCTGACAGAATGCCAAAAACAAAAAAGTAATTAATTTTTTCTTGTTCTAAAAGTTTATTTAGAATTTTATTATAATAAATCCAATAAAAAATCATAATAATAAAACTTATGAATAGTAGTGGTTTAAATATATATTTAACAGGATGTCTTTTAACTATATTGCTAATAGAGGTCTCTCCATAAATTATTGGATTAACCACTTCACTTGTTCCCAGGTTAAAATTATCGGTATTTTTTAATTTAGCTATGCTCTCAAAAAACAAAGGTATAGTGTCATAAATTTTATTATACTTTGTATTTAAAATACATTCTTTGTTAATTTGATCTGTAATTGTCAATTTGTAAAAAACTTTTTTTTTAAAATCTTTTATCAAATCTCTGTTTTCTACTATAATAAGTTTGTTATCAGTGTAGTAATCTCCTTTAACTAAGTATTTGTTACATTCACTTAGTTTATTATTAAATTCAAATTCAACACCATTTTTGCAAAAATTATTTTTTTCTGTACAAAGAATATCTATTTGTTCTCCAGGTTTATTTTCAATAAAATTATACTTGAAATCATATTGAAATTTGAATGAGACTAAAAAATTGTGAAAACCTAAAGAACCCAGTAAACCAAAAACCGGTGTTAAAAATAATAAAAAAGCTAATACTCGAAGAGATCGAATATTTTTAATAATACCCATTATTTTATTTTTTTATTTTTTTTTATTCTTTTTTCTTGCTCTTCTTTTTTTTGAGCCCATTTTTCTACGGCCTCTATGCTTTTTTGGGTAACCCATATGCTCCTTTATTTATTATTTTATTGACTTATTTAGCGGATATAGCATTGTCATAAATACATATCAAATTTTTTATGGATAAGTCATTTAAAACTTTTTTGAAACATACTGCAAAAGATTATTATAATCAGTCAGTAAATCCACCAGTTGTAAGAGCCTCAACTATTATCTTTAAATCAATGAATGAATTAAGAAAAACTCAATCCAAAGGTAAAAAAAATCCAATTGGTGGTCATTTTGAATATGGACGACAAGGCACCTCTACAACATATATTTTGCAGCAAATGTTGAAAAGAATGGAAGAATGCTATCATGTATTTTTAACTCCAACTGGTTTCGGGTCAGTTTTTTTATCAATATTTAGTATTGTTAGACCAGGTGATGAAATTTTAGCTGCAGATCCAGTTTATTCACCAACTAGATTGTTAACAGAAGATTTTCTTAAATCATTTAATATTAAAACAGTTTTTTATAATCCCAATGATTTAAATACATTAAAAAAAAAGATTACAAAAAAAACAAAATTAATTTATGTTGAAAACCCAGGAAGTAATTCTTTTGAATTTCAAGATCTATCTAAAATAATTTCAATAGCAAAGAAAAATAAATTATTTTCAGTAATAGACAATACTTGGGGTACACCATATTATTTAAAACCTATTAAATTAGGATTTGATATGTCCATTGTATCTGCAACTAAATATTATTCAGGCCATTCTGATGTTATGGGCGGAAGTTTAGCTGTTAATAAAAGAGTTTTTAAATATGTTGAAAAAGCAAATAAAATTACCGGTCTTAGGCTGGGACCAGATGATGCATATTTAATAATAAGAGGATTAAGAACTTTAGACGTTCGTCTTGACCGACATGAAGAAAATGCAAAAAAAGTTGCTGCTTTTTTATCTGGTCATAAAAAAGTTAAGCTTTTATATCCATATAAAAAAGGCTCACATAATTATAAAATGTGGAAAAAACATTATTCAGGAGCATCAGGATTAATGGGTTTAAAAATTAAATCAAAAAATAAAAATTCTATTAATAAATTTGTAAATTCTTTAAAATTATTTGGATATGGATATAGCTGGGGAGGATTTGAAAGTTTAGCATTACATCAAGAGTTCAGAGAATTAGGAAAAAGAAATTACTTAAAACTAGAAAAAGATGAACATTTAGTTAGACTGCATATTGGCCTTGAAGATCCAAAGGATTTAATTAATGATCTGAAAAGATCTTTAAGGTTTATTAAATGACTTCAGAAAAATTTATTCCAAATAGAACTGCTCTAATAACTTTAATAGCCGCATCTTTAGTAGTTATTATTTCATTAGGTATTAGACAAACTTTTGGCCTTTTCTTTTTTGATTTTGAAATTGATCTTGGTTGTACACAAACTGAATTTGGTTTTGCGATGGGTATCCAACTATTTTTTTGGGGACTATTTGGGCCTCTTTTTGGATTAATTACAGACAAATTTAGTGGAAGAGTAGCTGTATTTATAGGTTTTTTATTTTATTTGGCTGGAATTTATTTTTTAAATTATGGACCGAATATAGGATTTTGGTTTACTTTCGATTTGGGAATTTTAATTGGAATTGGACTTGCGGCAACTGCAATAAGCATCCCTATCTCTATTGTATCCAAACATTTTCCACTAAATAAACGGACTATTGCAATAGGTGTTGTTACTGCTGCTGGTTCTTTTGGATATTTTGTATCTCCTATTTACACAAGATTTTTCCTTTTAGAATTCGGTTGGAACCCAACATTACTTATTTTTGGAGCTATGATTTTAGCAGGTTTGGTTATTTCTCTATTTTTAAATACTCCAATGACAGAAATAAAACAAGAAAACGAAAATAATCAAACAGCCATGCAAGCTATAAAGGAAGCATTTTCAAACAAAAGTTATAATTATTTAACTTTAGGATTTTTTGTATGTGGTTGGCATATAGCTCTTGTTGCAACGCATATACCGATGCACATAAGAGATAAAGGACTTGAGGATTGGACAGCAACTGCAATTTTAGCATTAATTGGTTTATTTAATATATTTGGAACTTTGACTAGTGGTTATTTATCTACAAGAATTAGTAAGAAAAAATTATTGAGTGCAATTTATTTATTAAGAGGAGTTTCAATATTATACTTTATACTTATGCCACCAAGTGTGATTAACGCTTTAATTTTTGGTGCTACATTTGGTTATTTATGGTTATCAACTGTTCCACCAACAAGCGGCATAGTAAGTCATATTTTTGGAACTAAATATGTGTCTTTATTATATGGTTTTGTTTTTTTAAGCCACCAAGTCGGATCATTTCTAGGCGCCTATCTTGGTGGTTTATTCCATGATTTATATGGTTCATTGGATTATGCATGGTACATTTCTATCGCTTTATCTTTATTTGCGGGCTTGATACATTTACCTATAAAAGAGATAGCAATTGAAAGAAAACAGCTCGCAACATCTGAAATTTAATCCTTATCTAGAAAGGCTATATCATTCTGATAAGCCTTTAATAATTTATAAAGTTCATGATGGCTATAATCTCTATACTGATTTTTCAAAAAAAATTATATTAACAAAAAAAAATATAAATAATTTTTTTAACTCATTTAAGAGTAAAAAATTTAAAAAAGAGACTGATCTTTTAATTGGATTTTTTGGATATGAAATTCTTTGTAATTTATTAAATATTCAAATTAAAAATCAAAAAAAACTTAATTTCTATAAGGGTATTTTTTACAAACCAGAAACATTAATAAAGATAAGAAAAGATATAAAAGTAATATCTACAATCAAAAAACACAAATTCAACAGTTTTTTCAATAAAACTCAGATCTTAAGTCCCTTTAAAACAAATATTAATTATAAAAAATATAAAACAATATTTGATTTATTTTCAAAAAAAATTAGACAAGGAGAGACGTATCAAATTAAAATTTGTACTAAATATAAAAATAAATCAATAATTAACCCAGTCAATTTTTTTTGGAAATTAATGAAAATAAATTCATCGCCTGAGTCTTTTATGATTAGAGATAAAAACTTTTCTATAGTAAGTTGTTCACCTGAGACTCTTATTAATAAGAGAGGAAATAAGATTATTACTAAACCTATTGCCGGAACTCTTAAAAAAAGTAAAAAAATTAACAAAATTAAAGCACTAAATTTTTTCAGAAATAATGAAAAAGAAACAAAAGAACACAACATGATTGTTGATATGGAAAGAAGTGACCTATCAAAAATATGCAAGCCTGGATCAGTAAATATACTGAAGAAAAAATATGTAGAGGAATACAAACATCTATTTCATTACGTTACATCAATACAAGGTATATTGAATAATAATACTACCCCAAAAAATATAATTAAATCTATGATGCCAGGAGGCTCAGTTATTGGGTGTCCAAAAATTAGAACACTTGAACTTTTAAACAAACAAGAAACAGAGGATAGAAATATATTTACAGGTAGTTTTGGATACATCAAATTTAATCAGGATATGAAATTCAATATTATAATTAGATCAATTTTAAATTATAAAAATATTTCAGAAATTTCAGCAGCCTCTGGCGTTGTTTTAGATAGTTCATCTAAAAAAGAATTTAATGAAAACTTTATAAAAGCAAAATCTTTATTGGAGCTTTATAAATGATTTATATAATTGATCATCAAGACTCTTTTACTTGGAATGTAGTTCATCAATTTTCCAAGTTTGATAAAGTTTATTGTTCTAATTATTTTAACATTAATAAAAAAAAATTAGATCAATCTAATACAATTGTTTTGTCTCCTGGACCAGGGTCACCAAAAGATTATCCAATAACATCAAAGATTTATAAAAAATATAAAGGGAGAAAGAAAATTATAGGGATTTGTCTTGGGTATCAGCAAATTTTATTCAATGAAAAAGGTAAAATAGTACAACAAAAAAATATTTTTCATGGCTATCAGTCAAAAGTAAAAGTAACAAATGAAAGCAAATTATTTAAAAAAAATAAAATATTTAAAGTTGGACGGTATCATTCTTTAAAATTGTATGAACCGTATAAGTCAAATAATATAAAAATAACGATGAGATGCGCTATATCAAGTATTCCAATGGCTATCGAAAGCAAAAAAAATAATGTATATGGTTTTCAGTTTCATCCAGAATCTTTTTTAACAGAAAATGGTAACTTTATTATTAAAAAAATCTTATCTTCATAAAGATCTTAAAGAAGTTAAATTTAATGATCTTTGGAACGGATATGGTATCTTTACTACGATGCGTGTCATAGGTGGATCCGCAAAAATTCTATTCTATAAAACTCACATAGATAATTTAATCAAGTCATTAAATAAATATAATATTAGAAAAAAAGATTTAAGAAATAATATTTTAAAATTAATTAAATTAAATTTAAAAAAAAATAGAAATTATGACCATTTATTAAGAGTTGCTTCGAATAATAAAATTATTTCTATTTCTTTGCGTAAAAGACCAATACCCAAATCTAATTTCAAACTTAAACTAGTAAACTATAAACGTGTAGATGCTGCTTATAAAAATTTAAAATACAAAAAAATTTTAAAAATACTAAGTAAACTAGACGTTACGAAATTTGATATAGCTCTTTATAAAGGAAACAAAATATTAGAAACTGGCACATCTAATTTATTGTTCGTTAAAAGTAACAAAATATTTTCACCTAACAAAGATTGTTACATGGGCACAACAATTAAGTTTTTTACAAAAAAAATAAAAGTAAAATTCACAAGCATATTTATCAAAGATATTAACAATTTCGATGAAATCTTAGTTGTTGGATCTGGAAAAGGAATAGTATCTGTTTCTTCGATCGATAATAATTTATGGAAAAGAAAAAGTTTAAAAATATTTAATAAACTGTTAAAAATATATAAATCTGAAACCATAAAATAATTAACCTTCATGAAAGATCCTAATAATCCTTGTTTATTTTGCACAACTAAAAAAGAAGATATTATTGAAGAAAATGAATTTGCATATGCAACATTTGATTCATATCCCGTTTCAAACCATCATAGTTTAATTATACCCAAGAGACACGTAAAAGAGTACTTTGAATTAAGCGAAGAAGAAGTGTCAGGATGTAATCAACTAATAAAAAAAATTAAAATCAAAGTCGAAAATAATGATAAATCAATTAAAGGATTTAATATTGGTATTAATTCTGGAAAAGAAGCAGGGCAATCGATTATGCACTGTCATATTCACTTGATTCCAAGAAGAGAAGGTGATGTAGAAAATCCTCAGGGTGGTGTAAGAGGAGTAATTCCCTCAAAACAACATTATATAAGAAAAAGTAAATAAATTTTCATATATTAACGATACTAAATGACCAGATTCCAAGGTTGATCTATTTTGTTAACTATACTAAATACTTTATTCGAAAGGGAAAAATCATATGCTATCTGTAAATCCATTTGCAATATTAGCTGAAACTGTATCTCCAATATTAATGCAGTCTTTTGTTGTATTAATGGTTGTCCTAATTGTTGTTGGTACCCTTGTAGACATTATTCATAAAAAAAATGTTAAGTATTTTTTTGAAAATGCAAAAAAGGCAAAGTTATCTGCTACAAAAACTTTAAGTACAGGGGAAAGAATATCAGTTATCTCAAAAACAATAGTTAGCGATATAGCTACTACCTCTGAACTTGGAGCAGGAAAAAGAAGAGCGGCTCATCTACTTGGAATGTATGGAACAATTTTGTTCTGGGTAGGATCAGCAATAATGATTTTTTGTTATTCAAGTCCATCTTTAGATACACCATCTTTCTGGCCTATCATTTGGCATGTTGGTGCTATTATGACAGTTGTTGGAGGAGGTTGGTTTTGGTTTTTTTTAAGAGTAGATGTTTATTCAGAAGCTCAACCTTGGTATAGAATTATAAAAGCTGATTTATTTGTGCTTGCTCTTGTTGCATCATCTTTAACAGGTCTAATTTGGTCTTATTTACAATCATTGGATTTAAATGATAGATGGGATGATAAAGTATTTTTAGTTTTATTTATTGTTTCAAATCTTGTTTTATTTGGAGGAGTATATTGGTCTAAATTTGCACATATGTTTTATAAACCAGGAGCTGCAATACAGAAAAATTTAGCAGAAGCTGACGGTTCCAGAGACAATTTGCCACCCGAAGCAGATGCCCCAAAACAATTTGGATTAGGTATAAGTAGAGAAAATCCAAAACATTATTAAAATGATTTTGAAAGGAATAAAATAAATTATGTCAACTTTTGTATATATGACTCGCTGTGATGGTTGTGGTCATTGTGTAGATATTTGTCCGTCAGACATTATGCACATAGATGAAACTATAAGACGTGCAAAAAATATTGAACCGAATTTTTGTTGGGAATGCTATTCTTGCGTTAAAGCTTGTCCTAACCATGCAATAGATGTTCGTGGTTATGCTGACTTTGCTCCTATGGGCCACAGTGTAAGAGTTAGAAGAGAAGAAGAAAAAGGAACAATTTCTTGGAAAATAAAATTTAGAAATGGGACAGTAAAAGATTTTGTTTCTCCGATAACAACAAAACCATGGGGAAAATTTATTCCAAAACTTGCAGATGGTGACAAACCAAACCAAGGAGAAATAAATTCGCAAATTCTTTATTCAGAGCCTGAGGGTTTAAATACAAAAAAAGAATTACCTAAAGTAGAAAAAAGTGCATTTAAAAAAGGTGTTTATTATTAATGGCTAGAAAAACTATAGTTGAAGATTGTGATATTCTTGTAGTAGGTGGTGGTATGGCTGGAACTGGTGCTACTTTTGAGGCTAGACACTGGGGAAGAGATTTAAAAATTATTTGTGTAGAAAAAGCAAATATCGACAGAAGTGGTGCGGTAGCTCAAGGTCTATATGCAATCAACTGTTATATGGGAATGCAATGGGGAGAAAACCAGCCAGAAGATCATGTTCGATATGCTCGAAATGATTTAATGGGCCTGGTTAGAGAAGATCTTGGATATGATATGGCTCGTCATGTAGATTCAACAGTACACATGTTTGATGAGTGGGGTTTACCAATGATGAAGAACAAAGAAACTGGCCGTTACCAACGTGAAGGTAAATGGCAAATAATGATTCATGGAGAAAGTTATAAGCCAATAGTGGCTGAAGCAGCAAAGAAATCTGCAGATAAAATTTATAATAGGATTATGATTACGCATCTACTTATGGACGAAGCAAAAGAAAATAGAGTAGGTGGAGCAGTAGGATTTAATATGAGAACTGGAGACTATTATGTCTTCAGAGCAAAAACTGTAATAGTTGCTGCAGGTGGAGCGTCACATATTTTTAAACCAAGAGCTGTTGGAGAGGGAATGGGAAGAACTTGGTATGCACCATGGAGTAATGGTTCAGCTTACGCTCTTCCAATTGAAGCTGGAGCTAAAATGACACAAATGGAAAATAGAATTGTGTTATGTAGATTTAAAGATGGTTATGGTCCAGTGGGAGCTTATTTTTTACATTTAAAAACTTATACTCAAAATGCAAATGGTGAGAATTATGAAAAAAAATGGTATGATAAAACTAAAGAATTAGTAGGTGAATATATAGATCATCACCCAACTCCAACTTGTTTACGAAATCATGCCTTTATACAAGAAGTTATGGCAGGTGGTGGCCCAATTCATATGGTTACAAAAGAAGCTTTCCAAGATCCTCATTTAGAAACAGTTGGATGGGAAAATTTCTTAGGAATGACTGTTGGTCAGGCAGTTGTTTGGGCGTCACAAAATATTGATCCAAAATATACAAATCCTGAATTAACTACTTCAGAACCTTATGTAATGGGCTCTCATGCGACTTGTTCTGGAGCGTGGGTTAGTGGGCCAGAAGATATTGCTCCACCCGAGTATTTTTGGGGCTATAATAGAATGACAACGGTAGAAGGATTGTTTGGAGCTGGAGATACTGTTGGTGGAAGTGCCCACAAATTCTCATCAGGGTCATTTACTGAAGGCAGGTTGGCTGCAAAAGCAGCTGTTAAATATATTGAAGAGGAAAAAGCGAAAGATATAGATATAAGTGATAAGCAATGTGAAGATTTTAAAGAAATTATATTTAAACCTTTAGAAAACTACACTGTTGGAAGAAATGAAATTACAGGTGGAACTGTTTCTCCAAGTTATATATCTCCAATTCAAGGTCTTCAACGTCTACAAAAGATCATGGATGAGTACGTTGGAGGAATTTCCTATAATTATATGACTAACGAAAATACTCTCAAAAGAGGTCTTGAGCTACTAGATTGGTTACAAGAAGATCTTGAAAAAGTTGGTGCAGAGGATTATCATCAGCTTATGAGAGCATGGGAACTTAAACATAGAACCCTTACATCTCAGTGTGTAACTGAACACACCCTTTTCAGGCAAGAAACACGTTGGCCAGGTTATTACTATAGAGGAGATTATATGAAGTTAGATGACGAAAATTGGCATTGTTTAACTTTATCAAGAAGAGATCCTAAGACTGGTAAGTTTACCATGGAGAAGGCACCAGTTTATCATATAGTTGATGAAAAAGAGAAGAAGGAAGCTTCATAATTATATTAATGAGTCTTCTAGACAAATCAGAGGAAGAAATAATTAAAATCGCTGAACCCATTTGGGCTAACCTTGTAAAGTCATCAAATATAAAAGATTACGGTGGATTTACTAAAGATTTTTCATCTCAGATGCTCTACGGAGCTAATGAAGTGGAACTTGGCAAGCAATGGGCAAGTAATGACCTTATATCTTCACTGTCAGAGGGCTGTAAAGCGTTTGGTTGCCTTAAGAGAGGTCAGCACGTTACCATTTTATATAAGCAGACTAGCACAAAGATACCTGGAGATTTTTTAGGACGTCTTGTCTTAGGAGAAGAAGGAGATCAGATTAAAGTTTTTGGAGCTACGATCTTTTAAAAATTTTTTAAATATTTTTTAAAAATTACTTGCAAAATTTTAAAACCGGGTGTAATTCCTACCTATGCTTAACAATTTTTTTAAAAATATTAAATCATCTGTTAAGCAATTTCCAAATATTCAATCGTTTATTAGTGCAAAATCTGCAATATATTTTGGTCTAGTAGCCTACTGGGGATTAATTCTTTTTGGAACTTTTTTTAATATTTAATCAAATAGTTGACATTGATATTTTAGAAGAATAGTTAGTAAATATGGAGTATTTTCTTCCGATTGCAGAAGTTTATGTAAACCTTCCTTTAATATTTATTCTTAGTTTAGTAGTTGGAGTTCTTTCAGGCTTGTTTGGTGTTGGTGGAGGATTTTTAATGACTCCTTTTTTAATTTTTTTAGGTGTTCCACCAGCTTATGCAGTACCGAATGAAGCAAATAATATTTTAGGTACATCAATATCTGGCTCTACAACTCATTATCTTAAAGGCACTTTGGATTATAAAATGGGATTTATGATTGTCATAGGCGGTGCGGCTGGAACAATTTTAGGTATTATAACATTCTCTTATTTCCAAGATATTGGAAAAATTAATATAGTCATCTCATTATCATATATGTATATCCTAGCAATTATTGGAACAATAATGCTTGTTCAAGGGGTTACAGAAATTGATAGAGCAAGAAGAAAAATTGTTGTTAGAAAAAAACTTCACTCTCATTATTGGATACACGGTTTACCATTTAGAATGAGGTTTAAAAAATCTAAACTATATGAAAGCGCCTTTACACCAATTATTATTGGTTTAGTTGTTGGATTTATAGCTGCAATAATGGGTGTGGGCGGTGCATTTATTTTAGTACCTGCAATGATTTATATAATAGGTATGCCAACCAAACTTATTCCAGGTACATCTTTGTTTGTTACAATTTTTGTTAGTGCAATTGTTACTGTTCTTCATGCTTTTAATTATGGTTCAATTGATCTTTTACTTGTAATGATATTAATTTGTGGTTCTATTTTAGGTGTTCAGGTAGGTCAAAAAATTGGAGAGAAAGTTGATAGTTCTGAATTTAAAACTATTTTAGCAGTTCTTTTATTATTAGTTGGTATAGCAATTGCTTATGATGCATTTTTTGCTGAAAAAACTGTAGAAGTTATAAATGATAACGGTGCTAAATCACTAAGTCCTTTTGCAAAATTTATAAAAGATATATCAATAAATGTTCCTGTTCTTTATGGAATGTTATCAATTCTACTAGCTCTTATTTTAGGAGTTGGTGCTGCAATATTAAGAAGATTTTTTTCCAACTTAAGAAAAAATATAAACGCTACAAAAAGCAAATAATTATTTTAAGCACTTCTGAACAACTTAGTCATAATAAATTCTTTATGACCTAGCACCTCAGCACAAGTTAAACGACCACTAGCAGCTCTGATTGTTGTTTTTATTAGTTCATCGCCAGCTTGATCCATGTTCATTTCTCTTTTTAAGATTTTTGATACATCAAGGTCAATATGTTCTTTCATATTTACAGCAGTGCTTGGATTTCCTGTTAATTTAACTACAGGCTCAATTGCATTTCCGATTATATTTCCTTGTCCTGTCGGAAATAAATGAATATTAAAACCGGCTGCAGCTTGTAAAGTTAAACACTCTCCAGCAGCAGATGAAGTATCCATAAAATATAATCCAGGGCCTTTTTTAGGTTCTTCAGCAGGAGTTAGAACATCAATAAATTTTCTTGAACCAATTTTTTGAAAGTTACCAAAAGCTTTTTCCTCAATTGTTGTTAATCCACCAGCAATATTACCTGCTGTTGGTTGGCTTTCTGAAAGATCATTTGTAGCTTCCTTGAGAATGAAATCATTATAATCGCTCCACGTCTTCATGAATTTCTTTTGTGCTTCTGGTGTGGAACCTCTTGTTGCACAAACTTTTTCTGCACCAGTTAATTCTGAGGTTTCACCAAAGCAAAGATGAACTCCTAAAGGCTCTAATTTATCCATTAAATTTCCAACAGCGGGGTTAGCAGCCATTCCTGATGTTGTGTCAGATTCTCCACATTTAACTGATATCCATAAATCACTTAATGGACATTCTTCTCTTTGTTTTTCAGAAGCCCACTGAGAAAATTCTTGAGCTTTTTTAGAAGCAGTCATTATTGTTTTAATATCTCCCGCCCCTTCAATACTAAAGCCTTCAACAGGTTTCCCAGTTGTAGCTATCGCATCAACAATTCTTTTAGTCCATTTAGGTTCGATACCTATTACAACGCAAGCAGCTACATTTGGATTTTTTCCAGTTCCTATCATTGTATCAAAAAATAATTCTAGGTCTGCACCAAACTGTAATCTTCCATAAGCATGCGGTATAGCAAATGTACCTTTTATATTATTAGCAACAGCCTCAGCACATGCATTTGAAATATCATCAACAGGAAGAATTACAACATGGTTTCTAGTTCCAACTCTTCCATTTTCTCTTTTGTAGCCTAAAAAACTTTTTGGAATTTTCATATTATTACCACTTCTTAGTTTTTACATTATGAACATGAACGTGCTCACCTTTTTTAATATCTTTAACAACTTTCCCAATATCATGACCATATTTTAAAATTGTATCTCCTTCTTTAAAGTCGATCATTGCAATTTTATGACCTAAAGGGATCTCATTTTTAGATTGAATTTTAACAGATTTATCATTTTCCATAATCCAGCAATTACATTCTTGATTAGGGGTTATTTTTTCAATAACTACAACACCTACATTGTCTTTTTCATCATGAATAATTATATCTGTATTAGGCATAGCGACGATTTCTTTATTTGAAATTTCTTTGATCTTATATATTAATCATGTCCTTAAACAAATAAAAATTTTATATATAGAAAGATTGTAAAATGACAAAAATGAATACAGAAGAGGCATTTATCAAAGTTCTTCAAATGCACGGAATAGAACATGCTTTTGGAATAATCGGTTCAGCGTTTATGCCTATTTCTGATTTATTTCCTAAAGCAGGTATAACTTTTTGGGATGTTGCACACGAAACAAATGGTGGTTTAATAGCTGATGGTTACACCAGGGCCACAGGTAAAATGTCTATGGTCATCGCACAAAATGGCCCAGGTATAACAGGTCTTGTTACACCTATAAAAACAGCTTACTGGAATCATACGCCATTGCTTTTAGTTACTCCTCAAGCAGCAAACAAAACTATGGGGCAAGGTGGATTTCAAGAAGTTGAACAAATGAATTTATTTAAAGACATGGTTTGCTATCAAGAAGAAGTTAGGGATCCATCAAGAATGGCAGAAGTTTTAAATAGAGTAATTGAAAAAGCGATTAGAGGCTCCGCTCCAGCGCAAATAAATGTACCAAGAGATTATTGGACACAAGTTATAGATATTGAACTACCTCCAATAGTGAGATTGGAAAGACAAGGTGGTGGAGATGATGCAATAACTAAAGCTGCGAAATTGTTATCCGAATCTAAATTTCCAGTAATTTTATCTGGAGCAGGTGTAGTTATTGGCGGAGCTATTGAAGACTGTAAAAAACTAGCTGAAAAATTAGACTCTCCTGTGTGCAGCGGTTACCAACATAACGATAGTTTTCCGGGAAGTCACACTTTAGCAGTAGGTCCTTTAGGTTACAATGGCTCAAAAGCAGCGATGCAACTAATTTCAAAAGCAGATGTTGTCCTTGCACTCGGAACAAGATTAAATCCATTTTCAACTTTACCAGGTTATGGCCTAGACTATTGGCCTAAAGATGCAAAAATTATTCAAGTAGATATGAATTCAGATCGAATTGGATTAACTAAAAAAGTTACTGTTGGAATATGTGGTGATGCTAAATTAGTTTCTCAACAAATTTTAGAAAAGTTATCTTCAAGTGCAGGTGACAAAGGAAGAGAAGAAAGAAAAAATTTAATACACCAAACTAAATCAGCTTGGTTGCAGACTTTAACAAGTTTAGACCATGAAGATGATGATCCAGGAACTGTTTGGAACAAAGAAGCAAGAGAAAGAGATAATGATAGAATGTCACCAAGACAAGCTTGGAGAGCAATACAAGCAGGCATGCCTGAAGATGTTATAATTTCATCTGATATAGGAAATAACTGCGCAATTGGAAATGCTTATCCTACATTTGAAAAAGGAAGAAAATATTTAGCGCCAGGTTTATTTGGCCCATGTGGCTATGGATTTCCTTCAATACTAGGAGCAAAAATAGGATGCCCAGATACACCCGTCATAGGTTTTGCAGGAGATGGGGCTTTTGGAATAAGCATGAATGAGATGAGTTCATGTGCAAGAAAAGAATGGCCAAAAATTACAATGGTTATCTTTAGAAATTATCAATGGGGTGCAGAAAAGAGAAATTCAATTCTTTGGTTTGATGACAATTTCGTTGGAACCGAATTAGATCCTGAGTTAAGTTATGCAAAAGTAGCTAATGCGTGTGGATTAAAAGGGGTTACTGTTAAGACTATGGAAGAAACAACAAAAGCTATTAAACAATCATGTGAAGATCAAAAAAAGGGAATTACAACATTTATTGAGATAATTTTAAATCAAGAACTAGGTGAGCCATTTAGAAGAGATGCTATGAAGAAACCAGTTAAAGTGGCAGGTATTAAAAAAGAGGATATGAAACCTCAAAAATCATTAGTTTAAATTGAATAACAAAGATATAAAAATTGGATCAAACAGAAATTTTGGAGTTGTCTTCTTTGTTGTATTTTTGCTTATTGGATTATGGCCAATTTTAAAAGGAAACGAAATTAGAATTTGGTCAATTGTAATTTCATTAATTTTTCTTATTTTAGGAATATTAAATTCAAAAATCCTTACACCTTTCAATAAAGTTTGGTTTAGATTTGGAATTTTTTTAGGCAATTTTATTTCACCCGTAATAATGGGAATTGTATTTTTTTTAGTTGTTACACCAACAGGTTTAATAATGAAATTATTCAGAAAAGACCTTATCAATTTAAGAAAAAATAATAGCAGCACTTATTGGATTGAAAAAAAAGATATTAAGTCTAGTATGAAAAATCAGTTTTAAAATGGATTTTATAAAAGAATTTTGGGAATTTTTGAAAATTAGAAAAAAATATTGGCTTCTACCAATTATTATAGTTTTATTAATTTTTGGAGGCTTAATTGTCTTAAGTCAAGGATCCGCTGTTGCGCCATTTATTTATACAATATTTTAGTGACTAAAATTTTAGGAATTTCGGCTTTTTATCATGATAGCGCAGCAGCAATTACTATAGATGGTAAAATAGTTGCAGCAGCTCAAGAAGAAAGATTCTCTAGAAAAAAGCATGATCCAAGATATCCATATAATGCAATAGAATTTGTACTTAACTTTGCAAAAATTAAACTTTCAGAAGTCGATCATATAGTCTTTTTTGAAAAACCTTTTCTTAAATTCGAAAGACTTTTAGAAACATATGTTGCTATGGCACCTAGAGGATTTTTACAATTTTCAAAAGCTATGCCAACATGGCTAAGAGAAAAATTATTTCAAAAAAAAATGTTATTTAATTTACTTAAAAAACATGACAAAAATTTTAAAGAAATTAGTAAAATTTCTTTTTCAGAACATCACTTGAGTCATGCAGCGAGTGCTTTTTTCCCTTCACCACATGAAGAAGCTATAGTTTTAACCGCTGATGGTGTTGGTGAATGGGCCACTACTACTGTAGCTATAGGAAAAAAAAATAGCCTTAAAATAAAAAAAGAAATTCATTTTCCACATTCATTAGGACTTCTGTACTCTGCGTTTACTTATTACACTGGATTTAAAGTTAATAGCGGTGAATATAAATTAATGGGTCTGGCTCCATATGGAGAACCTAAATATGTAGATCTTATTGAAAAAAAATTAATTCATATTAAAGAAGATGGATCTTTTAGGTTAAACCAAGATTATTTTAATTACACAACTGGACTTTCAATGACTAATGAAAAATTTCATAATTTATTTGGTCAAAAACCACGTGATAGTAAGAAAGATAAAATAACACAATTTCATATGGATATCGCATCTTCCATTCAAAGTGTAACCGAAGATATTATGATTAAAATTTGTAAGTCGCTAAGAAAAGAATTTAATATTCCCAATTTGTGCCTTGCCGGTGGGGTTGCTTTAAATTGTGTAGCAAATGGAAAAATACTCAAAGAAAAAATATTTGAAAAAATTTGGATACAACCAGCAGCAGGAGACGCAGGTGGTTCTTTGGGTGCCGCTCTAGCATTTTGGCATTTAGAATTAAAAAAAAGTCGAGAAGTTACAAGCAAAGATGCAATGAGTGGATCATATCTAGGACCTTATTTTGATAATGAGGAAATAAAAAATAAATTGAATAATCTAGGAGCTAAATTTGAAATATTAGAAGATGACGCTTTGATAGAAAAAACAGCAGATGATTTGTCAAAAGGAAATGCAATTGGATGGTTTCAAGGAAGAATGGAATTTGGACCAAGAGCCTTGGGCGGAAGATCAATTCTAGGTGATCCTAGATCTTCCAGTATGCAGAAGAATCTTAATTTAAAAGTTAAGTACAGGGAAAGTTTTAGACCTTTTGCGCCATCTGTTCTAAGGGACGATGTCAATGAGTGGTTCGAATTAAATGAGGACAGTCCTTATATGTTATTAGTTGCAGATATAAAAAGAGAGAAACAAAATCACATGACCGAAGATGAAAAAAAATTGTTTGGTATTGATAAACTAAATATAAAACGATCTGAGATACCGGCGGTTACACATGTTGATTATTCAGCTAGAATTCAAACTGTTAGTAGGGATACAAATAAAAAATATTATGATTTAATAAACAAATTTAAAGATAAAACAAATTGTCCTGTAATAGTAAATACATCATTTAATGTAAGAGGTGAGCCAATTGTTAATACTCCAGAAGATGCATTTAATTGCTTCATGGGTACTGAACTTGATAATTTAGTTATAGGCAATTGTTATCTAATAAAAGAATATCAAAACCCAGCTCTTAAAAAAGATTATACAAAAAACTTTGAACTTGATTAAAACGAAAAAAATCATAAACGATAAATTTTGTGGATGGACAAATGCTTTACAATCAAGGGAGAATTTTAAAGTCTTAAATAAAAATTTTAAGTGTGATTATTTAGTTATTGGAGCTGGTTATACAGGTTTATCTGCAGCAAGAAAACTATCTGAAATAAATAGACTTAAAAAAATTGTTATTGTTGATTCTCAATTAGCAGGAGAGGGATCGAGCTCTCGTAACTCTGGTTATTTAGTTGATACAACTTTGAATGATGGTTTTGCCTCAAATAAAGATATTAATAATTATAAAAAAAAAGTTAAAATTTATAATTTAGGAATCAATGCAGTCAAAAATTTTATAAACCAATATCAAGTAGACTGTGATTGGAACGAATGTGGTAAATACTTTGCATCCTCAGTTATTAAGGACATATCAATAGCAAAAAAATTTAGCGAACTTCTAACTTCGTTAAATTTTAATAATAAAATTTTAAATCAAGATGAATTAGAAAAAAAATTAGGAACAAATTTTTATAAAACAGCAGTTTTTACCGAAGGTGGAATATTGATTAACCCAGCTAAACTCGCGCGTGCGATGATAGATGTATTACCAAAAAATGTAGAATTATATGAAAATAGCCCATTAATTAAATGGAAAAAAAATAATAACTATATTGATTGCCAATTTGAAAAAAATTTAGTTCAAACTAATAAGATTATTTTTTGTACAAATGGTTTTTTAAATTCATTAAATATAAAAAAAAATTTTAATTTTCCATTAACTTTAACAGCTAGTATGACAAGACCATTAGACAATGAAGAATTTAAATCTATTGGAGAACCAAAAGAGTGGGGTGTTTTACCAATACGTCCAATGGGGGCAACAATTCGTTTTACAAAAGATAGACGATTATTAATTAGAAATACTGCTGAAATGAGAAATCCTAATTATATGTCTAAACATGAACTGGAAAAGCGAAAATTTATACATTTAAAAGGTTTGGTTAAAAGATTTCCAACTTTGAAAACTAACTTAATAGAAAACACATGGTCAGGAATTGTTTCAAGGAGCAGAAATGGTTCCCAAATCTTTGAAATGATTGAAAAAAATATTTATGCTGCAGGCTGCTACAATGGTTCTGGAATAGGTGTTGGAACGCTTTTTGGTGAACAAATTGCATTAATGGCATCTGATCAACAGTCTAATGAAATTGAAACAATAAATAATAGAGTTAAGCCAAATTGGTTACCTCCAAATCCTTTTTTAAACGTAGGAGTTAAAGCAAGATTATTTTTTGAAAGATTAAGAGCAAAATCAGAGGTTTAGTTAAATACTTTCAACGCACATTGAAATACCCATACCTCCACCAATACAAAGTGTAGCTAAACCTCTTTTATATTTTCTTTTTTGCATTTCGTGTATTAGCGTTACTAAAATTCTTGCTCCAGAAGCTCCAATTGGATGCCCAAGAGCAATAGCACCACCGTTAACATTTACTATATCTTCCTTAAGTCCAAGTTCTTTTACCACTGCAATAGACTGGGCAGCAAAGGCTTCGTTTGATTCAATTAAATCTAAATCATTTATATTCCAGCCAGCTTTTTTCAATGCTAATTTAGATGCAGGTATTGGACCTGTTCCCATTAATTTTGGATCAACACCACTTTGTGCCCATGAAATAATTTTAGCAATTGGTTTTAGACCCTTGTCTATTGAAGTTTTATAATTCATTAAAGTTACTGCTGCAGCACCATCATTTAATCCTGATGCATTTCCTGCTGTTACGGTACCATTTTCTTTAAAAACTGTTTTTAAATTAGATAATTTTTCTAAATTTGTATCTGATCTTGGATATTCATCTTTATCAAACATCTTTTGATCTTTTAATTTTATTGGAACTATTTCTTCTTTAAATCTATTCTCGCTAATAGCTTTTATTGCTTTTTTTTGTGAGTTTAATGCAAACTTGTCCTGATCATTTCTGGTTATTTGATATTTTTCTGCAACATTTTCGGCAGTTACTCCCATGTGATAATCATCATATGCATCTATTAATCCATCAATAAGCATTGAATCTTTTAATTTTTCCTCACTTAAGTTTTTTTCCATTCTGTAATTTAAATAGTGTGGAGAATTAGTCATACTTTCTTGGCCTCCTGCAATAACAATATTCGTGTCATTTAGTTTTAAAGAGTTAAAACCTAAGGTTACTGCAGCCAAACCAGAACCACATACTTGATTAATTGTTGTTGCAGTTTTACCTTTATCTATTCCTGAATTAATTGCTGCTTGTCTAGCTGGATTTTGACCGCATCCAGTTTGTAATACTTGTCCTAAAATAACTGTATCTACTTCTGAACCATTTAGATTAGAATGTTCCATGCATTTTTTAACAACAGCAGTTCCAAGTTCTGTTGCTTTGTGATCTTTTAAACTTCCTTGAAACGAACCAATTGGAGTTCTAAAAGCTGATGTTATTACAATATCTTTATCACTGTTCATAATTATTCATTACACAATTAATAGTATATAATATAGTTATTAATTTTAAGATGAATAAAAAAATACTAAATTACATAATATTTATAATTATCGCTTCAATTTTATTATATTTTGCTAGATATAATTATAGAGATTTTAATATTAATAAGGCTATCTCTGCCTGTGTTTTAGCTAAAAAACAAAACTCAACTAATTTTGATAAAGATTTAGTAAAGAAGCAATGTGAAGAAGATATTAGAAAAAGCCTTAATTAAAGAATAACCAAATCTAATTTTTGCTTACCTAAACGTTCATTTCCATTATCTGTAACAAGATATGTTTCACCCAAATTCATTGCTAATTGATTTTCAGAGTCCATTAAAATCATATGCATAAAAAATATATTACCAGGTTCAATTATATAAGGATTACCGGTATAAAGCATTGGCCAATCCATCCAATTTGGAGAAAAAGTATTTCCTAAGGAATACCCACAAGCATTCATTCTTGATTTGTTATATCCAAGATCATCAAAAGTTTTTGCGTGTACGTCAAAAACTTCACCCACATTATTTCCTGGTTTTAATTTATTTTCACAATTTTTTAATGCTTCAATGCACGCATCATGCATTTTATGATGTTTAGAGTCTGCTTTACCAATAGGCATAGTTCTGAACATTGCTGAATGATAATGTCTATAAGTACCAGCCCATTCAATACTTAATTGATCTGTGGTTTGTAATATTTTTTTCTCTGCTTGATACCTACAAAGTAAAGCATTATCTCCTGAACCAATTATAAATTCATTTGCGGGATAGTCTCCGCCTCCTTCAAATATAATTCTATTCATTTCAGCTAATATTTTAGACTCACTAACCCCAGCTTTCGCATGTTTCCAAGCTTCGTCCAAAGCTTTGTCTGCAAGTTCAGCAGCTTTTCTAACATAAACAATTTCTTCTTTTGACTTTACTACTCTTAATTTAGTAATTAATTCTGATTGATCTTCTATTGAACAGTAATTTTCTAAAGATTTATTTAATTTTAGTGCGTTTCGCCCTGTAAGTCCGTAAGCTTCATATTCAATTCCTAGCTTTTTTCCCTTTAAATTTAATTCGTCTAAAATAATTTTAAGATCATTAGTTGGATTTGATCCATCTTTATCAACCCATATTCTTATATCTTCTATATTGGATGTATTTTGTGCTTGTCTTAAGTCAGGTGCTCTAGTTAACAATAGAACATTTCCTTTTTGATCTAGGATTAAAGTTTGAAAAAAAACAAAACCAAATGTGTCATAACCAGTTAACCAATACATAGACTCTTGTCTAAACATAAGAAGAGCATCTATATTTTGTTCTTTCATTGATTTCAAAACTTTTGATTTTCTTGATGAAAATTCTTCTTTTGAAAAATGAAGACCCATTAGTTTATATCCAAAACAGTTGCTGGATCTAATCTTGTTCCAAACCAATTTAATCTTACGTCTAAATGTGGACCTGTTGATCTACCACTTGAACCGACTGTACCAATAATTTCTCCTTGTTTTACGATATCACCTTTTTCAACAAAGATTTGATCCAAATGCATATATAAAGTTGAGATTCCATGTCCGTGATCAAAAATTAAAGTTGCACCTGTAAAATATAAATCGTTTTCTGCCAATGTAACAATACCATCAGCCATAGCTTTTATTGGTGTTCCAAGGTCTCCTGCAAAATCAATTCCATAATGTGGCCATCGTGGTTTGCCATTTAATATTCTTTGACTTCCATAGACACCAGTGATTATTGCGTTTTCTAATGGTAAAATAAACCTATCCTTAAAAAAATCTAAATCAGAATTTATCTCTCTTGCCTTAGCGATAAGTTTATTTTCATTTTTAATTCTCTCATAGACTTCTTCAGGAGGAGTTACTTTTTTTTCTTCAAGTCCATCAATTCTTTGGATGTTATATTTTCTTTTTTTAACTTTTTTAATAATTTTGCTAGTATTTCCATCTTTTTTAATTTTGATTACAACGTCATACTTTCTTTCCCTGTCTAATCCAAATGCAAAATATCCATCTTTTGAAACTTTTACTTTTATTTTATCTATGGTGACAGTAGATTTTGGATCAGTTTTACCTATAATATAATGGCCCTGAATAAATTTACCATTAAACTCAACAGCGTAAGATTTAAACGAAATAAAAAAAATTAATAAAAAAAATTTAATTATTTTGCAGTCCATCCGCCATCTACTAATATAGAAGTTCCATGAATCATTGAAGCAGCGTCAGATGCTAAAAAAACAACAGTGGAAGCTATTTCAGACATTTCTGCAAATCTACCAAGTGGAATATTATTTAAAGTCTCTTTTTTAAATTTTTTATTTTTCAGAAATTTTTTTGTCATTGGCGTAACGACAAATGTTGGTGCCACTGCATTTACTCTTATATTGTATTTTGCTAAGTCTAGAGACATACCTTTTGTTAAACCTTCTAAACCCCATTTATTCATATTATAGACACTTCTAATTGGTCCTCCAACATGACCCATTTGAGACGTCATGTTAATAATAGAGCCTCCAACTTTCTTACGATTTTTTAATTTCATCATTTTGATTGCACATAATTGGGCAATATTAAATGTAGCTATAGTATTAACCTTAACAAGATATTCCATATTTTTTGTTTTAACTTTTGTAAAGTGTTCAGGGATATTATTTCCAGCGTTATTAACCAAAATATCAATTCTTTTTTGTTTATTAATTATATTTTTGATTTCATTATAATTTGTAACATCACATGTATAAGATTTACATTTTACTTTTAATTTTTTTGCAATTTTTGAAACACCATTAAGGTCCTTCTTTGTTCTACTAACAATAATTAAATTACATCCTGCTTCTGCAAGAGCAATCGCACAAGCTCTACCTAAACCTTTGCCAGCTCCCGTTACTAGTGCATATTTATTTTTTAGATTAT